>JBDLHX010000006.1:0-50304 GCA_039715165.1 Actinomycetota bacterium
GTAGAGCGTCCAAGCACGGATCCGTCTCTTGTACTCACGGTCGTCGACGGCGCCGTACGCGGCGATGGCATCGCTCATCGTTGCTCTCCCTCTCTCCGAAGCGAGAGGCTAGCCGCGAGAGTCCCCGCTCCAGAGGGTTCGCAATGCTCTGGCGACCGTCGCCGGGTCCTCGATCGGCGCCATGTGCCCGGCGTCCGGCACCACGGTGAGAGCAGCGCCCGCGGCAACGGCCATCTGGTCGGCATCGATGAGCGGTGAGAGAGCGTCATGCTCCCCCACGATGACGCCGACGGGGATGGTCAGCCCGGAGAGGACCGACGTGCGGTCGGGCCTGAGCCTCATGCCCTCGAAAGCGGCAACGATTGTCTCAACGGGTGTCGCCTCGATCATCGTCCGCAGCCGGGCCCGGGTCCACGCCGACGCCGAATCCGCGACGAGGACGCCGATCATGTCGGTGGCGAGACCTCCACGACCCTCCGACGCCACTCGCTCGGCGGCGGCGACGCGCCCGGCCTTGGCCTCGTCGGAGTCCGCGATCGACTTGGTGTCGACGAGAGCCAGCGTGCGGAGGCGCTCCGGGTGACGCTCGGCGAAGGCGAGGGCGATGTAGCCGCCCATCGAGAGCCCGACGAGGTCGATTTGGTCGACGCCCCAAGCATCGAGCATGGCGGCCAGATCGTCGGCGTGCTCCTCCATGGTGATTACCGGGCGGATGGCCGGGGCAGAGTGGCCGAATCCGCGCATGTCTGGGGCGATGCAGCGGCGAACGTCGGAGAGTTCGTCGATCTGCTCGAGCCACATGGTCGAGTCGAGGGGGAATCCGTGGACGAAGAGCGCGACATCCCCGGTTCCCTCCTCGCGGTAGAAGAATGCATGGTCGTTGACGGTGATCTCAGCCATGGCGTGAGTCTGGCAGACGATCACCTGTTCCAGCTGTCGATCTCCTGTCCTGCGGCGTCATAGAGGTAGAGGGGCGCTCCGTGCCAGCCGTCGCTGTCGAGATCGAAGCAGACGTGGAAGTAGGTCGCAGTGCCCTCCGGGCAAGTGAGGAATCCGCCGGCGCTGTGCTGGATGACGACGATCGATTCGCCCGCCTCGGCGACGGTGCCATCCGGGAAGAGGAACCGATCGGTGCTCGTCTCCTCGATCCACCATCCGGAGATGTCCACGTCGACCGCTCCGTGGTTCTCGACGCGCACCATGTTGACGAGCGGCCAGAGCGTCGCCTGATAACTGACACCGAGAACAACTACGTCGCTCCCCTCCGGCAGCACCTCGAACGGCTGCTCCTCAAAGACCTCTTTGTCGTCGATCGTCACAACGTAGGAACCCGGGGCGAGGTCGCCGACCTCGAAGGTGCATCGCCCCTGGCCGTAGGTGATGTCGATTGTGCAGCGCTCGTGTCGTGCCCCGTCGTCGCCGACGAGGACGACATCGACTGCGCCTGCCTCACCATCGACTGTGACATCGACACCGGTGGCCGCCACGCCGCGACTCGGGTGGATGGCGAGCTGGTACACGCCTGCCTCAGGTTCCGGTTCGGGGACGAACGGGCCAATAGCTTCGATGCCTGCCGGGGGCGGCGAGATCCACACCGCTCCGATCCCTTGATTGTCGATCGTCCGCTCGCGTCCCACGGCCAGCACGGTCGCACCGTCGGTCGCGAGGTCGAAGGCATACGTCGACGATCCCTCGATGACGTGCGGCTCGTCGAGATCGATCCGTAGCCACTCGACGCCGTCCTCAGAGACCCAGGTGACCCGGTGCGAGTCAGAGAGGTACATTGCGACACCGGTCGCGACGAGCCCGGCGTCTGTGGCGATCACATCGTGGATCCGGGTAGTCATGCCCTCGGTCACGAACACGCCGTCTGGATCGTCGACGCGCTCCCATGTCTCGCCATCGGCCGACATCCAGATCGCGCCATCGGCGCGCTCAAAGCCAGCCGCGACAAAGCTGATGGGTCCGGCGGCTACTGCCGACACCACAACGAAGCCGCCATCATCGACGCGCGGTAACACGCGATACGCCCAGGTTGAGCCGCCGTCTTCCGACCGCCAGATCGCAGCGTCGCTCACGCCGTCGCCGGTCTCGAAGAGGCCTGAGACGAGAAGCACGCCGCCGTCGGCGGTGACGTCGTTGAACGACGCACCGTCGAACGACGGATCGATCGTCTCTACCCAGGAGCCGCTCTCGTTGAGACGCCACACAACTCCCGTCGAGACGGAATCGCGCCCATCGCCGACGATGCCGTGACCCACGGCGACGAAACCACCGTCGGTGGCGGCGAGCGACGCTGCAACCGCTCCGCCGAGCGTTCCTGAATCCACGATCTCGGATGGCTCCCACTCCAGCCCGTCGGGACTCGTCCAGAAGCGAACGAAGTTGTCGCTCCCTTGCCCAGCGAGAGCCACACGATCGGGGCCGAACGCGACGTTCTGGAACACGTTGTCGCTGCGGTGCACACCCGAGCCGGCATCTCGCCAAGTCACTCCGTCGCTCGAAGAGAGCAGCACTCCGCGAGAGCCCGGTTCCCCTACCTGTGCCCCCTCCGGGGCGGTTTGCACGATCTCGAAGCCCACCGCCAGATAGCCGACCGGGCCGTGATCGACGCCGGTCAGCGTCATCGACTGGGCGAACTCGAGCCCATCGAGCACGTCCGAGTGCGGGGCGCGGGCCCATTGCACTGGGAGTTCCCCCGCTGTGACCGGCGCCACTGTCGTCGTTGGTGGAGTGGTCGTCGGCACCGCGACATCGACAGTGTCACGCACGAACAAGATCGCCACACCGACGACGAAGACCGCAACGAACGCCGCGGCGGCTACAGCCGGCCCCGCCCAGACGGCGTAGCGCCGAGGCTCCGACTCCCGGATCGCGACATCGAGAGCTTCGCCGAGCTGATTGAGGTACGGAACGCGACTCATGTCGGTGCCTCCACCGTTTCTGCGAGTTTCTTCAGAGCACGATGGACACGCACCCGGGCGGCACCCTCCGAGCATCCGAGCTCGGCGCCGACGTCTCTGAAAGGCCGATCATCAACAACCCTGAGACGGACCGCCTCGCGTTCGCCATCGGACAGAGTGGACAGCGCCGCTGCGAGATCGGCCCGGTATGCGTCGGCATCGACGATCTCGTCGATCCGTTCGATCGAGTCATCCCCGAGCGGCGGCACCTCGACACCCAACCTGGCAACGGCTCTCAGGTGGATTCCCCTGTGCCGTCTGTAGCGACCGAGCTCGCGCCTCGCGATGCCGAAGAGCCACGCACTTCCCGGACGGCCGGTATCGCGGAATCGGTCCCGTTTGAGCCACGCGACGGCGAAGGTCTCAGCCACGAGGTCCGCGGAGACCTGCGGATCCCACGTGCGCCGGTAGAAGTAGGCGAGCACGCGCTCGGACCAGCGCTCGTAGAGCACGCCGAAAGGCACCGGGTCGGTTCGTGATGCGATCAACAATGCGGTGTCGCTCCGATCGTCGCTCACCCCACCTCCATTCATCTCTCTACGCCACGAGCGCCGGGCTTCGTTACATTGTCGCTTCCCGAAGCGGCGATCGGAAGAACGCACATGTCCGAGTGGTGGAAGTCCGCCGTCGTATATCAGATCTATCCGCGGTCGTTCGCCGATGCGAACGGTGATGGCCACGGCGATCTGCCCGGCCTGATCGACCGGCTCGACTACCTCGCGTGGCTCGGTGTCGACGCCGTGTGGCTCTCACCGCACTACCCATCGCCGAACGTCGACTGGGGCTACGACGTCTCCGACTACACGGGCGTCCATCCCGACTTCGGCACGCTCGACGACTTCGACCGACTCGTCGACGAGGCTCACCGCCGCGACCTCCATGTGCTCGCCGATCTCGTCCTCAACCACACCTCGGACCAGCACCCGTGGTTCGTCGAGTCTCGATCGTCACACGGCAATCCGAAACGCGACTGGTACGTGTGGCGCGACGGAGACGACCCGCCGAACAACTGGGTCTCGGCCTTCGGCGGGCCCGCGTGGACGAAGGATGAGACCACCGGCGCGTGGTACTACCACTTCTTCGCTCCGGAGCAGCCGGACCTCAACTGGCACAATCCCGAGGTGCGCGCCGCCATGTGGGACGTGGTCCGGTTCTGGGCAGACCGAGGTGTCGACGGATTCAGACTCGACGCAGTCGCCACGATCTTCGAGGCGAACGGACTCCCGGGCCACACAGCCTCGTACCGCCACGTCGAACTCATCGACCAGCGCTTCACCGATGATCCCGACCGTTTCGATTGGGAAGAGCTGCTCGGCTACCAGATCAGACAGCCGCCCCTCTACGATCTCGTCGCTGAGATTCGAGGTGTCGCCGACGACTGCGGCGATCTCCTCCTCATCGGCGAGGACGACCGCCTCGAGTATCACGGCGACGGGACGAACGGCCTGCACCTCGTCTTCAACTTCCCCCTCATGGAGAAGACGCTGACTCCGCGGTTGGTTCGAGAGAATCAGGAGACGCGCCTCCCCGCGATCCCGGCGGGTTCGTGGCCGTGCAACGTCACCGGCAATCACGATGCCGGTCATGCCGCCTCCCGCTTCGAATCGCACCGGGACGAATGGTCGAGGATCGTGGGCGCCCTCACGCTGCTCCTGAAAGGAACCGCAGTGATCTACCAGGGCGACGAGATCGGCATGACCGACACGGCGTTCCAAGAGACCGAGCACCACACCGACATGATCGGTCGCTGGTATGAGCAGGAAGCCGTCAGCGTCCTCGGACTCGCTCCCGCCGTCGCCGCAGAGCGTGCCGCAGCGTTCTCCCGCGATCGGTGCCGCACGCCGATGCAATGGGACGCTTCGCCCAACGCCGGATTCACGACCGGAGGGCCATGGCTCCCCGTGCACCCGAACCACCGGGACCGCGTCAACGTCGCCGACGAGCGAGACGACGCCGGATCGATGCTGTCCTGGTACCGACGGCTCATAGCCCTCCGCCGAAGTCGACCGTCGATTGATCTCGGAGACCAGCAGATCCTCCGAGCTGATGATGCCGTCCTCGTGTTCTCGCGCACCCTCGAAGACGAACAGACGATCGTCGCCGTCAACATGACGGAGGCGCCGGCTCGGTGCGAACTCGCCGACGGGGTGGTGCTGCTCTCCACGGAACAGTCGCCGGCGGATCAACTCACCCCATTCGAGATTCGGGTGATAGCGTCAAAGACATGAGCCAGCCACGCATCGGCCTCGCCAACCTGCCCACGCCGCTCGAACCATCACCGCGCCTCACCGAGGCCTGGGGCGGCCCGACCATCTGGATGAAGCGAGACGACCTCACCGGCTTCGGCCTCACCGGCAACAAGGTCCGCAAACTCGAGTTCCATCTCGCCGGAGCGGTGAACGCGGGCGTCGACACGGTCATCACGTGCGGAGCCGTCCAATCGAATCACAGCCGAGC
This sequence comes from Actinomycetota bacterium, assembly GCA_039715165.1. Classification (GTDB taxonomy): domain Bacteria; phylum Actinomycetota; class Acidimicrobiia; order Spongiisociales; family UBA5794; genus JAHEEL01. The sequence continues at coordinate 5,421 of JBDLHX010000006.1, forward strand.
GACCGTCCTCGCGGCTGCAAGCGTCGGGCTGAACACGACCCTCTACCTCAGAAGCCCCGACGGACAGCCGCCGAAGACCATCACGGGAAATCACTTCCTCCAGCGGCTCGGAGGCGCCGAGTGCCGGTTCATCACGCCCGCCGAGTACGACGACCGCGACCGGATCATGGCCGACGCCGCTGCCGGCCACGGCAACGCCTGGGTCATCCCCGAAGGGGCGTCGGACCCGCTCGGAGCGCTGGGCTTCGTCGCGGCGATGCACGAACTCGCGCCCCAGTTCGATGACCGCAGCCTCGAGCGTCCCACCATCTGGCACGCAGCATCGAGTGCGGGGACAACCGCCGGCATGATCCGCGGCGCATCCGAACTCGGCCTTGATGTCGACATCGCCGGATCGTCGGTCGGTGAGCCTGCTCACGACGTCGAGGAGCGGGTCCGAGAGATCCTCGACGGCATGAACGCCGCATACGGCGAGGTCGACGAGACGGCCTCGTGGCGGGTCACGGACGAATATGTCGGCCTCGGATACGGGCTCTCGACGCCGGAGGAGCTCGCCCTCCAGGCCGAAGCGACGCGGCTCACCGGGCTGTTGTTCGACCCGACCTACACGGGCAAGGTTCTCTACGGCCTCAAACAAGAGATCGAGAGAGGGCGCCTCACTGCCGGCGACCACGTCGTCTTCTGGCACACCGGCGGCGGCTTCGCCCCGTTCGCGTATCCGGAACTCGTAGAGAGTAGAAAGTAGAGGGTAGAGAGAAGGACGGGTCTCTCTATTTCTGTCTCTCTACTTCTGTCTCTCTGCTCTCTACCTCATCCAGGAATTCGATCAACGCTTCGTTGGCCACGGTCGGGCGTTCGACGGGCAGCAGATGACCGGCTCCTTCGACACGCACCGTCCTCGCATCGCGTGCAGCATCCTCGATCGCCTTCGCCTTGGCCGGCTTCGTCATGACGTCTTGCTCGCCCAAGAGGAGGAGCATCGGCGCCTCGACCCGGGCAGCCGTGGGTGCGACGCTGCCGAATTCGTTACAGGCCGTGAGATCGGCGTAGGCGACGCCCGGTCGCGATCGCTGGATCACTCCGAGCGTGTCGTGCGCCGTCCACTCCGGCTCGCCGATCGGCTCGCGAGCGTGCATCCAGTGAGCCATCGAAGAGAACACTGAGAGGTCGTGGTTCTTCACCCCCTCGAGTAACTCTGGATTCACCGCCATCGGGTCGGAGATCCCGACGAGCGTCACCGACCGAACCCTGTCCGGCTGCGCTGCAGCAGCCTCCAACACGACCAGCGCTCCCATGGAGTGGCCCACGAGGTGCACCGGTTCGCCGAGAACCGAGAGGTACGCAAGGAGCCAGCCTGCGTAGCCCTTCGCCGTCGGTGATGGCTCTCCCTCCGATTCCCCGTGACCCGGCAGGTCGACGGCGATCGGATCGAACCCCGCTTCGGCGAGTGCCTCGGCCTGGTAGCGCCACACCGACGCGTCCATCGCCGCTCCGTGGACGAGAACGACGGTGCTCACGCTGTGATGAACATCGTGAGCGCTTCGACGATGAGAGCCGGACGGTCGACGCCGTCGATCTCCACGGTGATCTCGTTCTTGACGAGGTAGCGCCCTGGTCCCTTCTCCGTGACGTCCGCGAGGCGCGTCCGGGCGCGAATGCGGCTATTCACCTTCACCGGCTCGATGAACCGCACCTTGTCCGTCCCGTAGTTCACGACCATCACCATCCGGTCCGGAGCAACCATTGACTCCATCAGCATCGGCGTGGTGAGCGAGAGGGTGAGGAATCCGTGGGCGATTGTCGATCCGAACGGTGTCTGGGCTGCAGCCTCAGGGTCGATGTGGATGAACTGATGGTCCATCGTGGCATCCGCAAACGCATCGATGCGCGCCTGATCGATCTCGAGCCACTCGGAGACGCCGGTCTCTTCTCCTACGCGGTTCATCAATTGCTCGGCGGGAATGATCTGCACCGTCGCTCCTCTCGATCGTCGTCGGCAGAGTAGGTGAACCGGCGCTCCGTCGTTTCGTGGGGTTCGCCGTCCGAAAGCCGTGCGCAGTCCGCGATGCCCGGTACCGTTGCCGGAATCATGCGTCGCCTCATCACCATCGCCCTCACCGCAGCGATCGCCGTAACCGCATGCACGTCGGCCCCACCTCTCGAGGCGGACGAGACCACCACCACCCCGCCGGACGAGTCGACAACCTCGACGACCGAGATCACGCTCCCCCCTGCGGAGGAAGTCGTCCGAGGCGTTGTGGACGGCGTGATCGACGGCGACACGCTCCAGGCAACCATTGACGGACGACCGACGACGATCGGGCTCATCGGCGTCGACGCTCCGGGAGGCGACGAGTGCTACGGAGAAGAGGCACGAACGATCCTCGCCTCGCTCGTCGCGGGCAAGACCGTTGTGCTCACAACCGACACTCCCGATGCCGACACGCAGGACCGCCCACTGCGCTACGTCATCATCGAGAACGATCCCCCGGTGCTCGTGAACGCCGAACTCGTCTCTGCCGGCGCCGTCGCTCCGCTTCACAACGGACACGAGAGAGAGGCCGACTTCCTCGCTCTCGGCGACCGGGCCTACGCGTCGGGTCGCGGCATGTGGGGCACGTTCGTGTGTGGCCAGCGGGATCCCGTGGAGCCGGACCGGCCGCAGCTCCGCATCGGTGCATTCGCCGTCGTCCCGATGGATGCCGAGGAACCGGATCTCACCGACGAGTGGGTCGAGATCGTCAACCAGTCCTACACCAGCGTCGACATCGGCGGCTGGTCGATCCGCAACGAGACCGGCGAGCAGCGATTCACGATTCCGTCCGGCTCCGTCGTGTCCGCTGGAAGCACACTGCGCGTCGTGACGGGATGCGGGGCGAATGGCGGCGGCGTTCAGTACTGGTGCTCGGATGCGCCGATCTGGTCGAAGGCGGGCGAGACGATCGTCATCCAGGACCGGCTCGGGAACGCGGTGGACCGCAAGGCATACGCTGCGGGCAGTTGACACCTCCCTCTGAGGCGGAGGAAGCTGCGCCTCCTAGCCTTCGTAGCGGCGGGCGACCGTCTTCATCTCCATGAAGAGCCTCAAGTAGTCGGGACCGCCGGCCTTCGCGTTCGATCCGGACATGTTGAACCCGCCGAATGGCTGAATTCCGACGAGCGCCCCGGTGATCTTCCTGTTGATGTAGAGATTCCCAACGTAGAACTCGCGAAGGGCGCGTTCGATGCGTTCCTCGTTCGAGGAGTGGAGACCACCGGTCAGCCCGTACTCCGTGCCGTTCGCGATTTCGAGCGCCTCGTCGAAGTCGGCGGCCCGGATGACTGAGAGCACCGGTCCGAAGATCTCATGCTGCGCCAGGCGAGCGTCCGGCGCGACGTCGGTGAAGATCGTCGGTTCGATGTAGTAGCCGCCGTCCCGCTCGATCGAGCTGCCGCCGAGGACAAGCGTCCCCTCTGAGCGACCACTCTCGATCTCGTCGAGGATCGCCCGATGCTGGGCTTCCGATACAACCGGGCCGACGAAGTGGTTCTCGGTGGGCGGACCCACGCTCAGCGTGCTCGCCCGCTTAACGACCTTCTCAACGAGCGCATCGTGCACCTCGTCGACCACGATGAGCCTCGAGCACGCCGAGCACTTCTGACCCTGGAAACCGAAAGCGGACCGAACCGCATCGTCGGCGGCCGCGTCGAGATCAGTCGTCTCGTCGACGATGAGCGCGTCCTTGCCGCCCATCTCCATGTAGGAGCGCTTCACCCACTTCTGGCCGTCATGCACCTTGGAGGAGCGCTCCGCGATCCGGAGACCAACCTCCTTCGAGCCGGTGAAGTTCACGAACCGCGTCGTCGGATGATCCACGAGTGTGTCACCGACCTCTGCGCCCGATCCCGGCAGGAAGTTGATGACCCCCGGTGGGACGCCCGCCTCCTCCGCGACCTGCATGAAGCCCCAACCGACGAGCGGGGTGTTCGACGCAGGTTTGAGCACCACCGTGTTGCCTGCGGCGACCGGCCCGACCGTCATGCCGACCAGGATCGCGAGCGGGAAGTTCCACGGCGGGATCACCACGCCGGCTCCGATCGGCTGAAGCCACGACTCGTTCGTCTCGCCCGGATACTCGTGGACCGGCAGCGGGCGGTCCATCTCGAGGGCCTGATGGGCGTAGTAACGGCAGAAGTCGAGCGCCTCGGCCACGTCGGCCTCGGCCTCGGCCCAGTTCTTGCCGGCTTCGAAGGTCTGCCAGGCGGCGAACTCGTAGATCCGTTCGGCGATCAGGTCGCCGATCTTGTGGATGATCTCAGCGCGTTCGCTCGCCGGGCGAGACGACCACGCGGGGTAGGCGCGCCAGGCGGCTGCGAGAGCTGACTCAGCGTGCTCACTCGCTGCAGACGACGCCGTACCGACAAGGCGGTCCGGCTGGGAAGGGTCAACGCTCCGGATCACGCGGTCGGTCTCGATTCGCTCGCCCTCGATCACGAGGGGAGCATGAACGCCGAGTTGGCTTGCCACCAACTCGAGCGCCTCGCGGTAGCCGCCGGCGGGACCGATCTCAGCGAAATCGGAGTAGGGACGGAACTCATACGGGGGTAGCACGATGTCTCCTTGCGACGGCTCTCCTTGCGGCGCGATTCTACGCCCACCGACACGGCCGAGAGCCGCCGGATCTCTCAAGGAGCCCCACGAGGCAACCGATGATGAGCGGATGCAGCCCTCTGTGCTCGTCATCGAGGATTCGGCCAGTGTGCGCCGGCTCATCGACGTCTGCCTGCGTCCGCTCGGTGCCGCGATGCGGTTTGCCGAGGACGGCCTCATCGGACTCGAGGCCGCGCGCTCATCGGTACCGGATGTCGTCGTCCTCGACATCGGCCTCCCCGGTCTCGACGGGTGGCAGGTCCTGTCGCGTCTCCGTTCGGATCCGGAGACCAGCGACGTCAGAGTCCTCGTGCTCACCGCGCACGCCCAACCGGAGATGGCGGATCGTGCAGCCGCCGGCGGCGCCGATGCCTTCATCACAAAGCCGTTCCGTCCGAACGACTTGCGCGAAACGATCGAACGGCTCGTAGCGGGCGACCCGGTGGCGACAAAGCAGTAGGAGATGCCTGACGGGCGCCTTCACTCCGTCCGGAACCTCTCCAGGATCTCGATCACCTCGGCGTCCGGCACCTGATCGAACCGTTCGTACCATCCGCCGACGGCGAAGAACGTCTGAGGCTGCACCGGGCACACAACGGCGTCGACGATCTTCGAGAGTCGCCGGATCGTCTCCGGCGGGCCCACGGGGATTGCAGCGATGATCCGTTCCGCTCCCGCGCTGAGAAGGAGCCGGAGCGATGCCTCGAGCGTCGCGCCGGTGGCGACTCCGTCATCGACGACGACGCAGATCCTGCCGCCTACGGGAATCGCGGGGCGCCCACCCCGCAGACTCTGCGCCCGGCGCTCCACGTCCAAGCGTTGATCCCGAATCTCTCGCTCGATGTAGTCGTCCGGGATGCCGTACTGCCGAACGACGGCCTCATCGAGGATCGTCGTCCCGTCCTCCGCTACGGCTCCGATCGCGTACTCCGGGTTGCCGGGAGCACCGAGTTTGTGGGCGACGAGAACGTCGAGGTCCGCGTCGAGTTGCTCGGCGACGACGGCCGCGACGGGGACACCGCCGCGCGGTACCCCGAGGACGAGCGCACGCTCATCCGGGCCGACGACTGCGGCGGTGACAAGTGCATCCGCGAGGCGGCTCCCTGCCTCGCTGCGGTCCCGATACCTCACACTTCGAGCGTACCCCTTCGCCCGACCGCCCGCTGCAACGGTCGTTTGTGCCTCCGAACACATCATGTGTGGTCGTAGGCACAAACGACGCGTACGGGAAAACGCCGCGGACCTTACGATGGTGAGATGAGCCGGCTCCTCCTCCTCGCCAACCCATCCGCCTCAGGGTTCACCGGAGCGCTCTACCGCGACGTCGTCTCGATCCTGTCGACCGCCCACGAAGTCGATGCCGAATGGCCGCTCGACCCCGGAGAGTCGCGGAGGCTGTCGGCGGCAGCTGCCGAGAACGGGTACTCCATTGTGGTCGCCATGGGCGGCGACGGCATCGTGCACCACGTCGCCAACGGCGTCGCCGGGACATCGGCGGCGCTCGGAATCGTCCCGGCGGGCACGACGAACGTGGCGGCACGCATCTACATGCTCCCGAAGCGCCCGAGGCGCGCAGCAGTCCTCATCGCAAGGCTCCCCGCAACACCGACCCGTCTTGCGAGGATCGAGTCGTCGTTCAAGGGAGAGACGAGCGTCGAGTACGCCACCTTCGCCGTCGGTGTCGGCTTCGACGCTGCGGTCGTCGAGCGTGCCGAACAGCGCCCGCACTCGAAGGTTTGGTTCGGAGGGGCTCACTACGCGGAATCCGCGATCTCCACGCTCCTCACCGACTGGCGCGGCCGGCCGGCGAATCTACGTGTCGACATCGATGGCGAACGCGTCGACGGCGTTGCCGCCCTCACCCAGGTCCACCACCCGTACACCTACTTCGGGCGAGTGCCGCTTCACATCACACAGAACCACGTTGAAGGCCTCGCCGCCGTCGTTGCGGGAGATCTCGAAGTGCATCGGGCCGCAGAGATCTTCGCGAGGGCGATCCTTCGCAAGCCGCTGGCCGACCGGCTCGACGCCCCCGTGTTCACATGCTTCGACCGGCTCACCATCGATGCCGAACCCGCAACCGCCTTCCAGGCCGACGGGGAGCATCTCGGTCTCGCCGACCGCATTGAGATCACGCCCGCGACCGATGCGCTACTCGTTGTTCGCGATCCCGAGGCGTGCTGCACGCCGCGAGAGAATCCGCCCGCTACTCGGGCTTCCGGCTGATCGTTACCTGTGGGAACGGGATCTCGATGCCCTCTGCATCGAGCCGGTTCTTGATGCGTCGCAGGAACTCCCGCTTGATCGTCCACCGCTCGTCCGGATCCGTGGTCAGGAGCACCCGGATGGCAACGCTCGACTCTCCGAGCTCGTTCACGCCGAGCATCTGGGGCTCCTCGACGAGCAGGTGGGACCAGTCTTCGTCCGCGGCAAACGCAGCCGACTCATCCGCGATCACCGCAATCGCCCGGTCCACCGGCCCCTCATATCCAACCGAGACGTCGACGACGAGCCGGCTGAACTCGTGGGTGAGGTTCTTCGCGATGTGGACCTGCCCGTTCGGGATGTGGTAGACGCTGCCGTCGAGACCGCGCAGCACCGTCGTTCGCAGCCGAAGTTCCTCAACGGTGCCTGATGCCCCGCTGAGTTCGACGACGTCGCCGACCGCGTACTGATCTTCGAGGAGCACGAAGAACCCGGCGATCATGTCCTTGATGAGATCCTGGGCGCCGAATCCAATAGCGATTCCAACCACCGAGAGCGACGCGACGATCGGAGCGATTGGGACACCGAGCAGGGCGAGCACCATGAGAAATGCGATGACGAAAACCACAAGGGCCACGATCGCCGAGAGTGTTCGCGAGATCGTCTCGAGACGTTGTGACCGAGCTCTGTCCTTGAGATCTCCGGTGGATTCGAGCTTGGCGCGGGTACGTCTCGTCCAGCGTCGGATACCGGAGCGTGCGACCAGCCACACGGCGATCGCAACGGCCAGAACCACCGCGCTCTGAACGATCTCGCTCCACGGGATTTCACCCCAATTCATGATGTTCCCTTCCGGTGGTAAGCCCTGATCTCGGCGCAAGCAACGCCGAGCGCCGCGATCGTCGCCGCGAGTTCGGCGCGTCGTCGCAGCAAACGATCGACCGTGTCGGCGTCGTTGCCGGCTGCAGCGAGTTCGTCTGCGATCGGCCCTGTGATTCCAAGCTCGTCCAACTCGGCGGCCAGCTCGTCCTGATCCGCAGCCGCTTCCCGGATCCTTTCGTGGGCGTCGTCCGGTGTCCCCCTCCACCCTCCGACGTCTGAGACGAGGCTCCGCCCGGCCTGAAGCAGATCTTCGACGAGTTTGGCCCGGTCGGCCCGCTTGGCGACGAGCCGCTCTTCGAGCGCGTTCGCTAGCGAATCGATATCGACGGGGTCGCCGGAAGGCGGATCGGCCGAGATCCGATGGACGAGCGGGTCGCTGAAGCCGTCGAGTTCGAGCAGGCCGGTGAGGTGCGTCACCACGGCCTCGGCCTCGCCCTCGTCGAGACGGTCCACCTTGTTGAGGACGAAGACGAAGACGTCCTCGTAGCCGGCGAGCCGACTGAGGAACTCCTCGTGAATCGACGGATCGTGGTATTTGACCGGATCGAAGATCCAGATGACCGCGTCGACAAGGGGAAGGATGCGTTCGACCGTCGCTCGATGTTGGTCGTTGATGCTGTCGAGATCGGGGAGGTCGACGATGGCCAGACTGGAGTGACCATCGTGCTCGACGATCTCGTCGATTCCCTGATCGGAGAGCAGCGAGGAGATCGGCTGATCCTCCGCGGAGACCCAGGCAAGTGGCTCATCGGTGTGCGGCCGGAGGGCGCTCGTGGACGTGACGGGCTCTCCTGCAAACGCGTTGAGCAGGCTCGACTTGCCGGATCCGGTGCCGCCGACGAGAGCGATGATGATGGAATCGGTGAAGAAGGCGCGTCGGCGCCGGGCCGCGACCGCCAGTTTCGCAGCCTGCTCTCGGCGTTCCTCGGTTGCGAGCCCATCGGCCTGGGCGACGGCGAGATCGAGGAGATCGAGGACGAAGAACAGGTCATGCATCGGGGCCTGCCTGAAACTCGTCCGACTGCCGGCCGGCCGCACGAAGCGCCTCGGCTGCGACGCGCACGTCGTCGGGCGACACCGCCGCGTCCGGATCAAGGGCCGACACCACTGCGGCCGTCCTCGCTCCACCGGCTTCTCTCATCGCGACGGCCAGCGCATCGGATCGATCGATCCTGAGATCCGGAAGCCGATCGCGCAGAGCCCTGCGAACCTTCTTGGACGGGCGAAGGCTGAAGTCCAGCGCGAGCCGCCACAACTCATCTCGTACGGCTCTCACCCGGCCCCAGTGGAGCCATCTGAGGTTCACCGAGGCGACCGCCTGCTCCTCAGCCGCTCTCCCCCAATCCTCGATGGGAGCGAGATCGACGCCGGGAAGCGACTCAACGGAGCGATCGACGACGGCTACGGCAGCCGCGTTGTCGATGATGGAACCTCGGAATGCGTCGATCGCCTCATCGCTCGCTGCCTCGACGAGTTCCCCTATCTCGTCGACGGCCTCGCCCCAATCGAGACTCGACACTGCGGCCAGGCTCTCACGATCGACCCGAATCGCGGTGAGCGCCTCCCCGGCCTTCTCGAATGCGTCGCGGGCCTCGTCCATTGAGCCTTCGAGCGCCTCAGCCACAGCGAGAGCGCGCACGCCGGCGAATTCGGCTGCTCCGCGGTCTCGCTGGTCGATGAGTTCGTCCTGCATGCGGGCGAGATCGTCGAGGAATGATCGGACGGAGTCGACGCTTCCGGTCATCGTCGCAGCGACGGGCGCGCCAAGCTTCTCCTCGACATCGGCGGCGATCGCTCCCAAATCTTTCGCGTCGGCTCCGACGGATGAGAGAACGACACGAAACGGAACACCGCGGTCCTCGATGGCTGCGAGATGTGGCACCACGACAGCATCCGCGTAGCGGTCGGCGGAGACCACCAGGATCGCGACGTCCACGAGATCGAGTGCCCGTGCAACAGCCTCCGGGAAGTGTTCGGCCGCCGGGATGTCGACGAGAGCGACGCGATCGAGCGGAGGTGCCGCCGTTGCCCTGGCCCCCGGCAAGTAGTAGAAGGCTACGTCCCCCCAGACCGAGATCGCCGCTGTCGTGGGACGGAGCGGTCCGGCGGTGACGACTCTCGTGCCGGCGATGCGGTTGACGAGTTCGGACTTCCCGACTCCGGAGGGACCAACGATGGCGACGATGAGCGCCTCACCGGCCTCCTGGCGCGAGATGAGTCGCTCGAGTGGTCCTGCGGCCGGTTCCGCGAGACTCGGTTCAAGCTGGGTGATGAGGTTGTACAGGTGCCGCGCCGGATCGCGATTCATAGAGCCCGTATTGAAACACATGGGCGCAGCGATGCGGCGCCAGTACGAAGTATCAAGTAGAAAGTATCAAGACAGTCTTGCCTCTACCCATCGAGGAGTGCCACAGCAGTAGACCCTTCACCGCAATTGGACAAGAGTGGGCACCATCGGCAATGCGGACCGGCGCGTCGCTCGAGATCGTCTCCGGTCCCCAGCGCCCCGCGGAGATCTTCGACCATCGAAGCGACTTCTCTCGCGGTCGTCTCGGCCTGCTCGGGGGTTGGCTCGATGCCGAGTCGCTCCCCCGTGAGAACCGAGACGGCCTCGGCCCGCACCGGCAGCTCATCGAACGCGAGCGTCCACACGAGCACATAGAAACCAAGCTGCGCATCGCTGTTCTCGAGCCAGCTGCCGGTCTTCCAGTCAACGATCACCGGCGCTCCCGCATCGTCGAAGATTGCATCGACACGGCCACGGAGCATCACACCGCCGGGCACGGGCACCTCGAGAGGGACCTCCGCATCCCGGAACCCCTCGGACGGGAACCGTTTGAAGCGCTTGTAGAGATCGGCAACCTCGGCCAGCACGAGAGCGAGCCGTGACGGTCGATTGAGCTCGAGTGACACGAGCTTCTCGTTGAGGTGCCCCTCCTTCGCCCCGATCTCCTCGCGACATGCTCGGCCCAGGTCATCGTCTGCAATGGGCCCCGAAACGAGATGCCGCGCAAACAGCCGGTGAGCGAGCGACCCCTTGAACGACGCAACGGTATCCGGCGGGTAGATGCCCTGCAGCCGTCCAAGTGCCTGTTGAGGACAGGATCGATACGTCACATAGAGGGTCGCGGATACCGAGATCGACTCGCCCGGCGCGATATCTGGGAACGTAGCCACAGTTCATGAGCCTACGGTCGAAATGCTTGCAGGCCAAGGGTTCTCGGACCTCGAAGATGCCTAGCGTTATCGAGATCCGTTCCTATAATCGCCGGGAATCCCCCTTCCAAGGATCTCATGAACTCCCGCTTTGCCCGCATCGCTGTCGCGATCGCCGTACCAGCGCTCATTCTCCTCTTGCCGCTCGCTGTCTACCTCATCGACCGCTCCGTGAGCGACGGCGAGGTTCCCCGCAACGTATCCGTCGCGGGCATTGACATCGGCGGCCTGTCCCACGATGACGCCGTCGTCGTCGTCCGCGCCTATGAGAACGATCTCCAGTCGGAGAAAGCGACCTTCGTCGTGAGCGGGAATACGTACGATCTCGATCCCACCGCCGTCGGTCTGGCAGCAAACGTCGCCGACGTGGTCGACGAGGCAATGACCCAGCGAAGCGGAGGCTTCTTCAGCGGCTTCATGCCGTGGGTCAACGGGTTCAGCGAACCGATCGACCTCGATCTCACGTTCTCGATCGATGACGAAGCGCTCGACGCCCAGCTGCGCGACTGGGAACTCAACGCTATCGAGAACCCGGCATACGACGGGGCGGTCGACATCGTCGAGGGCGAGATCACGTTTGAGTATCCCCGTGTCGGCGAGCAGATCGACCGACCCGCAGCACACTCGGTCGTAGACGAGACTCTCACGTCGCCCAACCGTGAAACGACTGAACTGCCACTCACCGAGTCGAACCCGAGCCTCACGACAGCCGACATCGATGACGCCGTCGACACGCTGCGTCAGATGGTGTCCCGCCCGATCCTGCTCCATGATCCCGAGCAGAATGCCGTGCTCACAGTGACGCCCGACCAGATCGCCGACACGATCATCGTCGAGGTCGTCTCCAACTCGCCGGCCGGAGTCGAGATCTCACTCGATGTCGATCAAGTGGCCGCAATCCTCGGACCGCATCGCACTACGTTCGAGGTTCCGCCGGTCAATGCAGATTTCGATGTCGACGTCGAGACCGACGAGGTGACGATCATCCCGTCGAAGAACGGGACGATCATCGATGTGGAGGCGACCGGCGTTGAGCTGCTCGCTGCCGCGTCGTCCAGATCCGGAAACGGCGTCCTCGTCTTCTCCGAAGGCGACCAACCGGAGTTCACCACAGCGGACGCGGAAGGCTTCGGCCCGCTCGGCCTCGTCTCCGAATTCACCACGAAGACCCCGGGTGTAAACCGTGTCCACAACATCCACTTGATGGCGGACACGATCGACGGTTACGTCGTGTGGCCCGGTGAGGAGTTCTCCATCAACGAGGTCGTCGGCCAGCGCACCGAGGCGAAGGGCTACAAGCGTGATGGGGCGATCATCAACGGCGAAGTCACCTGCTGCGACGATCCCGTGAACGTTGGCGGCGGGGTGAGCCAGTACGGCACGACGATCTACAACGCCATCTTCTTCGGCTGCTACGAGGATCTCGACCACACGCCGCACAGCATCTACATCTCCCGCTACCCCGAGGGTCGCGAGGCCACGCTCGGCTACACCGCTCCGGATGTCCGGTTCCGCAACGACAGCGATGCTCCGGTGATCATCCGCAACACCTACGACGAGAACAAGACCATCACCGTCAAGTTCTACGGCAACAACGGCGGCCGCACGTGCGAAGCCGAGCGGTCGGAGCGCTTCAGCTACACCGACGCGCGCAAGGTCTACGAAGCAAACCCTTCTGTCACTCCGGGGACCGAGCACGTCGTGTCGAAGGGCTCACAGGGATGGAGCGTCACCGTGACCCGCGTGATGACGATGCCCGACGGCACGGTGATCCGCGAACCCTTCACGCATCACTATCGCGGTGCAGTGAGGAAGATCGAGAAGCATCCGTGCGACATGGGCCAGGGCGCGTGCCCGATTCCGGTGCCGGGTGTGAACGGATTCAGCGAAGCGGACGCTATCGCCGCTCTGAGTAATGCCGGTTTCGGCTTCAGCGTCGTCTACGCGGACGTCCCCGACCCGGGGCAACACGGCGTCGTCATCTCAACGTCTCCGACGGGCTACCGGGCCGCCGGCACCACGATCACGATCACGGTCGGGAACTACGTAGAACCGCCGGAACCGCCCCCCGGCGAAGACGCCTGATCCCTCGTGCGGGAACTCCACAGGGGTCTCTCGCCGTCGAATAGGGGTACCCACCGGTACCCTCGCCATCAGACCGCCAGATTGAGTTCTAACACACTGTGAAACCACGCGCCGTCCTCTTCGCACTCCTTCCGATCGCCCTGTTCCTCCTCCCCGCAGGAGTGTTCTGGGTCGATCGTTCGATCTCCGACGGGGAGATCCCGCGCAACGTGTCGATCGCCGGCATCGACGTGAGCGGCCTCAGCTACGACGATGCGATGCTCACCGTCCAGGCCTACGAGCAGCAACTCCAGACAACGCCCGCGGTCTTCACGGTCAATGAGCGGTCGTTCCAACTGATCCCGTCGTCCGTTGCCGTCGAGGCAGACGAAGAGGCCGCCGTCTCGGAGGCAATGGCGCAGCGCACCGATGGCGGCTCGATCAGCCGCTTCTTCTCGTGGCTCGGAGGATTCACGAGTCCCGTCGACGTTCCGCTCACAGTCACGATGGACCGCGACACCATCGACGCCCAGGTCGACGCTTGGCAGGATGCCGCGATACCGAATCCGGCGTACGAGGGAGCGGTGTCGGTCGTCGAAGGCGACGTCGTCGTCGAGTACCCGAGAGCCGGAGAACGGCTCGAGAAGGGTGCTGCGTCGAGAATCGTCGCACAGACACTCAGGACACTCGACGGTCGCGAGACAGCCCTCCCCGTCGTTGATCATCAACCGGTCGTCACGAACTCCCATGTCGATGCTGCGGCTGCGAAGGTGCGCCGCATGATCGCCGATGACGCGACGCTCGTGAACGACGAGATCGGGTACTCCAGAACGTTCACCGGCGCTGAAGTCGGGCGCGCCGTTTACACCGAGATCTCCACCGACCCGGTCGGCGTCGACATCCTGCTCGACGAAGCAGTGATTCGAGACGTCCTCGACCCGGATCGCGGCGCATTCGAGCTCCCTCCGGTGAATGCCACGTTCAACGCGCAGCTCTCGGACGGCAGAGTGCTGATCATCCCGTCTCGCCACGCCACGCTGCTGGATGCCACCGGCGTGGCAGAAGAGCTCCTCGCTGCGGCCCAGGGGTCGAGAACCGGTTCGTTCCCGGTCGCCCAAGGTGAAGGACCGAACTTCACGACCGAGGAGGCGGAGGCGTACGGGTCGATGGGCCTCGTATCCAAGTTCACGACGAACACCCCCGGCACGAACCGGGTCCACAACATCCACCTCATGGCCGACACCGTCGACGAGTCGATAGTCATGCCGGGCAAGACGTTCTCGATCAACGACGTCGTCGGCCCACGGACCCTCGAGAAGGGCTACCTCGAGGACTGCGCAATCATCAACGGCTCCGTCGTCTGTGAGGGACATCCGGCCAACATCGGCGGCGGCGTCTCGCAGTTCGCCACGACGTTCTACAACGCCGTGTTCTACGGCTGCTACGAGGACGTTGAGCACAAGCCACACTCGCTGTACTTCACGAAGTACCCCGAGGTGATCGAGGCCACGATGGGCTACCCCGGCCCGGATGTGAAGTTCAAGAACAACAGCGATGCCCCCGTCATCATCCGCACGTCGTATACGAGCTCGACGGTCACCGTCTACTTCTTCGGCAACAACGGCGGCAAGAAGTGCGACGCCGAATGGGGCGAGCACACGCATGCCGAGGAGTACGAAACCGAATACGTGTCGGGCGCCGACCAGCCGGAGCCGCTTGATCTCGATCCGGGCCAGGAGAAGAAGGTACGGAGCGGCATCAACGGCTTCACGCAGACCGTGACGCGGATCATCACGCATCCCGACGGCGAAGTCGAACGCGAGAAGACCTGGTCCTGGCGCTACCACACACAAGACGAGCAGATCGCCGTTCACCCGTGCATGGTCACCGGCGAGCCGGTGAACTGCCCGGTCCAAATCCCCTCAGTGGTCGGGTCGCCGTACGACAGTGCTCTCGAGCAGCTCTCCGCATCCGGATACCTGGTCAACCCGATCGCCCAGGCCGTGGACAGCGAAGGGCAGCACGACGTGGTGCTCTCGATGGATCCGCCGGCCGGCAGCTGGCTGCGGCCGGGCGCGACGATCACCATCTACGTCGGCAAGTACGAAGCGTCAACGACGACTACTACGACCACGACGGCGCCGTAGGCGACGCATAGCCGCGTTCTTCCTCCCCTGAGCCTCAATCCACGGCTTCCAGGGCGGGAGCGAATCCCTCCCCAAAACGCATGTCCCCCCGGACCGAAGGGACGGGGGGACGCGGGATCGCCCTGCGATCCCGCAGGGGGGACCGTCCCACATGCGGGCGACGCGCATCACAACGGTCCCCATCCACACCGAGCCCCCAATCCTGCAGCGCCCCCCTCTGGCCTGCCGGCCATCTCCCCCGCCGTTCCTGTATGGACCGGGGACATGGGTAATGGGTGTACGGGGACATGGGTAACACTCGATACTTGGGAGGTTGCCTATGCGGGAGGGATGGATGCCGACGAGAAGCCGTGGATTCAGGCTGCGTGGGGGGAGACTGAGACCCTTGCTTACTCGTAGAAGCGGAACAGTCCTGAGATCGTTTCCCCGACGGCATCGGCCGACTCGTCGTCCCAACCTCGGCGGCGCGTGACCTGAACGGCGTTCGCGGCAACGTAGACGCGGTTGATGGCGACGTCCTGCTCGAGAATCCGTGCGGCGAGAACGGCGGGGAAGTCATCGGCGTCCACGTCTTCAGGTGCCTTTTCGAAGGAACGCGTCCCCATGCTCGCGAGGTTCCGGTCGAGCGTGAAGATCGTCACGTCTCCGACCGTCGAGCGGTCGAGTTCTACGATCGGCTGGCCCACGGTCCACTCCTCGATTCGGGGCTCAGGAGTGTAGGGGCACCGGGTTCCGACTGATCAGCCCGAAGACGAGCCGCTGACGGGGCTACCGATGCGATGCACCTTCATGATGTTCGTCGACGCCTGCTGGTTCGGCGGGATGCCGGCGATCATCACCGCCGTGTCGCCCGGTTCACAGATGCCGTGGCACACGAGATACTCCTCGGCGAACTCGATCATGCCGTCGGTCGAGTTCTGGACCGGGATGCGAAGCGGTGTGACACACCCGAACAGCGCCATGAGCCGGTAGGTGGACTCGTGTGGTGTGAACGCGTACACGTCGGCCCTCGGCCGGTGCTTCGATAGCAGGCGTGCTGTCGAACCCGTCTCGGTGAACGCAACAATTGTCTCTACGTCGAGCCGGTTCGCCGTCTCGACGGCCGCCTGTGCGACGACGGACGCGTACGGGGATTCGTCAGCGAGCACGGTCGCGTGCGGCGCCGAAACGAAGTCGGGACTCTGCTCCGCTTCCCGGCTGATCCTGTCCATCTGCTGAACGGCCTCCACCGGATATGCGCCGATCGCGGCCTCGGCGGAGAGCATCACCGCATCGGTGCCCTCGAGGACGGAGCGGTAGACATCGGTGACCTCAGCGCGGGTGGGACGCGGATGCGAGATCATCGACTCGAGCATCTCGGTGGCGGTAATCGTGATCTTCCCGGCGGCGTTCGTGTGCTCGAGAATCTCCTTCTGCGCTCTCGGCACGCTCTCGAGATTGAGTTCGACACCGAGGTCACCGCGGGCAACCATCGCACCGTCGACTTCCGTCAGGATGTCGTCGAGGTTCTCATATCCAACGGCCGATTCGATCTTCGCAATGATCGGCACGTCCCCGACGTGCTCACGGATCTTCCTGATGTCGGCCCCGGAGGAGACGAACGATGCGGCGACGAGATCAAACCCGATCTCTCGGCCGAGCGCGAGGTCGGCGATGTCCTTGTCGGTGATCACGGGAACGTTCGTATCGCAGCCCGGGAATGCCGCGCCTTTGTGATCGAGGAGTGTCCCCGGCACCACGACCCTTGCAAGAGCCTTGTCCTGGGACGCCTCGATCACCTCAAGGCGGATCATCCCGTCGGCGAGCAGTACCCGTGCGCCCGGCTTCAGGTTGACGTACTCGAGATAGGCAATGTGGACCTTCGAGTCGCCGCCCTCTCCCTCCCCCGGCAGAAGCGTGACCATCATGTCCTGATCGAGGTCGACCGACCCCCCTCTGAAGGTGCCGACGCGGATCTTCGGACCCTGGATGTCCTGCATCGTCGCAACGGGCACGTCGAGATCGGTAGCAGCGGCGCGAACCCACTCGTGCCGGCGTCGGTGGTCCTCAACGGTGCCGTGGGAGAAGTTGAACCGGGCGACGTTGAGTCCGGCGGCGATCATCCGCCCGACGTCAGCAAAGGAATCGACCGCCGGACCGAGCGTGGCGACGATCTTCGTCTTCCTCCTCATGTCGCCACCCTAACTGCCCTCGCTGAACGCGTTGTGACGTCACGAGAGGATGCACCGCCCCGGCTCACTCGCCTTCGAGGACCATCCGGAGGAAGTTGCGCGTCCGAGCGTGGTCGGGATCCACGAGAACCTTGCTCGGCGGTCCGTCCTCGATGACGACCCCGTCGTCCATGAAGACGACGCGGTCTGCGACTCCCTTTGCGAAGCCGATCTCGTGGGTGACGACGAGCATCGTCATCCCTTCTTCCGCGAGGCTCCTCATCACGCCGAGTACCTCGCCGACGAGCTCAGGATCGAGGGCACTCGTCGCCTCGTCGAAGAGCATCATGTCCGGATCCATCGAGAGCGCTCTCGCCATTGCGACCCGCTGCTGCTGCCCACCCGAGAGTCTTCGCGGAAACTGGTCCGCCTTCTCGGCGACGCCGACCCGCTCGAGGTTCTCCATGCCGATCTTCTCGGCTTCGCTCTTCGATCGTCCGAGAACCTTGCGCTGGGCGATCATGACGTTGTCGAGCACCGTCATGTGGTTGAAGAGATTGAATCGCTGAAACACCATCCCGATGCGCCGCCGGACATCGTCGGTGTCGGTATCGGGGTCGGTGATGTCCTCCCCTTCGATGAGGATGGTTCCGCTCGTCGGCTCCTCGAGTCGGTTGACGCAGCGCAGGAGCGTCGACTTCCCCGAGCCGGACGGCCCGATCACGCAGACGACTTCGCCCACCTCTACCTCGAAGTCGATCCCCCGGAGCACCTCGAGGTCGCCGAAGCTCTTGTGGAGGTCGCGGATCTCGATTGCCTTTGTCACTTCGACTGCGCCGCCTTCTTCTCGAGCTGTGCGACGGCCCGCGTCATCGGGATCGTCAGCAGGAGGTAGACGAGACCTGCGACAACGAGAGGTGTTGCGTTCGCCGAGTGGATGACGCCGTCACGGCCCCACCGGGTCAGCTCCTTCGACGTCACCGTGACGCCGATGGCGGAGACGAGAGAGGTGTCCTTGAGAAGCAGGATGAACTCGTTCGTGAGCGGCGGGATCATGAGGCGGAAGGCCTGCGGAAGGATGATCCAGATCATCGCCTTCGAGTAGCTCATGCCGAGTGATCGGGCGGCCTCCATCTGGCCCCGGTCGACGGCTTCAATGCCGGCCCGGATCGTCTCGGCCATGTACGCGCCGACGACGATCGAGAGAGCGAGAGCACCGGGCCCGTAGGTCGTCGGTACCCGGATGCCGAGAGCGATCGGGATTCCGAGACCTATGAGGAGGATCCACACGAGGAGTGGAATGCCACGCACGACATCGATGTAGATCGCCGACACCCACCGGAACGGCTTCGACTGCGACAGCCGCATGAGGGCGAGCATGAGCCCGATGAGGAGACCACCGATGAATCCGAGGATCGTGTAGATGATCGTGTTCTTGGCGGCGATGAGGAGGATGTCGGGGAACTGGTCGGCAACGAGATCCGCTCGGAACATCGTGTCGCCAACGCGTCCCCAATCGACAGCGACGACGAACCCTACGGCGAGAACGGCAAAGAGCACGTAGGACGCGCCGCGCCAGAAACGAACCTTCCGTCGCTTTGAGAGGCTTCGCCACCAGTCGAACATCGACAACACCATAACGACTGGAGGGGACCCGAAGGTCCCCTCCAGCTTCAAGCTTCTCGGATGCGGCTACTCGCCGCGGACCCCGAAGTACTTCTCGTGGAGATCGCCGTACGTCCCGGCGTCCTTCAGCGACTTGAGTGCGTCGTTGATATCACTCGCCAGGCCCTCGTTGTCGAGGGCGAGACCGAAGCCGTACTGCTCCTCGGTGTTGTAGGTCTCAGCGACGACGAAGTTCGCGTCCTGCTCGGCCCGTGCGAAGTTGACCGGAAGGTCCTGGAGGATCGCGTCCACGGTGCCTGCCTCGAGAGCGAGGAAGAGCGCCGCTCCCTCGTCGAAGGAGACGAGCTCGGCACCTTCCGGCTTATTCTCGTCTGCGTACGCCTCGCCGGTCGTTCCGACTTGCACACCGATCTTCATGCCGCCGAGATCTGCAAGCGTGGCGCCGTCGTTGGCGGCGAGCACCATCAGCGACTGTGCGGCGTTGTAGTACGGATCCGAGAAGAGCGCGTTTGCCGCACGCTCTTCGGTGATCGTCATCGCCGAGGCAACAACATCACACGCACCGGCTGCCGGTTGGAGCCAGATCCCGTCGAACGGCGTGTTGGCAACGACGAGTTCGAGCTCGAGCTCGCCTGCGATCGCGTCCATCAACTCGATGTCGAACCCGCTGTATCCGGAGGGAGCGGACGGATCCTCGAACTCGAACGGCTCGTAGGGCGACTCAGAACAGATGGTGAGCTTTCCCTCCGCGACGAGCGTCGCGTCGCCGCCGGACGAGCAGGCGGTCGCCACAAGCGCAAGCGCGAGGACGAGCAAGAGAAGAACTGGCATTCGCTTCATGAACACTCCTTTAGTCAATTCCCGGATACCCGGAACATCCAACTCTAGGCTCAGAATCCGGCCGCGAATCCACTTCCCCCCGATCCCATACCCAGGGTTGCAGTCCCCATATACGGCGCCGCCAGCCCGCGGAATGAAGGAAGTGACGTGTCGGTAGGATCGAACTGCCATGCTCGTCGAAGCCATCGTTCCCGTCCGCTCGTTCAACGGGCTCTCCCGTCTCTCCGCCGTGATGGCGACGGACCGGCGAGCTGAGGTCATGCAGCGCCTCGTCGATCGGACCGTCTCCGCGTCGCGTGCTGCCGGTGTCATCCCGATGATCGTCACCGCCGATCACGGAGTCGCGAAATGGGCAACCCACAACGACATCCCGGTGGTCGACGAAGGACCGGGTGGCCTTGATGCGGCAGCAGCCTCCGGGATCGCGGCGACGACCGGAGATGCGTGGCTCGTCATCCACGCCGACCTTCCGAGGATCAGCCCCGCCGACGTCGCTGCAGCCGCACAACTCCTCGATCGGGGCGTCGTCCTCGCCCCATCCCACGACGGCGGTACCTCGCTCATCGGTGGCCGCGGCCCATCGTTCCCATTCCGCTACGGACCGGGGAGTTTCAGGCGCCACCTCAGCGCCGTTGGTGGACAGGCATCGATACTTGTTCGGCCCGGCCTCGCGATCGACCTTGACCGGCCATGGGACCTCAAAGCGCTGGAGCGGCTCGGATGGCTGTGACTCGCCGCAGGAAAGCCCTCACGACCGGAGGTACCAGACAGTGACACCCAGAACCCTCGTCCTCGGTGCAGGCATCGTCGGATCTGCGGCCGTGTGGGACCTCGTCCGTCGCGGCCACGCGGTGACTGTGGCGGATGCCGACGAAGGCGCCGCGGCCACCGCCGGCGAGCGCTTCGGAGCAACCGCCGCTCAACTCGACGTCACCGACGGTGAAGCGCTCCGCTCGGCGGTCGCCGGGTTCGATGCAGTGGTCTCCGCCGTCCCCTACCGCTACGGACTCACCGTGGCGGGCACCGCGATCGACGCGGGGGCTCACTATGTGGACTTCGGCGGCAACCCGACTGTTGTGGCGAGACAACTGACTCTCGACGATGCCGCCAAGGACGCCGGCGTTCTCGTCTCCCCCGATTGCGGCCTTGCTCCGGGTCTCGCGAACGTGATGGCGGAGCACCTCATCAGCACGACACCGGGCCGTGTGCGCTCGGTACAGCTGAGGGTCGGTGCCCTCCCGAAGGAGCCGGTCGGTGTGCTCGGCTATCAGCTCGCGTTCAGCCCGGCGGGGCTGATCAACGAATACGCCGAGCCGTGCGAAGTAGTCGAGGACGGCCGGCACCAAACCATTGATTCCCTCACGCGATTCGAGGACGTCGACTGGCCCGACTGGGGACCGCTCGAGGCCTTCTCCACGGCCGGAGGGACATCAACGATGTGTCGCGATCATGAGGGGACCGTCGATCAACTCGAGTACAAGACGCTGCGCTTCCCGGGCCACGGACGCATCTTCGCCGCGTTCCGCGAACTCGGCCTCTTCGACGAGACCGGCGATCCATCACCGAGACAGGTCTTGATCGACGCCCTCGACCGAGCGCTGCCTCGCTCGGACGATGATCTCGTCCTCGTACGCGTCTGGGTCGAGACCGGTGAAATTACACGGACGCTCGAGTTCGAGGATGTCCACGACGGCACGTTCTCGGCGCTCGCTCGAACGACGGCGTTCCCGGCCACAGCGCTCATCGACCTCGCCGTGCGTGGCGAGGTCGATGAGAAGGGCGTGCGCCCGATGCACCTGGCCGTCGACGGCCCGACACTCCTCGAGGAACTCGTCCCCGTCGGGATCGCCGTGACGGAGCGGTAGGCCTACGGAGCGGTCGTTGCTCCGATGCGGTCGCCGGACTCCGGATCGAAGAAGTGCATCTTCGCCGTATCGAGAACGAGTTGGATCTCGGCACCGTTCGGCACGTTTACGTCCGGGCTGACCCGAGCGCTGAACTTCGACTCGTCGCCGAGCGACGAAGCGTCCGCGCCCGTGTCGGCGAGCAGCTCTTCAATGTCGGGGGTAACGACCGGCGCCTCCGGCATCATGAAGTGCACGTAGGTCTCGGAGCCGAGCATCTCGTTGACGTCCGTCTTCACATCGATGGTGCGATCCGGATCCTCGGGCGCCACACGGGAGTCTTCGAAGTCACCCGGGCGGATACCGACGACGAGCTTCTTGTTCATGTGGTTCTCGATGCCGGGGTGGCGATCCAGTGCCGTCTTCGACAGCTTCACCCGCTGACCCGCGAACGAACACCACACGTCCTCGCCCTCACCGGAGAGCGTTCCATAGACCATGTTCATCGCCGGGCTTCCGATGAAGCCTGCCACGAAGAGATTCACCGGCTCGTTGAACAGCTCCGTCGGTGATGCGACCTGCTGCATGTTGTAGGGGCGCTTCGCCGAGACGGGGCGCATGACGGCAACACGATGGCCGAGCGTCATGGCCTCGACCTGGTCGTGCGTCACGTAGACGGTGGTCGTTCCGAGGCGATTGTGGAGCCGGCCGAGTTCGGTACGCATCTGGACTCGGAGCTTCGCGTCCAGGTTGGAGAGCGGCTCGTCCATGAGGAACGCCATCGGCTCCCGGACGATTGCCCGGCCCATCGCGACACGTTGCCGCTGACCGCCGGAGAGCGCCTTCGGCTTCCTGTCGAGGAAGTCGGTGATCTCGAGGACTTCGGCCGCGTCTCCGACGCGCTTGTTGATCTCGTCCTTCGGCGTCTTGCGTAGCTTGAGCCCGAACGCCATGTTGTCGAACACCGACATGTGCGGGTAGAGCGCGTAGTTCTGGAACACCATCGCGATGTCCCGGTCCTTCGGAGCGACGTCGTTGACGAGGCGATCGCCGATGTGCAGCGTCCCCTCCGTGATCTCCTCGAGGCCGGCGATCATGCGTAGCACAGTCGACTTGCCGCAGCCGGACGGTCCGACGAGAACGAGGAACTCGCCGTCCTTGATCTCGAGGTCGACCTGTCCGACGGCACGGGTCCCATCGGGGTAGATCTTGCCGAGGTCTTTGAGGGTGATTTCGGCCACGGGCAACTCCTTAGCTAGCGCCGGGGGCAGCCTAGCAGGAGATTGCCGGATTTGTCTACACCAATTCGAGGACCCGTGCAAGCGGCGCTGTGGTGCTTGTTGGTCTGGCTAGTGTGGGCGCATGACCGACTCGAACATCGCCATCGTCACCGGCGGGACCGGAGCCGTGGGACGCGCCCTGATTCCCTTGCTCCTCCAGCGCAACTTCAAGCTCGGCGTGACGTACATCATCCCCGAGCAGGCTGCGGAGCTCGAGAAGGAGATCGACTTCTCGGAGCACGAGATTCTGCTTCGCCGGGTCGATGCCGTCGACGCCAACGCGACGCAGCAGTTCATCGACGAGGTCGTTGAAACGTTCGGCGGCCTCAACGTGCTGGTATCCCTCGTCGGCGGCTGGGCCGGCGGCCGCGACGTGCACGAGACCGACGATGTTCGCTTCGATCGGATGATCGATCTGAATCTCCGCTCGGCGTTCAACGCCGTGCGCGCCGCCGTCCCACACATGCGCGATGAGGACTGGGGCCGGATCCTGATGCTCGGCAGCCGTCAGGCCTTCGACGCACCGGCCGGTCAAGCGGCCTACAACGCCGCGAAGGCCGGTGTGATCGCGCTTGCAAAGTCCGTCGCCCGGGAACTCAACGACACGAACGTCACGTGCAACGTCCTGCTCCCGTCGGTGATCGACACGGAGCGCACGCGAGCAGCACTCCCCTTCGCCGACTACGTGAACTGGCCGAAGCCGGCGGAGATCGCGAACGTGATCGACTTCCTCACCGGCCACCGTTCGGCGGTGATCGACGGCGCTCAGATCCCCGTCTGGGGCGCAGCGGAGTTCTAATCAGTAGAAAGACATAAGTAGAAAGTAGAAAGATCGGCCCGGGCCTCGTGCTCGGGTCTCTCTACTCTCTGCTTCCTTCTCACTACTCTGCTGCCCACATGGGCAGCAGCTACGACGTCGTCGTGATCGGGTCCGGATTCGGCGGCAGTGTGACGGCACTGCGCCTCACCGAGAAGGGCTACAAGGTCGGCGTCCTCGAAGCGGGGCGGCGCTACCGGACCGGCGAGTTCCCGAAGACGAATTGGGACGTGAAGCGCTTCATCTGGGGCCCCAGGCTCGGTCTCTACGGCATCCAGCGCCTTGATCTGCTCGGTCACGTTCTCGTGCTCTCCGGTGCCGGTGTCGGGGGTGGGTCGCTCGTCTACGCGAACACGCTGTACGAACCGCACGACGCCTTCTACTCGGACGACCAGTGGGGCGACATCACCGACTGGAAGCGAGAGCTCGCACCGCGCTACGCGCTGGCGAAGTACATGCTCGGCGTCGTCGAGAACGCTGCCGATACACCGGCAGACGACGTGCTCCGCCACGTTGCTGAACGGCTCGGCGTCGAGGAGACATTCCGTCCGACCCCCGTCGGTGTGTTCATGGGTGAACCGGGCGCCGAGGTCGACGACCCGTACTTCGGCGGTGCCGGCCCCAGGCGCGCCGGATGCACGAGTGTGGGGGCGTGCATGGTGGGGTGCAACCAGAACGCCAAGAACACCCTTGACAAGAACTACCTCTACCTCGCGGAGAAGGCGGGGGCCGTCGTCCACGCCGATGCCGAGGTCACCGATGTCGAGCGACTCGCAGACGGCCACTGGCGCATCACGACGCAGCGCCCCGGACCCCGATCCGGCAGAGATCGCAAGACCTTCACCGCCGACCAAGTCGTGTTCTCAGCCGGTGCGCTCGGCACGACGAGGCTGCTCCTGAAGCTCGTCGAGAGCGGACGTCTCCCCGGCATGTCGGAGCAGGTTGGGCAGCTCGTCCGCACGAATTCCGAGGTGTTGGTCGGCGCCACTGCCAGAGGAACGGACGTCGAGTACTCACAGGGCGTTGCGATCACGTCGTCGATTCATCCCGAGCCCCGTACGCACATTGAACCGGTCCGCTATCCGAAGGGAAGCTCCGTCATGGGCTTCCTCGCCACGATGCTCACCGATGGCGGTCCCGGGATCCCCCGCCCGCTGCGGTACCTCGGCAACATCGTCCGGCATCCGATCCGGTGGCTCCGATCGATATCGGTGCGCAAGTGGGCAGAGCGTTCGCTGATCCTCCTCGTCATGCAGAGCTACGACAACTCCCTGCGCCTGTTCCGCAAGCGTGGCCTCTTCGGCACACGCACCGTCTCGAAGCAGGGTCACGGTGAACCGAACCCGACGTACATCGCGGTAGCGAACGAGGCGGCGAAGATCGCGGCCCAGGCGATGGGCGGAGATGCGATGAGTTCGATCAACGAGGTGCTGCTGAACCGTCCGACGACGGCCCACATCCTCGGCGGCGCAGCGATCGGCGCCGCACCGTCAGATGGCGTAATCGACGCCTACCACCGCGTCTTCGGGGAGCCGGGCCTCCACGTCATTGACGGCACCGCGATCGGTGCGAACCTCGGCGTGAACCCGTCGCTCACGATCACCGCCATGGCCGAGCGTGCGACGTCGATGTGGCCGAACAAGGGAGAGGCGGATCCGCGTCCGTCGCTCGGATCGACGTACGAGCCGGTCCCGGCTGCACAACCACATACTCCCGCCGTCGACCCCGCAGTCATCAGCCTCGATCCGTTGGGCTAACGACCAAGGTCTCGACTCACACCCGATCCCGGCACGTGGGCGAGCCGGCGAGAATCCGGCGCATCATCTCATCACGAGATGGAGTCGGCCGGCGTCGGCGCGAGCCATCCCAGCACACTGTCGACCACGTCCGGGTCGTGGAGCAAGTCGAAGTGGTTCTTGCCGCCGACGACAACGAGGTTCCTCGGTTCGAGATGCGGCCCTCCGCTGCCGCTTCCGGCGCGCACCACCAGATCGCCCACCGCAACGCCCACCGGGTGGGACGGATCCGACGTGACGACGCCGGCAACGAAGTGATGATCGATACCGGACGGCAGGGGGTGATCGCCGACCGTGTCGCGCAGCAGCGCATCCGGGTCGACACCGCTCCAGTCATCCTCGACGATGGCTCCGAATCTGAGATCCTTGATCCCGACGCTGCGCCCGTTCACGAAATCGGAGAGAGGCCTGGTTTCGGGCGCGACACCGAGACCCCACGCGGACGCATTGGCGAGCTTCTCGAGCGGCGAGCCCTGGTGCGGCGCCCCCACCGTCACGATATCGCCCACGTCCTCGATCCACCGATGACCGGCGGTGCGGCCGGCCTCGCAGGCGCTGCGGGCGATCAGCCCGCCCATCGAGTGGCCAACGAGGGCAATCGACTCCACCGGGACCGGCCACTCTGAATGGACCTCCTCGAGCAGCGACGCAAGCCGTGATCCGTTGTCCGAAACCCGCAATCCCGAGTTGTAGCGGATCGAGACCGGGGTCAGGGCGGCGTGAGCCTCGAGCGCCTGCGCCAGACCGGGCTCAGTCTCGGTGCCATGCCAACACCGCTCGGTCTCGACGAGCCCGTGCACCAACACGACCAGCCGCCCGGTGACGGAGGGAAACGCGGCGGCGAGTTCGGGGCCCACGATCACCGGTGCTCCCCCGCTGTCGCGGATGGCCATCTGGATCTCCACGCGGTCCCGGTGTCTCCCGAGTGCGTCACCCCACAGGCCGTTCACGAACGCCTGAACGGAATCTGCCCTGCCCTGCTCAACCGTGATTCCCCGGTCGAGACCGATTCCTACGGCGCTCCCACCGAGACGGACCAGTCCATACGCAGCGCCCGAGATGGCGTCGTGTGCCTTCCGGACTGGAGCACCAACAGCACCGAGCGGACCGAACCAGCGCCCGGTAATCACTCGATGCATTCCTTCAACGGGCGCGGCAATCCGCTCCGCGGCAATCGCGAGGGCGCTGCCGATACCGGCGTAGGGCTGGGTCCTGGTCACCGGGCAGATGGTAACGAGGGCCGACCGGGTGCCTACAGATCCGTCCACACGTACCTGACGTCGGGATCCTTGGTGTTCTTCTGAATCTGGAACCCCAGCGACTTGACGAGGTCGAGCATCCTGCGGTTGTTGCTCAATACCTCACCCTCCATCCGGTCGAGCCCGCGGGCGCGGGCGATCTCCATGAGTCGCGTGAGCATGCGCTGTCCGATGCCGTGTCCCTGGAGTTCGTCGGAGACGACAAGGGCGAATTCGCAGCTCGTCTGGTCCGGATTCGTGATGTATCTCACGACGCCGTGCTCGACCTCCCGCCCGCCCTCCTCCGTGACCGCGATGAGCGCCATCTCCCGGTGGTAGTCGATCTGGGTGAAGCGGACGAGCATCTCGGGTGTCAGCTCGTGGACGGCGTGCATGAAGCGGAAGTACTTCGCCTCTGCCGACAGGTTGCGGATGAACTCCGCCTCGATCTCGGCGTCCTCAGGCCGGATGGGTCGGATTGTCACGTTCATCCCGTCCGGGAGCTGGAACTGCGTCGCCAGGTCCGCCGGATATGGGTGGATCGCCATGTGGTGATACGGATCGGTCGACGGACGTGGGATGCCGACGACAACCCGGGCGTCGACCGCCATCGCCCCCTTCTCGTCGACGAACATCGGGTTGATGTCCATCTCCTGGATCCAGGGAAGCTCGCATGCCATGTTCGACACCCGCAACAGCACATCGACGAGTTCGGCGTGGTTGACGGCCGGCATGTTTCGGAAGTCGTCGAGCATCTTGGCGATCTTCGTTCGCGCAACGAGGTTCTTCGCGAGTCGCTCGTTGAGCGGCGGCAGTGCAACAACGACGTCCTGCATCACCTCGACGCCGGTGCCTCCGGCGCCGAAGCTGACGACGGGACCGAAGACCGGATCGTTGATGACGCCGATCATGACCTCACGACCATGCGCGGTCTTGTGCATCTGTTCCACGGTGACACCCTGAAGCGCGGCGTCGGGACGGACCCTGCCGACGCGTTCCATGAGGTTGTTGAAGGCCCCGCGTACGTCCGCTGCGCTCTGGATGCCAAGTTCCACGCCACCGACGTCGGACTTGTGGGAGATGTCCTCCGAGTAGATCTTCATCACAACGGGGAAGCCCATCGACACGGCGAGCACGAGTGCTTCTTCCGGGCTCCGTGCGATGCCGTTGCGCACCGTCGGGATCTGGAACGCCTCGAGAAGCGCGATCGACTCGGGTTCGGTGAGGACGCTGCGCTTCTCGCCGAGGGCGCTCTCGATGATGAGTCGTGCCGCTTCGACGTTCGGCTCTTCGTGATGGAGGGGGAGTCGTCCTGGAGTCTGGAGCAGCAGCTCCTGATTGCGCCGGTATGAGGCCAGGTAGTGGAACGCGTCGACGGCCCTCTCCGGCGTGTTGAACGTAGGGATTCGCACATCGCGGAAGGCCTGGCGTGCCTCTTCGACCTGGGAACCGCCCATCCAAGACGTGACGATCGGCTTCGTGTTCTGCTCGGCGGCTTCGACAACCGCCTGAGCGACGTCGAGCGGAGCCGTCATCGCCTGAGGCGTGAGAATGACGAGCACGCCGTCGACCTCGGGATCCGCGAGGCAGATGTCGATCGCTTGTCGGTAGCGCTCCGGCGGGGCATCTCCGATGATGTCGACCGGGTTGCGCCGCGACCAGGTGGCCGGCAGTTCCGTATTGAGACGTTCAATCGTCTCGTCCGTGAGTACGGCGAGTTGGAGACCCATCTCGTCGATGTGGTCGGCTGCGAGCACTGCAGGACCGCCGGCGTTCGTGACGATTGCGATCCGATCGCCGCTGCTGCGATACCTCGACGACAACACACCCGCGGCTGCAAAGACCTCGCTGATGGTGTCGACCCGTACGACACCGGATCGGTTGAGTGCTGCGGTGAAGGCTTCATCGCCGCCGACGAGGGCGCCGGTGTGAGACATGGACGCTGCAGCACCTTCCGAGCTGCGCCCTGCCTTGATGACCACGACGGGCTTCGCACGGGCGGCAGCGCGGAGTCCGCTCATGAACCGGCGAGCGTCTTGGAGGCCTTCGACGTAGAGGATGATGCTCTGCGTCTTCGGATCCGAAGCGAGGAAGTCGAGGATGTCACCGAAGTCGACATCGGCGCCGATGCCGGTGGAGACGACTGCCGAGAAGCCGACGGACCGCTTCTCTGCCCAATCGAGGAACGAGGTGCACAGCGCACCCGACTGCGATACGAGAGCGATACCGCCTTCAGCCGCGGTGTTGTTGCCGAACGTGGCATTGAGGCCGATGTTGGGGCGGATCAGACCGAGACAGTTGGGCCCCATAAAGCGAATCCCGTGCGAGCGGGCGTGGTCACGGACCTTGTCTTCGAGGGCCTTGCCGGCGGGGCCAACCTCGCGGAACCCGGCGGAGAGGATGATCATCGACTTGATGCCGTGGGTACCGCACTCTTCGACGATCCCGGGCACGGTCGCCGCCGGCGTTGCGACAACGGCCAGATCGATCTGGCGGTCGATCGACTCGAGATCCGGATAGGCGCGCTGGCCGAGGACCTCGTCACGTTTCGGGTTGATGGCGTAGATGTCTCCCTGGAACCCACCGCTGAGCAGGTTCTCAAAGACGACGCGTCCGACGGAGTCGGGGCGCTCGCTTGCCCCGAACATGACGACCGAGCTGGGCTCGAACAGGGCTCGCAGGTAATGGGAACGCATCATCACTCCGGTTCGCTTGTCGGCGGAGACATCATCGTGCATCGCCCCAGGAAACACGAATAGGGCCGCTCGTCACCCCTCCCCCAGGACTCTGGCGTTGATCCGGACGGAATACCGCCGGCAGCAGTGACGCCAGAGTTCGGCATCTCTCGAGAGAACCGTCGAGGAACCGCGAGAGACGGCGCGAGCGGGCGCTGTCAATCCAGTGTGATGCCGTAGCGATCGGCGAGCCGTGCGACCGTTTCAGCGTCGGAGATGGCAAGGAGCTCTGCGCTCGCACGGATGAGGGCGACCGTCGCACAGAGGGCGTAGAACCAGTACTCGTCGTCGCCGTGCCGCCAGATCTCCTCATCGAGCAAGTCCGGCTCGAGCCCACCTCGCAGTGATGCACTCATGAGAGCGGCGTGCTGGATCCTGCCCCTTTGTCGCGCCCGGAAGTCGCCTTCGGGGAGACGAGTCTTGATCATGCTCTCGTATTGGAGCGGCACGTCACGGGTGGCACCGGCGATTTCGAGCACGTCGGCACCAACCCACATGAACACCTCGCCCGGGAACGTGTTGTTCTTCCGGTGAAGCTCGGCGAGTGAATCCGCCAGATCGAACAGATCTCCACCTGCAGCCAGGCCGGACAGAAGGCGTCGACGAGCTTCGTCGTAGTCGTCGTCCGTCGGATACCAGTGCGGCACGACACCGAACCTACTCCGATCTGATCGACGCCGCCCTGCCTGGCCGGCTACGAGGCGGGGACGGCTCCGCTCCAGGAGTCGACAAGAGCGTCAAGTTCTCGATCCGGACTCACGTGGCGTTTGTACAACGGGCCGCAGGGGGTCTCCGACAGCCTGAGCGACAGCACCAGCAGATCGTCGACGCCTCGATGAGCCCGATGGACCTCGGCGAGGTATCTGAATTCGTTCATGATCCCGACCACGCTGCGGTTCGCCGTCTTCGCATACCGGCCCTCGGCCATCGCGGCGATCTCGGATTCGATGAAGTCCGCTTCCGTCCGGCGTGCTTGGAGTATCTGCCTTAGCGAGTCGGGAAATCGCTCCATGAGCGTGGCCGCCGGCGCGAGCGGCATCAGGACCGGGAACAGTGTCTGCTCATTGACCACCAGCGCCACCTGCGGCTTCCAGAACAACGCGGTGGCGTACCAATTGCCGAGGACTGTTGCCGGCTCAGACACGGCGGGCATGACCGGCTGCTTCACTCGATCGAGGAGTTTCTTCGTCGCGTGGATGCTGTACACGACGCCGAGTCTTGCACGAGTGGCCCGAATTCCTCTGAACCGTGGGCCGTAGAGACACCTATGTACGTCTGCGAGCCCTGGGTTCGCAGAACACCAATGAGGAAGACCCCCTGCGTGAGTGCAGGAGGTCTTCTTCGTAGCCCCGATGGGATTTGAACCCACGCTACCGCCTTGAGAGGAAGGCTCAGGCCCTTTCGACCACTTCGCTCTGACCGGGGAAATCGGCTCGAAACAGCCTCTGACCGGGGCTTTCGCTGAGATTCGAGCTCCTCGCGCATCTCAGCAAATCGCGTTGATTCGCACCGATTCTGGTCCTGATGTGGCCCAAGCGTGGCCCAAACACCCACGGGCGCGAGGCGCAGCAAGCGATTCTCCTCAACCCCGCTCGTGTCACCGACGGAAACGATCGTGTCCTCCGAGACCGTGGCCCGAACGATGCGATGGGCCAAACTCACACTCAACCAGGCGGTTCGGGATCGACGCATCGTGTTCTCGCCCGGGGACGGCCTCCTACTCCCGAATGCTCGTCGCTCCGACATGCGGCTCCTCGATGCCTCCGAGGTCGGCCAACTCGCTTCTGCACTCCCCGATCGGTACGGATCCCTCGCAACCGTCGCCGCCTACACCGGACTGAGATGGGGAGAACTCGCCGGCGTCCAGACCCGTAGCATCGACCGGCCACACAAGCGGCTCAACATCCGGACGTCGCTCATCGAAGCCTCCGGACAGCCGCCCTTCCTTGGGTCACCGAAGACTGACGCATCTGAGCGCACGATCGCTCTCCCCGAGATCGTCATCGATGTCCTCGACCGTCACGTCGGTACCTATCCGCCACCCGACTCCACGGTCTGGACCACCGAGGCAGGCGGGTTCTTGCGACGCGGAACCTTTGGGAGAATCTGGCGAACGGCAGTCGGAGAGTCAGTCGGGGCGCCCTGCCGAATACACGATTTACGCCACACCCACGCCGCATGGCTCATCGGAGAAGGCGAACACCCCAAGACTATCCAGACCCGACTCGGCCACTCCTCGATCCAGGTCACGATGGACCGCTATGGGCACCTCATGGATGGCCTCGACGAACAGACCGCCGTCCGGCTCGACGCCATCGCCGCAACCGCTCGTGACCGCGCCGTCGCCAGCGAGGCCCCAGGGATCTCACTGTGACGTTTCGAGCATCCCACAGGCAGCTACAGGTAGTTCGCTTGCCTCAGGTTTCGCCGGACCTCGCGCACAACTCGATCGATATCGGGGACGGGAGTCATGTACGCCACCAGCTCGTCCTCCCAGCGCTGTTCGTACGACTCGATGCGTTGTTCGAAACGCTGGGCGAAGGACGCGGGTTCGAGTCCTCGGTGCTCCGCTTTCCTCTCGAACCCACGTCTGATGTCGGTGGCGTCAACTCCTGCTTCCCCCAGCAAGTACCAGATGTCGTACAAGTCCCTGCACTGGAGTCGTTGCATCACACATCGGAGCTTCTCAGCAGTCGCTTCGGGTAGGCCGTATGTCCGTATCGGATGCGTCTCTGGTTGGTCCTCATAGCGGTGCAGCAGACGACGGCTTTCGTCGCCGTCGAGGATCAACTCGTCTGTCGAGATGTCGAGCTTGATGATCCGGGGCCGCGCCGTTCGCTTCGGTCCAATGAACTCGATGCGCAGCTTCGGCTCGGTGGCTAACGCGAGGTGCGGCAGGCCGACACGTTCCTGCGTCGCTTCGAGTATCTCGCCGAGGACATCGATGGCCTGCTGAATGTCGACGTCTGACTTCAGATTGAGATCGATGTCAGCGGAGTAGCGGTACTCACTGAAGTAGCAGAGCCGGAGCAGCGTGCCGCCCTTGAACTGGAATATGTCGTTGTCGGGATGGTGAGACAGGGAGGCTATGACCTGGGTGAGGACGTAGTCACGCTCAACCGTGTCCGCATCAACGCCATCTGCATCCGCCTGCTGAGTGATGCGGCCAAGCGTGATCATGGTGCTAGCGGCTCCGGACCATGTCGAGTGCGGACGTGGACCATATGACTCCTGCCGTGGAATCCTCCCACTCCCGAGGACCCGGTTGGCGGGGATCTGCGGGAATCGGTGTCTTCGGGACGCGCACTCCCTCAAGTAGCTGCTGGGCAAGGTCGTCGAGTTCGAGAATCCGGGCAAGCGATGCAAGACGCCGAAGCGCCGGAACCACACCGAGCTGTCTGGACAGGGTCCGCAGCTCTTGCACATCGAGGGCTGAGGAAGCCATATCAAGAGCGTCGCCCAGAACACCAAGCCCTCCGATGAGGTCGCTGCGACGCGCACCATCGAGAAGGGCCCGCTCGAGGGTGGAGACATTGGCGCCGTAACCCGCGCTGATCGAGCCAACAGCCATGGTGGCCGAGCGCTCCCGGACGACATCGACAGGTCGTTCGGCCAACTCGGCGATACGTACCTGGTCGGGGCACGCGACCTGGATCACACGCGACGGGCGAACAACCAGTCCGTGATGAGCAAGTGCAGAGCGGTATGCAATACGATGTGGACGATCCGAGAACACGGCAGCGACTGCGAGGGCGGTGTCCTCAGCTGCTGCGGACGTTCCGAGTCGTCCGAGAGGCCGAATCGCGTAGTGGCCGCGACTCACCCTCCCGATCAACCCATCGTCAACGAGTCTGCTCAGGAGGTTGACGGTGGACTGGGGCGAGCGTCCAAGGATCTCGGCAGCTTCCGCTGTTGAGAATGTTGACTCTCCCGCGGCGGTGAGCCGGTCGAGTAGCTTCAATGCTGTCTTGCGGGCCATAGCGGTTCTCCGGTGCTTGTGCACTTACACACGCTTTTCGTGTATTCGTGCACTATTGTACCGTTGTGGATTTGCCTGTCAAACAGCGCTCATGCAAGCCAAGAACTGCCACCTGCCGAACCTGATGTGTCCCAGGCGTGTCCCACGACCCACCAGGACTCACCCTGTAGACGCGCCGAAACCCCCGCTGAGCGGGGGTTTCGTGCTGTAGCCCCGATGGGATTTGAACCCACGCTACCGCCTTGAGAGGGCGGCGTCCTAGGCCGCTAGACGACGGGGCCATGTTGGCGACTCAGAGAGCCGCCAGCTCGGGGGGGAGGACTCGAACCCCCAATGTCGGGACCAGAACCCGGTGTGTTGCCAATTACACCACCCCCGAAGGGCGGGCGGAAGCATACGGAGTCGCACCAGGTAATGACAAGCGCGACGAACAAGACTCCCGGACTCCCAACCCCCTGCCCCATCCGGCACCAAGACCGTGTCACGGCGGTGCTGGGCCGTCAGTCCCCGACCTTGGAGCGAGCCGCTTCGAGGCGCCTGAGCGTGCGGTCACGCCCCAGGGCCTCGATGGACTCGAACAGTGGCGGGCTCACCGTGGAGCCGGAGATCGCGACCCGGATCGGCTGGAGGCCCTTGCGGGCACCGATCTCGAGGTCGGCGAGCATGCCACGCAACGCACCCTCGATCGATTCGAGGTCCCACTCCCCCAGCCCCTCGAGGCGGGCCGCCGTCGTTTCGAGCACCGAAGGGACCTCATCTTTGGTCATGACCTTGTTCCACGACGTCTCGTCGTGCTCAACCTCATCGACGAGGAGGAACCGAACCTGCCCAGCGGCCTCGGTGAGCAGCTTCGTCCGCTCCTGCACGTGCGGGGCGATCGTGTCGAGGATCGCTCGCTCGTCATCATCGAGCCGGCATTCGAGGTCCGTCTCGACCGATTCCGCGATCCGATCCACGAACTCGCTCGGCTCGAGATCACGGATGTAGACGCCGTTCATCCACTCGAGCTTGTCGGTATCGAAGATGGCCGGGTTCTTCGAGACGGTGTCGAGGTCGAAACGACGCACCATCTCGTCGAGCGGCAGCACGGTGTCGTCATCACCGGGGTTCCAACCAAGGAGAGCGAGATAGTTGATGAGCGCCTCGGGGAGGTAGCCGGCGTCTCGGTAGGCACTGATTGCCGTGTGACCGTGCCGCTTCGAGAGCTTCTTGCCGTCGGGCCCCATCAGCAGCGACAGATGGGCATACGTGGCCGGCTCGGCACCCATCGCCTGCGTGAGCAGGATGTGCTTCGGCGTGGACGACAGGAGGTCCTCACCGCGGATCACGTGGGTGATGTCGTAGTCGACGTCGTCGACGGTCGAGGCAAGGTGATAGGTCGGCGTGCGGTCCGAACGCAGGATGACGAAGTCGTCGACCTGGCTGTGCTCGAAGGCCACGTCGCCGCGCACGACGTCGACAAACGTCGTTTGCCCGGGGCGGGGCACCTTGAACCTGACCGTGGCCTTCTCCCCCGCCGAAACCCGCTCACGAGCGATCTCTTGGTCGAGATCGAAGCGTCCGTCGTACGACGGCGCCGTGCCCGCGGCGCGCGCCTCGTTGCGGAATGTCTCGAGCTGGTCCTGCGTCGCAAACGAGTAGTAGGCAGCGCCTTCTTCAACCAGGCGGTCGGCAACCTCCTGATAGCGCTCGAGACGACCGGACTGGCGGTAGCCGCCGTGCGGGCCACCGACCTCGATCCCCTCATCCCAATCGAGGCCGAACCACCGCATCGAGTCGAGGATGTCGGCCGCGTACTCGGCGGTGCTGCGCTCGCGGTCCGTGTCGTCGGATCGGAGGATCATCGTCCCGCCCTTTGATCGGGCGAAGAGCCAGTTGTACAGCGCGGTGCGCGCTCCCCCGACGTGGAGGTACCCGGTCGGGGATGGTGCGAAGCGAACCCGGGGCGTCATCCCGACACCACCGGATTGACGAGCACACCGACGCCTTCGATCTCCACCTCGACGCGGTCACCCGGAACGATCGGACCGACGCCCGACGGGGTGCCGGTGAGGATGACGTCGCCGGGGAGCAGCGTCATGATCGACGAGATGAACGAGATGAGTTCTCCGACGCCGAACACGAGGTCGGCGGTCGATCCGGCCTGACGCGTCTCGCCGTTGACACGCGAGACGATCGAGAGTCCTTCCTGCGGGTCGAGGTCGGTGTCGATCGCGGGGCCGAGCGGGCAGAACGAGTCGAATCCCTTCGCCCGCGTCCATTGGCCGTCGGCACGTTGCAGGTCGCGTGCCGTCACGTCGTTCGCACCCGTGTAGCCCAAGATGTGCGGGCCGACGTCCTCGATCTTGACGTTGCGCGTGACCTTCCCGATCACCACGGCAAGCTCCGCCTCGTGGTGCACCTCCGTTGCCTGGTGAGGGATGCGGATCGGCTGGAGGGGGCCGATCACCGATGTCGGAGGCTTCATGAACAGAATCGGTGTCTCGGGGATGGAACCGCCCATCTCGGCGGCGTGGTCCGCGTAGTTCTTGCCGACGGCCACGATCTTCGTGGGAATGACCGGCGCGAGGAACCGGGCATGTTCCCAATCGACGATGGTCTCCGTCGGTTCCCACGCAACGAATGGCGTGCCCCGATAGAGACGGATGCCCTCGGGCTCTACGGCGCCGTAGGTGATGTCGTCAACTTCTGTGTCGACTCGAACGATCTTCATTGAGTGCTCCGGTTCAGATCTCGATGAGCGATTCGCCAGCGCGGGCTCGCTCGCTCAATTCGTCGACGGTTGCTTCGTGCACGTCGGCCGGGACGCCGGCGACGAGGCGCCGGATCCGGTCCGGGTGATGGGCGGAGCCGGCAATGGCAGCGGCCCTTGCCGGGCCGAATTCAGCTTCCGCGTCGTAGCCGAGGACGATGATCGCCGCGTCGATGTCGGACTTCGCCGGACCGCGCCCCACGAGGGACGCGCGGGCCGAGGCGACAGCCGCGACTGCTACGTTCGCATCGGCGCGATGCTCGTGCTCGGCGAGGACGAGCACCCGGTCCGCGACGAGCTTCAGGGCGTATCCGGTGTCGGGCCCCGTCATGCCGAATGCTCCTCCCCAGGGGAATCCGGTGCCGGTCAGCTCGCCCGGACGTCCCGGGCTCCAGCGCCGCTCGGGGCCGGTGCCCGCGACCGGGCGCGGAAGGTCGGAGATACGGAGTTCGATGTTCGGCTGCTGCGCCATGTTCCTACTCGCTCGACTGCTCGGTGATGGTAGGAGCCTACGGCTCAGACGTAGTCGAGCCAGTCGCTGTGGCGCTCGTTCTCTCCGGTCACGAGCTCCATGAACAGCTCCTGTGCACGCTTCGTCACCGGCCCCGGTCGCCCGTCTCCCACGGTGCGGTCGTCGACCTCGCGGATCGGCGTCACCTCGGCCGCCGTTCCGGTGAAGAACATCTCGTCTGCGTAGTAGAGATCCGTCCGAACGACCTCCGCCTCGACGACTTCGTAGCCGTCGTCACGGAGGAGGGTGATCATCGCCTCGCGGGTCAACCCCTCGAGAACGCCGGCGGACACCGGCGGCGTCGTCACGACGCCGTTGCGGATGAGGAAGAGATTCTCGCCACTCCCCTCGGCGACGTAGCCGTCCGAGTTCAGCATGAGCGCTTCGTCGTAGCCGCCGCGCAGTGCCTCCTGCTTCGCTTGGACGGAGTTCACGTACCCGCCGGTGATCTTCGCGTTCGGCATCAACGAGTCGTGCCCAATCCTGCGCCACGACGACACCTTGACTCGGATACCGTTGGCGACGCCCTCCTCACCGAGGTAGGCGCCCCATTCCCACGTGGCGATCATGGTGTGGACGGTCGCACCGGCCGGATTGAGCCCCATCGACCCGGTGCCGTAGAAGACGAGCGGCCGGATGTAGCCAGTTGTCAGATCGTTTGCCGCGAACACCTCCTTCGAGGCCTTGACGATCTCGTCGACCGACCACTCGATCGGGATCCCTGCTGCTTTGCAACCGCGAGCAAGGCGCTCGATGTGCTCGGTGAGCCGGAATACCGCCGGCCCGCTCTCCGTGGAGTAGGCACGGATTCCCTCGAACACTCCGGTTCCGTAATGGAGGCCGTGGGACAGAACGTGGATGGTTGCGTCGTCCCAGTCGACGAACTCACCATCCATCCAGATGTACTTGGTTGGCTGCATACGCCGATTCTGCCACAGATCGAACTGCCCCGACTCTGCGCCGCTCAAACGGCGTCGAGAACGGTGCAGGTCACGAGCGTCGAGTTTGCGGACACCTCAGCGACAAAGCGATCGAAATCCATCTTCGCACCGCTCCCGGCGAGATCCGATACGGCGCGAATCACGAGACACGGCACGCCGAACTGGTCGGCGACCTGGGCGACTGCCACACCTTCCATCTCGACAGCCTGGGCGCCGAGATCGTCGTGCAGGCTCCTCCGCTCCCGCTCGTCGTTGATGAACTGGTCACCGGTCGCGACCTTCCCGAACACGATCTCCGGTTGCCGGCCGAGCACCGGCGAGAGCCGCAACCCGGCAGTGGCTTCGCGAACCCGGTCGAGCAGGTCATTCGGCGGCTCGTAGCCGAATCGCTCGGTCGGATTGAGAAAGGCCACGTGGCCGGGCTGGTAGCGCTCCAGGCCGTCCGGACCCAGAGTGCCGGTGTCGTGGGGCACGACCCGTTCGGCCACGACGACGTCACCGATGTGGACCGCTTCGTCGAGCGACCCGGCGACGCCGGTGAAGACAACGAGCCTGGGCTGGACGTGGTCGAGAGCCAGCGTCGCAGCCACGGCTGCGTTGACCTTCCCGATGCCGACGGTCGTCATCGCGACGGTGTGCACACCGATCGTGCCGCGCCAGAACTCATGCCCTGCGATCTCGAAGCTCTCCGTGTCTTCCATCGCTCCGCGCAGCGCTGCGAGCTCCTCCGGGAGCGCGCTCATGATGAGAACCGGTCCGGTCATGCCCACAGCCTGGCAGGATTTCTCCTGTCGCCCGTCACCTACCACCTGTCACCTGCAAGCCCTCGAGGTAGGCGACCGCCTCGCTCTTGTCTGCGACGATCGGCATCTCGGGCAGTGTGTTGATGATCATGCGGCCATAGCTCTTCGTCTGCAGCCGCCGA
Organism: Actinomycetota bacterium; assembly: GCA_039715165.1. GTDB lineage: Bacteria > Actinomycetota > Acidimicrobiia > Spongiisociales > UBA5794 > JAHEEL01. The sequence continues at coordinate 43,999 of JBDLHX010000006.1, forward strand.
TCACAGAGCACGATCATCCCCCGGTCCTCGATGCTTCGGATGAGCCGCCCCGCACCCTGTGCCGTGAGGTTCGCCGCCCGCGGCAGGTCCACGGTCGCGAATGCCGACAGGCCCGCTTCGGCCGCCGCTTCGCGACGGGCGCTCCAGAGCGGGTCGTCGGGACGGGGGAACGGCACACGATCGATGAAGACGAGCTGGCAGGTGTCACCGACGATGTCGATCCCCTCCCAGAAGCCCATCGTTGCGACAAGGACCGAGCTCTCGTCGTTGCGGAACTCCTCGAGCAACGTGTGACGCGGCCGGGTCCCCTGCATGAGGATGCGGTGCTGGCCGCCTTCGAGTCGCTCGGAGATGCGGGCAACGGCCGCGTTGGAGGTGCAGAGGATGAGCGCCCTTCCGCCGGCCGCTGCGACGAGTTCGTCTGCCAGCTCTGCGACCGAATCGCCCCAGCCCGCTGCGGTGGGCTCCTCGAGCTTTGGCAGATAGAGGCGCGATTGGTGGACGTAATCGAAGGGGCTCTCGACAGCGAGGGTCATGTAGCGCAGCGGATCGGGATTCTCCGGATCGCTGTGCGGATCAGACATGTCTCCCACGGCGACGCTGTAGCCGAGCTGGCGAGCGATCGCGTCGAAGCTGCCGTTGACGGTGAGGGTGGCTGAGGTGAGGATGGTGGGCCGCTTGGCTGCCAGGTTGATGGAGAACGTGTCGGAGACGGAGACGGGTGACGTTCTGAGAACAGGGCCGTGGTCAATCCAGCACACGTGGCCCGGGACCGGGTCTGTGAGAACGTCGAGGTCGCCCTGGAGATGGCCGGCCAGGTTGCTGGTGCGTTCCCGTTGCCCCTTAGCGACCAGGTTCTCGGTCGGTGTGTTTCGAGCAAGCCGGTCGATGGTGCGGACGGTCTGTTGCAGCGTGCGCACAACATTGGCATCGTCGCCTTCGAGGGGGATCCAAACCTCCGCCTGATCGAGTTGCTTGAGCCATGCCTGTACGTCGTTGATCGCATCCCACAGGCTCGCGAGGTGCGTACTCCGGTCGGAAGCGGAGACACCAAGACGCTTGAGGACGTCGGTGACGGCACGGGCGTAGCCGGCGAGCCGGCCGTTGGTGAGGGTGACGCCGACGCTGGAACAGAGGGCGTCCTCGAGTCGGTGTGCTTCGTCGAAGATGACGGCATCGTGTTCACCGAGGATGGCGCTATCGGAGTTGATGTCGCTGCCGTACAGGTGATGGTTGCAGATGACGAGCCGTGCCTCGCGTGCTCTGTCGAGTGCGGCGATGGCGGGGCAGTCGTGGGCATAGGAGCAGCTCCTGCCGGGGCACTCCATTCCCGAGACGCTGACGTCGGCCCAGGTGCGGTCGTCGACGGCGGCCGGCGCATGGTCCCGCTCACCGTCCCCACCGTCCTGCCACCAGTCGATGATGGTGCCGAGGTCGCTCTCTCCTTTGCCGTCACTGAAGAGTTGCGGATGCCGCTCTGCAATCTTGGCCGGGCAGAGGTAGGAGGCACGGCCCTTGACGACGGCCCAGGTGACATCGTGTCCCTCATCGCTGAGGAGGTCGACGATGTCCGGCAGATCTGCGGCGATCTGATCCTGCAGCGTCTTGGTCGATGTGGCGATGACGATGCGGCGTTGCGAGACGATGGCCGGAACGAGGTAGCCGAACGACTTGCCGACACCGGTTCCGGCCTCGCAGATGAGGTGATGCTCGTCCTCGATCGCCTGAGCGACCCAGGCGGTCATGTCCTGTTGACTCTGACGATGTTGGCCGCCGCGCCCCTCGACGACGGTCGAGAGTGCGTCTACGGCGAGGATGGGTGCCGGGGTGTCTGAGGTAGTTGGCATGTCGACTTCCAGACTCCGTGTCGCCGGCAGCGGCCGCGCCACCGCGCCTCCCGGGATTCGGCCCCCTCTGCGGACGAACCTATCGGCTCGTCCGCGTCTCCCCCACATCGTTGGGGGAGACGGAAATCAGACTCTACGACAGGTGGCGGCTGTGCCAGTCGAGAACCGCTTCGAACCGCTCGACGCGGTGCTTCGGCTTGCCACCGCGAGTCAGCTCGTGGCCCTCCCCGGGGAACCGCAGCATCTCCGACTCGACGCCATTCCCCTGCAACAGGGCGAAGAGCTGCTCACCCTGTTCGATCGGGCACCGCCAGTCGGCTTCGGAGTGCAACACGAGCGTCGGCGTCTTGATCTTGTCCGCGTGCCGGAGCGGCGACGCTTCCCACAGTTCGTCCCGGGTGGCCCCGCGCTCGATGTACATGCCGTCGAAGAAGGTCCCAATGTCCGAGGTCCCTGCGAACGACGTCCAGACGTAGAGGCCGCGCTCAGCGATCGCCGACTTGTAGCGGTGATCCTCTGCCGTCACACGCACGGTTGCGAACCCGCCGTAGGAGCCGCCCATGATCCCCATGCGCTCCCGGTCGAGGCGGGGGAACAGCTCCGCAGCGACGTCGGGTGCTACGAGAAGATCGACGAGGTCGGGGGACATCTCCTCGTGCCAGGCCCCGATGACCGCACGCACGTGGTCGGAGCCGTAGCCGCTTGCTCCTCTCGGGTTGATGGCCACGACGCCGTACCCGGCGCCCGCGTAGACCTGGAACTCGTCAAAGAACCCGTACCCGTACTGCGTGGCCGGACCGCCGTGGATGTTGTACAGCAGCGGAACCTTCCCGTCACCTCGGGGCAGGTAGACCCAGCCTTCGATCTCGACACCGTCGTGGTCGATAACGAACCGCTGGGGCTCCGTGAGCGTTGTGTTCTCCCGGAACTCGTCGTTGAGGTGCGTGAGGCGGCGCTCTTCGCCGTTCTCCCACCACCACAGCTCACCCGGATCGGTGGCTGCCGTTGCGGTGTAGACGGCAGCACTGCCGTCCGGCCGCGGGTCGATGCCGGTGATGAGTTGGTCGCCACCGATCACGTCCTCAGCGGAACCGTCGGTGCCGAGATGGACGATCCGCACCCGGCCGGAGTCCTCGAGCGTCGACAACGCCGTTCCGTCGTCGAGCCATTGGGGGCCGCCCGGCGAGAGCGCCGGAGCGAATGTGACGAGGTTGCGATCGAGGTCCGTGACCTGCGTCCACGATCCGTCGTCTTCGCGACGCCGCAGCGGAGCGACATCGGGATACGACCAGCGGTCCTCATCGCCGAGAGCGAAGAGCTGCCCATCCCTGTCGTAGGACGGCAGTTGCCACGCCCCGACGCCGGAGAGCGCAGTGGCCTCTCCCCCATCCGCTGGGACGGTCCAGATCTGCGAGCCGGGATCGATGCCCCGCTCATCGTGGCGGGCGGTGATGAAGACGAGGGTCTCCCCATCGGGCGCCCACGCGATCTGTGTCTCGTTGAAATCCCCTGGCGTCAAGCACACCGGCTCCTCGGCGCCATCGGGATCGACGGCCCACACATGGGATCGTTTGTCGTGGATCCAGCCGCGGCTCTCGAATCGGTAGCCGAGGCGGGTGAGACGACGCGGGAGCCTCGATCGCTCGTCGGCCTCGACGTCCTTCCATTCGTCGGTCCACTCCATGGCGACCGCCGCGAGGCGCGACCCGTCGGGCGACCAGGCGATCTCGGTCGCTCCGAGTTCGAAGTCGGTGATGACCGTTGCCTCTCCCCCATCGAGTCGGAGGATCGCTATCTGGGGTTTGTCGTCGTCCCCGGGACCCTTGCGGAGGAAGGCAAGCCTCTCGCCATCCGGGGACCAGCGGGGGGATGTGTCCATGTCGCCGGAGGTGAGTTGCCGTGCGGCCTCGCCGTCCCAGAGCCAGATGCGTTTGACGTAGCGGTCCTCGTCGAGGTCCATCTGGGTCACGACGAACGCCGCCCGGACACCGTCGGGGTGAAGACGCGGATCGGACGGGGAGCGGTAGTCGCCGAGTTGGTCGGGGCGCATGAAGGTCGTCTTTCGATCGCGAAGGTCCGATTATGACGGCATCCCAGCGCTTCGGAACCACTATCCGGCGGGCCAGGTTCTAGGCTCGCGCTCGTGCATCGCCTCGTCGCATCCGGTCTCTACGTCGGTCTGATCCCACGCCGCTTGTGGGGATCGGACTCCGGTGCCGGCACGTTCGGCGCTGCCCTCGCCGTCGTCGTCTCGCTGCTGCTGTGGCGGTACCCGTGGTGGATTGGCGTTGTGGCGTTCGCCATTGCGTTCGTGCTCTCCCTCTGGTCGGCGGCGCCGTTCGCCGAAGATCACGCCGACCCGGGCTGGGTCGTCATCGACGAGGTGGCGGGGACGCTCATCGCCGTGATCGGTCTCACCGGCTGGCCGTGGCTCGTCGCGGTCATCGTCGCTCGACTCGCCGACATCTTCAAGGTCCTACCGGGCGTGAAGCAAGCCGAGGCGCTCCCAGGAGCGGTCGGGATCACGATGGACGACATCATCGCGGGCATCTACGGCCTCGCCGCGGGATGGACCGTCTGGCTGCTGATGGGGTAGACGTCGGACGTTCGTGCGTAGAACCACACATAGTGTGAACGTAGGCACGAACGACGAAGGGTCGTCCAACGGCTCCGTGTAGGGTCGAGTCGTGGGGTTCGAGTCCGAGTACGTCGAACGATTCGAGGAACGCCAGCGTCTCCTCTTCGAGATGTACGCCGAGGGGGCCGCGCACGACCTCAACCCGCTCGAAACCGCCATCTACGACCTGTGCTGCGCCCACACGGGCTCCGCCGACTCTGATCGCCGCAGTCGCGTTTTCCAGGCAGTCGCCATGCGGGGCCGGGTCGATTTCCACCCGGTCGTGTCGGATCTGCGCAACCGTCTCGGTGACCCGTCGAACTACCGATCGTCCACCGACGCTGGATGGGGCATCCTCGGCGAAGCCATGGAAGACGATGTCGTCGAGTTGATCGAAACGCAGAACCGACTCGCCCGTGATCAGGGCTTCGCGTCGTACGGAGAGTTAGCGCTGTGGCACGACGACCTGGATCTGGCCGCGGTGGCTCGGCTCGCCACCGAACTCCGGGACGAGGTGCTCCTGCCCGCTCGCCGGATTGTCGATCGCGAGGGCATCACTCTCGAATCCTGGTTCGACGACTACAAGCGGATCGGCGGGCCCTGGCCCGGTGACGTCGCCGACGGTGCGGTGTCGATGGCTCACCGCCTCGGCCTCGGATCTCTCGCCGACAGGTTGACCTGGGTTGTCAAGGACCAGCCGATCTACGGCATCGCGTTCGGAGTCTCCGTTCCGAGCGATGTGCGGATTCTGCTCGGCCGGTCCGGCTCGCTCTCGGCATCGGTGACCGCTTTCCACGAACTGGGACATGCGCTGCATCACGCAGCGAACGCCGGCACCGGCATCTTCCGCACCTGGGAGGTGACAACCGACGAGTCGATGGCGGTGGTCGTCGAGCGCCTCGCGACGCAGTTCCTCACTGCCGACGAGCAGGAACGAATCGAGACCGTCGAGACACTGGAGACCGCCCGGTACGCGACGAGTTTCCTCTTTGAGATTGACGTCAACGCGGAACCGACTCGCGCCCGTGAGGTCTTCAGCCGCCGGTATGGGCCGCTCGCGCCCTTCGACGACGCCGCCATGTGGGCTCGGGATACCTTCCGCAGCATCGACCCGTTCCACATCCACGGCTACCTGATCGCTGGTGTCATCGCCGATGCGACGCTCACGTTCCTCACCGATCGGTTCCCCGGTCAGCCGGCCGCGTGGGGCCCGTGGCTCGTCGAGCGCTACTTCGCCGCTGGGAGGGGGAAGACCCTCTCCGAACGCCTCGACTCGTTGGAAGAGCATCGACCGGCCGTTCTGGACCCTCTGTTCCTGCATGGGTGACGGCTAACAGCCGCTAGCCCGCGCCTGGCCTCATCTTCACCGGCGAGCTCCCAAAGCCCCCTCCGACCCTCGCTTCGCTCGGGCCACCTCCCCCACTTCACCTGGATCCGCGGTCTCTGGTCGGTGTGTGGGCTGGATGCGTTGGTACGAATGTGTTCTTTGCGGGTACGGCTGTTCACGAAATGGGTGAAGGTGTGAACGGCGCTGTTGTGCATTCTCCCCCGCCGCAGGTGGGGGAGATGGCCGGCAGGTCAGAGAGGGGCGGTGCAGGATTGTGGGGCGCGATGTGGGCGGGGGCCGTTGTGGCGAGCGTCGCCCGCAGGTGGGACAGTCCCCCCTGCGGGATCGCAGGGCGATCCCGCGTCCCCCCGTCCCTTCGGTCCGGGGGGACATGCGCTGTGGGGAGGCGATGCCCATTCCCGCCTGAGAAACCGTGGATTGAGGCTTCATGGGAGAGGAAGAGGCGATCAGCTATCTCCCCATCCAGGTGAGGATGAGGTCGGGCGTGATCTCCG
>JBDLHX010000007.1:0-49146 GCA_039715165.1 Actinomycetota bacterium
GCCTGCGACCGCGACCAAGGAACTCGGCACCGACACCACGCACACGGTCACGGCGACGATCGGAGGCGACCCCGACATGGTCGGTGGGCGTGAGGTGACGTTCACGGTGCTGAGCGGCCCCAACATCGGGAAGACCGGGACCGATTCCACACTCCCTGACGGCAGCGTGCCGTGGACATACACGAACACCGGTGCGGGTGGTACCGACACGATCGAGGCGTGCTTCACCGTCGCCACCCCGACCGGCCAGCTCGGTTGCGCGACAGCGACGGTCAGGTGGGCGGACACGACCCCGCCGCTGGCGGCTTGTCTGCCCGGGCCGAACCCGCACGGCGACAGGATCCCGCCAGCCGGTTGGAGCAGCCTGCCCGGGCCTAAGGGTGGCCAGAACGAGGACGGGTTCTATGACCTGGTCGCGGACGATGCCGTCGATCCGGACCCAGACGTGTTCGCCGTCGATGACGCCACCGGGTATGTCTTCGGTCCGTATCCGGCGGGGACGAAGATCAAGTGGACTCAGGCGCCGGGTGCGGAACCGACCGAACGGCCGATGGGGAGCGTGAAAGGTCAGGCCGGTGCCGTTGCGTGGCATCTGACCGGGCAAGGGGACATGCTCGTCTACGCGGTCGATGCCTCCGGGAACCAGTCCAACCCGCTGGTGTGCCTGGTTCCGCCGCTGCCGAAGTAGAGAGCGGCAACGTGGCCTGACCCGCGAGGTCGAGCAGGACCCGACGGCCGGGGGCGGGGTGAGCGCTCGCCGATCAAGACATGGGCCGACGGTGTGGCGCTGCGCATCCCGGCAGGTGAGGGCTTCGACCAGCTGTGCATTACTCCGGCGGCGCCCGGGGCGGGCGTCAACTCTGCGGGCACGGGTCGATGCGGTACCGGGTGCACTCGACCGCGGTGAGGGTTCTCGTGAGCCGACTCCTCGCGATATCGACCAGGTCATCCGTGTTCAAGGGTGACAACCCAGAGGATTCCGTCGAGCGACGTGACGGCGATGTGACGGCCGTCGGGGGAGAACGCGACACTCTGGAGAGCGGCGGACGACACGATGAGAGGCTGCTGGAGTCCGCCAATTCCAGTTGGCCGGGCAACCCCCAGCAGTACGAGCACGCCGCCCCCCTTCTCGGTCTCGACCTCGTGCCGTGCGTCTTCGTCTCTTGCTTCCAAACGGCCGTCTTCCGCCGGGATTCCGTGGTGCGGTCCTTGGGCATCTTCGGCGAGAGTAGAAGGTTCAAGTCCTGCCCTCGATACGAAGAAGACGCTTGCAGTGCGGGCGTTCTTGGCCATTCGGCCCTTCCGCATCAGCCCCCTTGCAGCTGTGGGCTAGACGTGGCATGATTGTGGCATGGCACGGGTACGAGTTAGCACGACTGTCGACGAATCGCTGATTGGACATGCGAGGCAGTTGAGGTCGAATCTGAACGACGCAGCGCTTCTGGATGAAGCGCTCGGTGCCTTGCTTACTCAGCATCGAGCCGCCGAGATCGACGCTTCGTACGCCGTCTACGACGATCGTCCACTCGATGAGTCTGACGAATGGGGTGACTTGGCATCGTTTCGCGAGGCGGCGGCTTCGTCGTGAAGGATCTGCCGATCAGGGGCGAGGTGTGGTGGTGTGAGCTTCCGGACATATCGCGTCGCCCTGTCGTGGTTCTCTCTCGAGACGCGGCCATCCCCAGACTCCGTAGGACACTGATTGCTCCGTGTACCACGACGATTCGAGGGTTAGCGAGTGAGGTTCTGCTCGAGCCCGGAGATGATCCGATCCCACTTCGATCAGCTATCAATCTCGACTCAGTCGAGAGCGTTTCGGTTAGGACGCTTACCGCGCGCCTAGGCAGATTGGGTGACGATCGAATGCGAGAGGTCTGCTCTGCATTGGCGGTTGCCGTCGATTGCAGTCTTTCGTCAAATGCCATCGCGCGTCCGTCGCACCAGAGAGGATCCCTTTCGGACGCTGCCAAGGCTCGCCCGCCACTGCTCGACTAGCTCGTCGATCCTCGTGGCGTGGGCCTGGGTCTCGTTGCATGCCCGGAGGGTGGCTCCGGCGAACGTCCGCAACCACGGGTGCGCGGCTGTTGATCGCTCGTTCTGGCGAACCCCATTGTGGAGCGGCTGAGTGCGGATAGGCTGCATCAGATGAGCGATTCTGATCATCGCGGCAGGTCCGGACGGCTGGGTTCGGCGCTTCGTAGGGATTGGGAGGAGATCGGTGGGCTCGGCCGTATCGCTCTGATCGGTCTCGGTCTTGCTCTCGTCGTCACGATCGTGCTCGGCTTCTCGATCACCCGGGCAGCTCGCGGTCATCTGCTCGATGCCCGGGCTTCGATGGTCGAGGTCGCGATCCGGGGGTTGCCGGCGATTACTGCCGACGGTTCGTCGAGTGCTGCGGATCTTGCGCGGCTCGATGCTCATGTGCGCATTCACATCCTGGGTGGGGAGACGTTGCGGGTCAAGGTCTGGGCGCCCGACGGCACCATCCTGTATTCGGACTTGCCCGAGCTGATGGGGCAGCGTTTCGACCTGACAGAGCCGGCGTTGACTGCGTTTGCGGGCGGAACCGGAACTCTGATCTCGGATTTGTCCGATCCCGCTCATGCCGCGGATCGAGATCGCGGCGAGTTGATCGAGATCTATGTTCCGATTCTCGACGAATCCGGATCGGTCGATTCGGTCGTCGAGGTGGAACAGGACGTCACGGCGATGAATCGAGCGCTCGATCGGATCGGCAGGAATGTCTGGCTGTCGATCGGGATCGGTCTGATTGTGCTTGGCATCTTCATGACGGCGCTCCTGATTGCGCGTGCTCGCGACATGAATCAGCGGCGCCGTCAGGTCGAAGAGCTGCTGCGGTCGTCATATCGCGCGCAGGAGGTGGAGCGTCGACGGATCGTCGGTGCGCTTCACGATGACGTGGGGCAGCCGCTGTATCGGGTGTTGTACGGTCTTGAAGGGTCGCGTGCGAGGCTGGCAGATGACGATCCGGTGGCCGAGGAGCTCGGCCGGCTCGAGGACATCGTGAAAGAGGTGGACGACACGTTGCGCAACGAGCTTCGGATCCTCCAGGTTGAGTTGGCCGCCGATACGGGCCTCGATGTCGCGCTGGCGGATCTTGTCGATGTCACCCGACGCGAGGCCGATCTCGACCTGACACTCACCATCGACGTGACGAGTCCGCCGTCGCAGGAGCAGAGCGTTGAGATCTACCGTGCCGCACGTGAAGCTCTCACCAACGTGCGAAGACACGCTCGAGCAAGCCGGGTGGCGATGACCGTCTATGAGGATCGGGACCGGGTGGTACTCGATGTCGCCGACAACGGCGTCGGACCTGCCGGCGACCCGGGATTGGGACTGTCGACGACCCGACAGCGGTTCGAGACGCTCGGGGGCGACGTCGATGTCTCGGCACCGTCCGCTGGCGGGACGCTCTTTCGCGCATGGCTGCCGCTCAGCGGACGGGAATCCACATGAGGGTTGTCGTCGCCGACGATCACCGCGTCGTGCGGGAAGGAATCCGGTACATGCTCAGCGACGCACCGGGTGTCGATGTCGTCGGGGAGGCTGAGGCGGGCGAGGAGCTGCTGGCACTCGTTGCTTCGGAACCCGTTGACGTTGTTCTGCTCGATGTGCGCATGCCGGGGATGAGTGGCTTCGATGTGCTCGAGCGCCTGGCCGAAGATGCTCCGCAGGTCCGGGTCCTGATGCTGTCGATGCACGACCAGCCGGCATATGTCCGTCGGGCGATCGAGCTCGGTGCCGCAGGGTATGTGTTGAAGAACGCAGGACGTGACGAACTGTTGACGGCGCTGCAGGTGGCAGCCGACGGTGGCACCTACCTGCCGGCGGAGTTGATGGAGCCGCTCGTTGCGACCATGACCGGCAGGACGCGGCCGTCCGGGAAGCTCAGCCCGCGTGAGCATCAGGTGCTGCAGCTCGTCGCGGACGGATACGAGAACAAGCAGATCGCCACGGAGCTCGACCTGTCGGAAGCGACCGTCAAGACCTACCTGCGGGGTGTCTTCGAGCGGCTCGAAGTGTCATCCCGAGCCGAGGCCGTCGCCGTCGGCCTGCGTCTCGGCGTCATCGAGTAGACCCGCCGGGGCCGGCCGGCCCTCCGCCATATGGGTGAGGGCGACTACCCGATCGGACGACTACCGCCGGAACCAGGGTCGGGGCATCGTGATGCCATCGACTCAAGGAGAATCCACGGTGTTCCGGTTCTTTGCTCTCGCCGCCGCGTTGACGCTCATCGCTACTGCGTGCGCGGCGCCAGATACCGCTTCGCTTGAAGGTGAGACCGTCACGACATCGAGCACGACAACGTCGAGTACGACGACAACGACTGCGGCTGTAACAACAACCGTCCCTGCCGACGATCACGCCGACGACGAAACCGATGACCACGTCGATGGTGCTCAGACGGGGGGAGCAGATCGGACGATCGAGGTCCTGATGACCGAGTTCGCGTTCGATGTCGACCCGGTCGACGTAGCCGCCGGCGAGACCATCGAGTTCGTCGTCACGAATGCCGGCGTTGTCCCGCATGAGTTCCGTCTCTCGAATGGGCACAGGATCGAGGAGCACCTCGCATCCGGCCACGACGATCACGACGACGGCGATGCCGAATCCGACGATGACGGACACCACGAGGGCGGCGACGCCGTCCTGCTGCTGGACGCCGGTGATACCTCGTCCGTCGTCGTGACCTTCCCAGAGGACACGACGATCTTCACCGAGGTCGCCTGCCTGCTCCCCGGTCACTACGAGGCCGGAATGTCCGCCGACGTGCGCTACACGGCGTGAAGGAGGAGTGAACGATGACATTCGCACAAGTCGTCGCCGACACAGGCGGGTTCAACCACATGAGCGGGTTCGGTTGGGGGATGATGGGTTTCGGCTGGTTCGTGGGCCTCCTCGTTGTCGGCGTGCTCGTGTGGGCGATCGTCCAGGCGACCCCGCGGCGCAGCGATACCGCAACGCGCACCGTGACCGCCTCGGCTGAAACGATCCTTGCCGACCGGTTCGCCCGCGGCGAGATCGACGCCGACGAGTACCGGCGTCGCCTCGACGCTCTCCGTTCGTAGAGACGGGTACCTCGGATGCGCACCAAGCTGTTGTGGGGGATCGGGGCCACCGTGGTCATCGCGCTCGTTGTGGCGGTCGTCGTATCCGGTGGCGGTTCCGTTTCCACAGAAGTCGCGGGTCAAGGCAATCCGGTTGCCGGCGAGGTCGTCTTCGAGGGGACCTGTGCGACGTGCCACGGCGTTGAGGGCACGGGGACAGACCAGGGCCCACCGCTGATCCACGCCTACTACCGGCCCGCCCACCATGCAGACGGAGCCTTCACGTTGGCGATTCGCAACGGTGTCCAGCCGCATCACTGGGACTTCGGTGCGATGCCACCCCAGCCTCATCTCAGCGACCAGGACATCGCCGACGTCACCGCCTACGTCCGCCAGATTCAGGAGGCGGCGGGGATCCGCTGAACGGGATGGAACACACGAACACCATGGACGATATGTCGTCCCACGCACAGATGGACACGCAGGAACACCCCTCTGTCCCTGCATCGCACGGAGGCCACGCGGGCCATGACAAACACGAGGGCCACTCGCCCGACATGTTCCGTGATCGGTTGCTGTTCAGCCTCGTGCTCACGGCGCCGATCCTCTACTTCTCTGTGCAGATCCAGGAGTGGTTCGGCTACGACGCGATCGCCTTCCCTGGTTCAGAGTTGATCGCACCGCTGTTGGCGACGGTTCTGTTCTTCTACGGGGGCGGCCCATTCCTGAAGGGCGCCGGCCGCGAGTGGCGCCACCGTCGACCGGGCATGATGACGCTCATCGCTGTGGCGATCACCGTGGCATACACGTACAGCCTGGCGGTCACGCTCGGTTTCCCGGGCGACGACTTCTACTGGGAGCTGGCGACGCTCATCGACGTGATGCTCCTCGGCCATTGGGTCGAGATGCGTTCGGTCGTGTCGGCATCGTCGGCGCTCGATGAACTCGCCGCAATGGTCCCCGACGTCGCACACCGGATCGACGAAGACGGCTCCATCACCGACGTCGCTGTGGCGGAGCTCGAGATCGGGCAGCGCTTCGTGGTCCGCCCCGGCGAACAGGTCCCCGTCGACGGCGACGTCGTCGAGGGACGCTCATCGATGAACGAGGCATTCCTGACCGGCGAGTCGAAACCGGTGTCGAAACACCCCGGCTCTGAGATCGTTTCGGGATCCATCAATGGGGAGGGTGCACTCACGGCGGTGGTGACGCGCACCGGGGACGACACGACGCTGTCACAGATCATGCGACTCGTCCAGGACGCGCAGGCCTCGCGCAGCCGCTTTCAACAACTCGCCGACCGGGCAGCGTTCTGGCTCACGATTATCGCCATCGGAGTCGCGGCACCGACGTTCTTCATCTGGCTCGGCGTCGGCGCAGGAGTGACCTTCGCGATCACCCGCACGGTCACCGTGCTCGTCATTGCATGCCCGCACGCACTCGGCCTCGCGATCCCTCTGGTCACAGCGAACGCCACAACGATGGCGGCCCGCAACGGTGTGCTCGTGCGCAACCGGGAGGCCTTCGAGCGGGGCCGAGACATCGCCATCGTGGCGCTCGACAAGACCGGGACGCTCACCGAGGGACGCTTCACACTGTCATCGGTCGACGTGGACGGGATCAGCCGAGACGAGGCGCTTACGGTCGCGTCGGCCCTCGAGCAAGTGTCGGAGCACCCACTCGCGGAAGTGCTCGTTGACGCTGCCCGACGGGAGAGCCTGGAGATCCGGGCTGCATCGGAGACCGTGGCTGTACCCGGACACGGTCTCCACGGGTTCGTCGCCGGCAACGAGTACCGGATCGGGCGACCCGAGTGGGTCGGAGACCTCGCAGCGACCGTGCCTGCATCGATGCTCGCCGCTCTCGTCCGTGCCGACGACCGCGGGGACACCGCCGTCGTCCTCATCGCCGACGGCAGCGTCGTCGCCGTCTTTGCACTCGCCGACAAGATCCGCGACACGGCAGCAGCCGCGATCCAGGCACTCGTCGAAATGGGCGTCACACCGGTGATGATCACCGGCGACGCCGATGCGGTGGCCCGTACCGTCGCTGCCGAACTCGGCATCGAACGCTTCCACGCGCGGGTGCTACCGGACCAGAAAGCAAGGATCGTTGCGGATCTCCAGAGAGACGGAAAGGTTGCCTTCGTCGGCGACGGCATCAACGACGCACCGTCACTCCTCAGCGCCGACCTCGGCATCGCAATCGGGGCCGGAACCAACGTGGCGATCGAGAGCGCCGATCTCGTCCTCATCGATGACAACCCCATGGGAGTCGCCCGAGCCCTGAGACTCTCCCGGATCACGCGGTCCAAGATGACGCAGAACCTCGCGTGGGCGACCGGCTACAACGTGATCGCCATCCCGCTGGCCGCTGGCGTCGGCATGGCGGCAGGGATCCTGCTCAATCCGGCAGTCGGCGCCCTGCTCATGTCGCTGTCCACCGTGATCGTTGCCATCAACGCCATGGCGATGCGTCGCCTGAGCCTCTCCTGAGAGTCGAGCGTGGAAGAACTGAGCAATCCCAGATGTTTGAAGTTGGCGGCAAGAAGACCAGGTCACGACAAGGAGTGGACACGATGAGCTCGAAGACCAAGAAGCGCGGAGGCAAGAAAACGCCGGGTCAGGCTGGTGGGGAATCGCCGTGGCCGAAACGGCTGATCTGGATTGCCGGCACCGTTCTGGTCCTCGGTCTCGTCGCCGTTGTGTTCTTCAGCAATCCGGCGCTGCGAGGCATTCCCGAAGGAACCGAACAAGTCGCCGTCGCAGCACCCGCGCATGTCGACGGTGACCTCCACGACGACGGCGAAGTGCCGGCCGGCGGTCCGCACGACGAGATCTGGCAGAACTGCGGCTTCTACGACACGGAGGTGCGGTCCGAGAACGCCGTTCACTCGCTCGAACACGGGGCCGTCTGGATCACCTACGAACCCGGCCTCGCCGAAGATCAGCTCCGGCAACTCAGAGGATTCACCCGGGGAACCGACAAGGTTCTGGTGAGCCCGGTCGCAGGCCAGGACTCACCCATCATCGTGACGGCCTGGGCGAACCAACTCGAACTCACCGACGCAGACGATGACCGCCTCGCCCAGTTCGTCAACGAGTTCGAAGGCTCACTCGACGCACCAGAACCCGGCGGTCGCTGCAACGGCGGCATCGGTTCCCCGGTGTCCTGAGGACGGGACGATGATTGATCGACGAGCCGCGGGACCGGTGCTGCTCCTTGCCGCAGCACTGGTCGTATCCGCCTGCACCTCGGGTACGAACACGGGCTCGACACTGGTCCCGCCGCTGACTCCCGGTGGGACTGCTGCGGATCCGGTCCCGCCCACTCCTCAACTCGATGCCGTCCGAGTCGAGGAAGGAGAAGCGCTCTACGGCCAGTACTGCTCCTCATGCCACGGAGCCGACCTCAGCGGAGACCCGGAGTGGAAGACCCCCAATGCCGACGGAAGCTACCGGCCCCCGCCCCACGACAGCAGCGGGCACACGTGGCACCACTCCGACGGATTGCTCCTGACCATCACACGCGACGGCAGCGACTTCCCCGAGAGCCGGATGCCGTCGTTCGGAGCCACCCTCACCGACGACGAGATCGCCGCCATCTTCGAGTTCATCAAGGCATCGTGGGGACCCGAAGAGCGGGACATCCAGTGGCGAGTCACATGGAACGAGGAGAACCGTGAACAGAGCTGATCACTCACACCGAGCAATCCCTCCACCGCTGCAGAAGGAGACCGCAGCGTGATGTCACCGTGCCGCTGCGTGCCCCCGTTTCGTCGACCCCGCGTATGGTTGAACCGTGTCCACACCTGAGGTCTCTCGCCGCGCGTTCCTCACGCTGTCCGGAAGTGCCGTCGGCGCGTTCGTTGTTGCTGCGTGCGTGCCGAAAACCGGAGTGATCGAGCCCTCATCGACATCGTCAACGGCGAGTTCCACGGCTCCCGCCGTAGGCGGCCCGGTCGATGTTGAGATCGCGATGCGAGCGGTCTCGGACCGGTTCGAGATCCGGCCGGGGATCGAGACCGATGTGTGGCGTCTCGTCGCCGAGGTCACCGATGGAGATGCGGCGGTGGTCGAACCGATCGCCGGTTCGTACCTCGGACCGACGCTGCGTCTGAGGCAAGGCCAACGCGTCCGGATCGTGTTCGACAACGAGATCCCCGAAGAGACGATCGTGCACTGGCACGGCCTCGATGTGCCTGAGGACATGGACGGACACCCGCGTTTCGCCGTCCCCGAGGGCGGCCGCTACGAGTACGAGTTCACTGTCGTGAATCGGGCGGGCACGTATTGGTATCACCCGCATCCTCACGGTCGAACGGGGCCTCAGGTCTATGCCGGAATGGCCGGTCTCTTCCTCGTTAGCGATGAGGAGGAAGATGCGTTGTCGCTCCCGAGCGGCGAGTTCGAACTCCCAATGGTCCTCCAGGATCGGACCTTCGACGGTGAACGCCTGGTCTATCTGCCGAACGGGATGATGGACCAGATGATGGGGTTCCTGGGTGACGAGATCCTCGTCAACGGCCGTCCCGATGCTGCGTTTCGTGTCGCCTCTCGCTCCCACCGGCTCCGCATTCTCAACGGATCGAACGCCCGCATTTACAAGCTCGGTTGGGACGACGGGACACCACTGGTCGTCCTTGCCACGGACGGGGGACTACTCGAAGCGCCAGCAACGCGACCGTATGTGACACTGGGGCCGGCCGAACGCGTCGATCTCTGGGTCGACTTCGAAGCCGACGCGACCGGGACCAGGAGGAAACTCGTCAGCCTCCCATTCGAATCGCCACAGATGATGGGCGGCATGATGGGCTCCACCTCGTCGATCCCGAATGGAGCTGCATTCGACATCGCCTCATTCGACGTGGAACGCGACGCAGCATCGACCGATCCGCTCCCGGCCCGCCTCTCAGACCTTGGTCTGTCTTCAGTGGACGACGCCGTCAACCCGGACGCAGCACGAACGATCGTGCTCGCAATGGCACGGGGTTCATGGACACTCAACGGTCGAACGTTCCAGATGACGGAGGTCTCCCCGGAAGAGACCGTGCAATTCGGCACGACCGAGGTGTGGGAGTTCTTCAACGCCGGCGGCGGCATGGGAGGTATGGGCGGGGGCATGGGCAGGGGCATGCAGGAAGGGCTCGCTCACCCAATGCACATGCACGGCCAACAATTCCAAGTGCTCGAACGCTCGATCGACGACGCCGGTCGCGCCGCCTGGGAGAGCGTCCGAGAGGGATATGTAGACGAAGGCTGGAAAGACACGGTCCTTGTGATGCCCGGCGAGCGGGTCCGGATACTTCGCCGGTTCACCGGATTCCCAGGGCTCTTCCTCTATCACTGCCACATCCTCGAGCACGAAGACATGGGGATGATGCGCAACTTCCGCATCGCCACGACATGACCCGGCAACGTCACCTCAGAGCCGAGGCTCGCTCCCAACCGAGAGGCAACAACCTATGAGACGCGCAATCGCCCTTCCCCTCCTGGTCGTGTTCGGGCTGGTCGCCGCTGCGTGCAGCGACGGGGCCACCGATACGGGTGTCGCTTCGCTCGATGCCGACACCGGCGACATCCAGACGCAGAGTGACGACGGATCAATCGTGGGCGAGGAATCCGTTCTGGCGTTCACCGCGTGCCTGCGAGACGAGGGGCTCAACGTCGACGATCCGGCCGTCGATGCGGAAGGAAACCTGGTACCTCCGACTCCCCACGCCATTGCTGCGGAGACGCTCGATATGGCAGCCGTCCACTCGGCGTTCGATGTCTGTCAGGGACTCCTCGACAATGTGACGTTCGGTCTCAGTACAGAGGACCTCACCGGACGTGAGGACGAACTTCTCGCTTTCGCCGTGTGCATGCGCGAGAACGGCTACGAGATGCCCGACCCGGACTTCTCCGACAATGGGCACAGCGGAGCCGGACCATTCGGTGATGCCCTCGATACCGACGATCCGGCCTTCCAGACCGCTGCTCAATCGTGCGAAGGAATCATCGGTGGCTGACGTCCCGAGCCCGCATCGGATCCGCGACAGATTGGGCGCCCAGTCTCTGTTGGGTCGATAGGTCCGCCACCATGGAAGTCTCGCTGCTCTACTTCGATGGGTGCCCCAATCACGCTGAGGCCGCGTCGCTGCTCGAGGCCCTGCTCGACGAGGCCGGTTGGACTGGAGAGATCAAACTCGTCAACGTCGATTCGCCCGAGCGGGCCGACGAGTTGGGATTCCGAGGGTCGCCGACGGTGTGGCTCGACGGCGTTGATCCATTCCTCGATCCCGAAGCGCCCGTCGGTTTGAGTTGCCGCATCTACGCCACGGAATCGGGGTATCAGGGCACACCGCCGGAGCAAGAACTGCGGACAGCGATTGCACGCCGCATCGGCACCTGATCAACGACGGATTGCGGGCTATGGGTTGCCTGGGCCCGCTGCTCTGAGGGTCTGATCGATCGCGACTGCGCGCAGCGCGGCGTACATCGCCGATTTGTCGAATGCTCCGATCGGCAACGGAAGCTCGAGGCTGATTGCACCTTCCTCGGCGTGTGAAGGTGTGGCCCCGAGCTTCGTAAGGGACTCGAGGACTTGCCGATTGGAGGAGGAGACGTAGGAGCGGAAGCGGTCGATCCCATTCTCGAGGGCGGCATCAGCGAGGGCTTGGAGAAGGATGCGACCCAGCCCCTTGCGTTGGTGTTGGTCGACGACGGCGATTGCAGCTTCAGCGACTGCGGGGTCGTTCGGGTCGCGAATGTACCGTGCGATCCCGACGCCGGGCGGGTCGGGTGTGTCGAGCGTTTCCGCAGCCCAGGCGAAGTGATCGGAGTAGTCGATCTCGGTGAGGTAGGTGAGTTCCGGGCCGCTGAGCTCCGACTTGGCCTGGAGGAAGCGGAGGTATCGGGAGTTGGGCGAAAGCTGTTTCCAGCCCTCCGCGAGGCGCTGTTTGTCCTTGGGTGCGATGGGCCGGATCCGGACGGGGGTTCCGTCGCTTAAGACCGCGGTGAAGGAGAGGCGCTCAACGAAGTCGTCGATTTCCTGGCTGGTCTTGTCGTTCTCCATGGGCGCATTGTGGCCGGGTCGGACGGTTGGCGCCACATAGTCGACGTGCGTTGTGGGCTCGTGGACGAGTGCGGTTCGGTTGGCTCGCACATTGACGGCAACGCGATCGGGAAGGAGCATCTGATCGTTCGTCGGTAGGATCGCCACGGCCGAAACGGAGGGCGAGGCAGAATGAAGGCGTTCACCACCCAAGGCGATGTGTCTGTGTCGCCTACCGACAACGTCGTTTCCGCGCTGCTGTCTCGCGCCGAGACCGCTCCCGATCACCCCGCACTGGCCTATCGGAGTAGCGGCGGCTTCGTGGACATCAGCACGGCTGCTTTCGCCGCGGAAGTGAGAGAGGTGGCTGCGGGCATCGTTGCCCTCGGTCTCGAGCCCGGAACGCGGATCTCGTTGTTCTCAGCCACACGGTGGGAATTCACTCTCTTCGACTACGCGATCTGGGCGTCGGGCTGCGCTGCGGTCACGATCTACGAATCGTCGTCCGCCCAACAAGTGGAGTGGATCGTCGGCAACTCGGACTCGCAGATGATCATCTGCGAGACCGAGGCACACCGAGCCGTCTTCGACTCCGTGGCCGGCCGCGTCGCCGACTGCTCCACCGCCTTCGTCATCGAGGACGGCGCTGTCGGCCAGTTGAAGGCCCTGGCAACTGACGAGGCGCGAGCAGAGGTCGATCGACGCGTCAGTGCCATCAAGCACGGCGATCTCGCATCGCTCGTCTACACGTCGGGAACGACCGGGAAGCCAAAGGGATGTGTGCTGACCCACGGCAACTTCATCTGGGAATCTCGTCAGCTCGAGGTCATGGCGCCGCAGGTGATAAACGCGAGGCAACGGCAGTTGATGTTTCTACCTCTTGCGCACGTCTGGGCGCGACTCGTTGAGGTGGCATGTGTGTCGAGTGGAGTCACGATCTACTACTCGACTGGGATCCCGCAGCTGATGGAAGAGATGGCCATCGTCAAGCCAACCTGGGTCTTCAGTGTGCCGAGGGTGTTCGAGAAGATCTACAACGCCGCCAAGCAGAAGGCCGATTCAGAGGGCAAGGGCAGGGTCTTCGATCGTGCCGTCAGGGTCGCGATCGACTACTCGACGACCCTCGACTCAACCGGTCCCGGTCCGTGGACCAGGCTTCAGCATGCGTTGTTCGACAGGTTGGTGTACGCAAAGCTGCGGGCGGTTCTTGGTGGCGAGGCGGAGTATGCGTTTTCGGGTGGGGCGCCCCTGGGGGTTCGGCTCGCGCATTTCTTCCGTGGGATCGGCATCACCGCCCTCGAAGGCTATGGGCTCACCGAGACGACAGCAGGTGCGACACAGAACACCCCAGACGCGATGCGGATTGGGTCGGTCGGGAGACCATTCCCCGGCACATCGATCAAGATCGCCGACGACGGCGAGGTCATGATCAAGGGTGGCCAGATCTTCTCGGGCTATTGGAAGAACGCAGCAGCAACCGAGGAGGCGCTGGAGCCGGACGGATGGTTCCACTCAGGAGACCTCGGCGAGATTGACGACGACGGGTTTCTGTCCATCACTGGACGAAAGAAGGAGATCATTGTCACCGCCGGGGGCAAGAACGTGGCGCCCGCCGTCCTCGAGGATCGAATCCGCGCCCACCCGCTCATCAGCCAGGTGGTGGTGGTTGGCGAAGCGAAGCCCTTCATTGCGGCACTTGTCACCATCGACGAGGATTTCCTTCCGGCCTGGGCATCGGCCAACGGTAAGACAGGCACCGCCCTGGCGGATCTCGTCGATGACTCTGATCTCAACGCGGCAGTGCAGTCGGCGATCGACGACGGCAACAACGCGGTGTCCAGGGCCGAGGCAATCAAGACGTACAGGGTGCTTCCACAAGACCTGACGATTGAGGCCGGAGAGTTGACTCCTACCCTCAAAGTGCGGAGGGAGATCGTGGCCAGGAAATATGAGGCCGTGATCGCCGACATCTACGCGTAGTGCAACGCCGTGCTGCCCGAGGGCGTTGACGGCTCCTGCTGAACTGCCTTGCGGAATTCGCCCGGCGTAACGCCGAATGCTCCGGAGAACGACTGGGAGAAATGGCTTCGACTCGCGAAACCGACCTCGGTGGCAATGGAGCCGACGGATTTCTGTGTTGTCCGCAGCATCTCCGCTGATCGTCTCAACCGAATCTGTCGAACGAAGGCCATCGGAGTGTCGTTGAAGCACTTCTTGAATCGGGCTGAGAACGCCGAACGGCTCATCATCGCCGTCAATGCCATCGACTGAACAGTGTGCGGGTCCGCAGGATGATCGAGGACCTCAGCGACAGCAGCGCTCATGCGGGCATCCTCGAGTCCGTCGAGAAACGTGAGGCCGCTGTCCTCGGTGCCCTTGAGTCGCCGCAAGAGCAGTACCAGGCACTGGCGCATGAGAGCCTCGATCATGCCGAGACTGCCCTCGGAGTGTTCTCGGGACTCCTCGAGGATCATCTCGAAAAGCAGACGCATGGTCTTCGAGTCGGAGAAGTCGACCGTGATCGGGTCCTTGATGCCATCGAAGAGGCTGATCCCTTCCCCGTAGACAGCCTGAATGCGACCGCATGCGACGACGAAGTCGGCACCACCGGCGGGGTCCCCGACGAGCCGCTCGCCCCCTGGAATGCTGAGATCCTCGGCTGCGGTGTCATCGCCGCGCGAGCCCTCCAGAATGTGTCTCCGTTTCACGAGGGCGAGCGTGTACTTGGAGATCTCGGGCCCCGGCGCTCTCCCCATGTTGATCCGTCCCGATCCCGCCAGCACGAAGTGGATCGTCACCCAGCCGAGCTCACCGATCGGGAGACGCGATCCGCTGGCCACTTCGCACATGGCAAAAGGGCCAACCGAGACGTGGAGATCCTTCATCAGCCGGTCCAGCAGCATCGCTCAAGCGTATAGGCGCCAATCCCGGCCGTCTGGACGAATCCGAACATCTGAGCCACCAAATCACACACGAGATCGGACAACCTGTCTGGCAAGCGACGCCCGGGGAGGGCGAGAAGGGAAAGGGAGCATGGGCAGCAACGGAACGGCTCTCGTTATCACGGATCCGCAGAACGACTTCCTCAGCTCCGACGGGGTCACGTGGGGACTCGTCGGCAGGAACGTCACGGAGAACAACACTGTGGCGAACATCCAGAGCCTGCTGGAAGCGGCCAAGGCATCGGGGATGCCGGTGTTCGTGTCGCCCCACTACTACTACCCGAGCGACCACGGCTGGCAGTTCGGTGGGACTGTGGAAGCGATGATGCACGACATCAACATGTTCGATCGCTCCGGTCAGTTGACGATGGAGGGCTTCGACGGATCCGGGGCGGATTGGCTCGACGAGTACAAGAAGTACATCGACGACGGTGAGACGGTCGTCGTCAGCCCACACAAGGTGTACGGACCGGAGAGCAACGACCTTGCCCTGCAGCTTCGCAAGCGAGGCATCAGCAAGGTGATCCTTGCCGGCATGTCGGCGAATCTGTGTGTGGAGGCCCACATGCGCGAGCTCACCGAGGATGGCTTCGAGGTCACCGTTGTCAAGGACGCCACAGCGGCGGCGCAGCATCCGGAGCTCGGAGACGGGTACGCCGCGGCGCTGATCAACTTCGGGTTCATCGCCAGCGAAGTCCTCGACACGGACGCCGCGGTGGCGGCGATCAGCTGACACCCGGGCCATGGCCGACGTTGAGCATGCCGAGTCGACGGGAGGGCTTGCCGAGCTGCTTCTGAATTCGACGGGTGAGGGGATCTACGGGATCGATCTTCAGGGCAACTGCACGTTCGCGAATCCGGCGTGCGTGCGGTTGCTCGACTACGACAGTGACGATGAGCTGTTGGGCAGGAACATGCACAACCTCGTCCACCATTCGTTGCCGAACGGGGCGCCGTATGCGATGGAGGAGTGTCGGATCTATCGGGCGTTTCGGGTCGGGGAGGGTGTCCGTGTTGACGACGAGGTGTTGTGGCGTCGTGATGGGTCGAGTTTCCCTGCCGAGTACTGGTCGTATCCGATGGAGAGGAACGGTGAGCTGACCGGTTCGGTGCTCACCTTCGTGGACATAACCGAGCGGCGCCACATGGAGGCCAGGCTTCGCAACGAGAGGGAGAGAGCCGAGAGCCTCCTGCTCAACGTACTACCCGCAGCGATCGCCGAGCGGCTCAAGAGCCAGCCTGGTCGCACCCTCGCCGAGCGGTTCGATGCCGTGTCCGTCCTCTTCGCTGATCTCGTCGGTTTCACCCCCTTGGCCGCTGGTCTCAGCCCCGAAGCCGGAGTCGGTCTTCTCAACGATGTGTTCACCGCCTTCGACACGATGACCGCGCGGCACGGAGTCGAGAAGATCAAGACCATCGGGGACGGCTACATGGTTGTCGGCGGAGCACCTCAGCCGATCGATGATCAGTGCGCCACGATGGCCCGTCTCGCCCTCGACATGCAGTCCTGGATGACGAAGAGAGCCGAGCGGGACGGTCTCGGCCTCAGGCTGCGCGTTGGCATCAATTGCGGCTCGGCGGTCGGAGCGATCGTTGGGACGAAGAAGTTCCAATACGACCTCTGGGGTGACGCGGTCAACGTGGCCAGCCGGATGGAATCGAGCGGATCGCCCGGCCGGATCCAAGTCACGGAAGCCGTCAAGAACCACCTCGGCAAGGGGTTCGACCTCGAAGCCAGGGGAGAGATCGACGTCAAGGGCAAGGGACGGCTGAGAACCTGGTTCGTCGATTCCGCCGTCTCGTAGGAGCCCGAACCCAGGGCTCGCAGCGGCCTATGAGTGCTTGTTCAGCCCAGAGTTCGTTGGTGCCGGTTATCTCGCCAGCAGGTCGCGGATCTCCGTGAGCAGATCGGTCTCGCTCGGCCCGGGCTCCACTTCTTCCTCTTCGGCGGCCTGGCGCGCCTCATAGGCGTTGTAGGGCCTCACGATGAAGAAGAACACGGCCAGAGCGGTGAGCACGAAGATGACGGCGGCGGTCACGAACGAGCCCCACGCGATCACCGATCCGTTGATCGTCCACGTGAGCAAGGAGAAGTCCGGCTCCCCGAAGGGGATGGCGATGATCGGCATCACGATGTCGTTCACAAAGGAAGAGACGATCGCGGCGAATGCCAGACCCATGATGAACCCGACGGCCAGGGTGATCAGGTTGCCTCGGGTGAGGAAGTCTTTGAACTCTTGAAGCATTGGGTGCCCCCCTTTCAGCGTGTCGGCAACTGTAGCCAGTCCGCCTGCCGCTCCGAGAAACTGGGAAGCAAGCCGGCTCCGGTCGTCTCTGGATCTCCTCAATCACAGGAGGAGGCCCAATCCGAGGCCTGAGTGCGTGTCAATCGCGGCGCAGCGTCGTCTGTATCCAGATCCGAAGCGTGTCGCGGGCCATCTCCCACAACGTCCGCAGCGACACCCCACTGGCGGACGCACCTTCGGCGAGCTGCACCGGGGCCTCGGCAATGGCGTATCCGGCACGGTGCATGCGTACCAGTAACTCGAGGTCGAACGTGTAGCGCTGCACTTCGAGGTTCTGAAGGAAGTCGTCGAGAGGCTTGCGACGAAACACCTTCAAGCCCGTCTGTGTCTCGTCTACGGGAAGGCGGAACATCAGCCGAATCGTTCCCGAGAAGATTCGAGAGAGGACCCGCCTCAGCACGGGGTAGGTCTCGGGCGCCATGGCCCGCTGCTTCGCGCCAACCAATCCATCTACGCCGAGTTCTTCGAACTCGGAGATGAACGCCGGCACCTGTTCCGGCGGTAGATCGAGGTCGGCATCGAGAAAGACGATCGTTTCGCCCGTCGAGGCAGCGAAACCGGCCTGGAGCGCCCCGCCTTTCCCTCGATTCGGTCGGTAGGAGACCACCGTCGCTCCGTCGTGTCTCGCTGCGGCCTTGGACGCCGTATCGCCGGTGCCGTCGGTGCTGCCGTCGTCCACGACGACAACCTCGAGGTCCGCAATCGAAGCGAGAGCGGCGACGGTTCGGTCGAGATTGGGTCCGATGGAGTCAACGAGCTGGAAGGCCGGCATGACAACGGAGACCCGACCGGGAACGGTAGGGGTGAGGTCCATTCGGGCGAGTCTAGAGAAGGCCCCACCGAAGCAGCGCTCGCCGGTTCCTCCCATTCCGCGGGCTGGTGGCGCCGCATACGGGGACTGCAACCCTGCTGGGTATGCGGATCAGGGGTGGCAGTTCCGGCAGAGGCCTGTGACGAGTAGGTCGACGCGGGTCGCCTGGAAGCCATGGTCGCCCGCGAGATGGTCGCGGACGCGGTCCACGAGATCACCGGTGTGGTGTTCGACGCTCCCACAGGACTCGCAGCGCATGTGGAACTGCTCATCGGGGTGCGCGAGCTCCCAATGTGACGCATCCGTCGGGCCGAGGCTCGACTGGCGCATGAGACCGAGCTCGTCGAACAGCGCGAGGGAGCGGTACACCGAGGATCGGTTGACCGTCGGATCAACCCTTCCGACCTCCGATGCGATCTCGTCGGCCGTCATGTGGTCCGACGCCGACGAGACGACCTCCCACACTGCGAGCCGGGGCCCGGTGAGACGGAGGCCCGCCACGGCGAGCGCGGCCTTGAGATCTGATGCAGACGACGTCATTGGTCCGGCAATCGTACGGGATCCGAGGGGGATCTTCCGACTATTGAGAAATGATCGCAGTTGCGATAGTGTCGCAATATGCACGCTCCCGACGGGTTCCTCAACGCCGGCACTGCGGTCGCCACCGGTGCAGTCGGTATCGGAACGGTTGGGATGGCCCTGCGCCAGACCAGGCACCGCTTGAACGACCGGCAGATCCCGCTCGCCGGGATGACGGCTGCCTTCGTCTTCGCCGCTCAGATGTTCAACTTCCCCGTCGCGGCAGGGACGACCGGGCACCTGCTCGGCGGCGCACTGGCGGCGATCCTCCTCGGCCCCCACATCGGTGCGGTCGTGGTGACCGTCGTGGTCGTCGTCCAGGCGCTGATCTTCGCCGACGGCGGCGTCACCGCTCTCGGCTACAACGTCGTGAACATGGCGATCGTCCCCGCCTACGGCGGCTACGGCCTGTACCTGCTCTACAGGAGGGTCATGCCGAAGAGCTCTGGGGGAGTCGTCGCGGCCACAGGACTCGCCGCCTGGTCCTCGGTCGTGCTCGCAGCGATGGCTTTCTCGATCGAGTGGCTCTTCGGGGCGACTGCTCCCATCTCCTTTCCTCAAGTATTCGGGGCGATGGTCGGTGTGCACCTCCTGATTGGGATCGGAGAAGGGGTGCTGAGCGCCCTGACCGTCGGTGCCGTTCTGGCGTCACGGCCCGACCTCGTGTACGGGGCGCAGGATCTGGATCGAAGCCAGATCTCCGATACCAGGCCGGTCGGAATGCGTGCCTTCGCGATCGGTGGGCTTCTCGCTGCCCTCTTCTTCGCTGCGATCGTCAGCCAGTTCGCCGTCGACAATCCCGACGGGCTCGAGCGTGTCGCAGAGGAGACCGGCATCGCGGCGAGCGGCGGTGGGCACGCCCTCGGCGGCAGCATGTTCGCCGACTACGCGACTGCAGGGATCGAGAACGAGGCGGTGAGCCTGGCGGTAGCCGGCATCGCCGGCACGCTCATCGTCCTTGCCGTAGGCGGGGGGATCATCGCCGCCGTGCGGGAGAAGCGCCACGATTCCGTGCGGATCTGACGGATGGGCGCCGGACACGCCCACGCGCTCTACCTCCATGGGCACAGCCGGGTTCATCGTCTGGCACCTGAGGCGAAGGTGGCTGCCGGGTTCGCCTTCATCGTGGCCGTGGCGATCACCCCCCGGGAAGCCGTGTGGGCCTTCGCTATCTACGCGATCTCGCTCGCAGCCGTGCTCTGGGCGGGGGACATTCCACTTCGATTCCTCCTCGCGCGTCTTCCTGCGGTCCTTCCGTTCATCGCCTTCGCGTTCCTCATCCCCTTCATTGCGTCCGGGGAACAGATCGACATCGCCGGAGTGGCGGTGTCGAGGGACGGCCTGTGGGCAGCCTGGAACATCGTCGCCAAGGCCACGCTGGGAGCGACCACGTCGATCATCCTGGCGGCCACCACCGAGGTGCCCGACATCCTCAAGGGCATGAGCGTTCTGCGAGTGCCGAGCGTGTTCATCTCGATTGCCGCGTTCATGATGCGCTACCTCGAGTTGATCGTTGAAGAGCTCAGCCGGGTGAGGATGGCGATGGAGGCGCGCGGCTATGACCCGAGATGGGTGTGGCAGGTCAGGCCGATCGCATCCTCCGCCGGTGCCCTCTTCGTGCGATCGTACGAACGCGGAGAGCGGGTCCATGCCGCGATGGTCTCGAGAGGATTCGACGGAACGATGCCCGTCCTCACCGAGCGGCGGACGCCCCCGAGCGATTGGCTGGTCGCGGCAGTCTTGCCCGTGCTGGCAATCGCCGTCGTCGTACTAGCGCTGGTGACGACATGAGCCGGCATGCCATCGAGGTCAGGGAACTGCACTACGTCTATCCGGACGGGAAGGAGGCCCTGCAGGGGGTGGATCTCACGATCGACGCCGGTGAGCGCATTGCGATCCTCGGGCCCAACGGCGCAGGCAAGACGACCCTCGCTCTGCACCTCAACGGCCTCTACCGCGCCTCGGAGGGCACGATCCGGGTCGGTGACCTGGGCATCGGCGATTCCACCCTGCGGGAAGTACGACGGCGTGTTGGACTCGTCTTCCAGGACTCGAACGACCAACTGTTCATGCCGACGGTGCGCGAGGACATCGCATTCGGACCGGCCAATCTCGGCCTCGGCATCGACGAGATCGACCGACGCGTCGGCGAGGCGCTCGCTTCGGTGGACGCTTCCGATCTGATCGGCAGAGTCCCGCACCACCTCAGCGGCGGTGAGAAGAGGAAGGCAGCCATCGCGACGGTTCTCGCGATGCGGCCCGAGCTGCTCGTGCTCGACGAGCCGAGTTCCGGTCTCGACCCTGCAACCCGGCGGGAGCTCATCGAACTGCTCAAGACCCTCGATGTCACACAGCTCGTCGTGACCCACGATCTCCCTCTCGCCTACGAGCTCTGCCCGCGGTCGGTCATCATGGATGCCGGCCGGATCGTCGCTACCGGCCCGACCAGGGACCTCCTGGCGGATGCGGATCTGCTGGCACGGCACCGCCTCGAGATGCCGTACCCGGTCGGACCCTCCGCCGACTGAGTCGGCGGAGGCAATCTGTGAACCGGCGGAACCATGACCGCGTGAGCGGTCCGGTGGCAGAATGAACCCCATCAACGGGACGGTGCGAGTGAACAGGCATTGGCCGGCGATTCTCATGACGGTCGCCCTGCTTGCTGCTGCGAGCTGTGAGAGCCGGGACGATGCCGGATCGTTGGTTCCGGTCTGGACTCACGACACCGGCGGGCCCGTCGGCGCTCCTCCCATCGCCGTCGGCGATGTCGTCGTCGTGGCGCCCGACGGCGAACCGATCGTGGCCCTGGACATGGACACCGGGGCGGTGCGATGGACCTTCGATTCGCCCGACCGGATTTGGCACCGAACGCTCGCTACGGACGGTGACCGGCTCTTCTTCGGGCTCGATGGTGGTCGGCTGGCTGCGATCGACGTCACGAGTGGTGCCCCGATCTGGGAGCAGGCTCTCGGGATCGATACGCAGCACGCGCCGTACGTCGGTGAAGGAATCCTCTACGTACCGACTGCCTTCGTCGGCCCCGGCCTGGAACCGAATCCAGATGGGAACGCGAAGGTGTTTGCTCTCGATGCTGCCGACGGGGAGATCATCTGGGAGGCTGAGACCGGGAACTACATCCTGCAAACGCCGTCACAGAGCAACGGTGTGGTCTTCGTCGCCGGCGTCTTCAGCGACCCCGTGCCGATCGAAGAGGGCGGGCACACACGCATCCTCGCTCTGTCTCCGGACGACGGCAGCATGCTGTGGGCCTACGAGTCGGAGGACGGATTCGCCAAGGGTCTCTACGCGACGGACGAAGTCCTTTCGTTCATCGGTTATCAGGACTTCGCCAATGGAATCGATACGTCATCAGGGGAGTTGCTCTGGCGTCGCCACACCGACAACTGGGTGCCCGACCTCGCCGGCTCGGGTGACGCGGTGTACTTTGGATCTGCGAACACGGTCGTGCACGCCGTCTCGATGCCCGACGGCGAGGCGATTTGGGAGTACGACATCCCAGAAGGAACGTTCAACTACGTCCTCGGCGCTCCCGTCCCCGCCGACGGCGTGCTCTACTTCGTGACGCAGCAGGG
This sequence comes from Actinomycetota bacterium, assembly GCA_039715165.1. Lineage (GTDB taxonomy): Bacteria > Actinomycetota > Acidimicrobiia > Spongiisociales > UBA5794 > JAHEEL01. The sequence goes on from JBDLHX010000007.1 coordinate 22,336, forward strand.
CGACGTGATGGCTCTCGACGCGGAGAACGGCTCACAACTGTGGCATCAGCCGACCGACATCGCAGCGCGCACCGGTCCGACGGTGCACGGTGAACTCCTGCTGGTCGGCGACGCCGAGGGAACCGTGCACGCCTTCAGACTCCCGGGAACGTAGCGGACCGCCCTTCGGCCGCTACTTCTTCGTTCCAGCGAGCCTCACCGGTCCGTCGCGGTTCTCTTCGGTGATGTCGAAGGTCCACCCTGGGGGCATCCGGTTGTTGCGGAACCTCTCGCGCATCTTCGAGTGACTCCAGTCGAAGTCACCCGCTCCCGGCGAGCTCTCCCCGAGGAGCGAGACCCCGGGCGGATCCTCGAGCCCGTCGGCCCCGGCGAGGATGCCCTCGTACGTGGTGAGGTCCATCTCGTGATACGAGTCTTCGCTGACGGCGAAGTGGCACGCGGTGCAGGGCTGTGATCCGTCGAACCACGCACCAGTCTCTGTGAACAACGGCAAGACATGGTCCGGGAACGTCGCTCCATATGAGCCGAACGTCTCGATCTCCGGCACTCCGGCGTCGACCCACTCCCCGATGAGGTCGACCGCCCTCACGTCCGTTCCGTTGACCGACAGCGTGGGTCCGTCACGGTTCTCTTCGGTGATGTCGAAGGTCCACCCTGGGGGCATCCGGTTGTTGCGGAACCTCTCGCGCATCTTCGAGTGACTCCAGTCGAAGTCACCCGCTCCCGGCGAGCTCTCCCCGAGGAGCGAGACCCCGGGCGGATCCTCGAGCCCGTCGGCCCCGGCGAGGATGCCCTCGTACGTGGTGAGGTCCATCTCGTGATACGAGTCTTCGCTGACGGCGAAGTGGCACGCGGTGCAGGGCTGTGATCCGTCGAACCACGCACCGGCCTCCGTGAACAACGGCAAGACATCCGACTCGAAGGTCCCTTCGCAGGCGGAACCGTCGGACGTCGTGAAGTCGAACGTCCCGTTCGGGGCGCCGCCATCGACCCAAGCGCCGAGGAGCGGAACAGCGCGAACTTCGCACGAGGCATCACCCCCGCCGCAGGCCGTCAGAAGCAGCCCGACCGCAAACACGGTCGTCAACAACGCGATATGTGAACCCCTCATCGCTCCTCCCAATCGTCGCTCCCACCATCGACGATACAGACGCCCAGCCGAGCGCTGGAGAGGATCTTTCAAGCTCTCCGACGACTCCCACGGAGTTCGGCGGACCGGGCGTGGGCTTCGAGGCCTTCGAGGCGGGCGAACGCGGCGACGTCGTCCTGCAGCGCATCCGGGTCATTGAGCGACATCCACGTCGGAGATCGCAGGAATGTCGCCACCGAGAGTCCCGACTGGTATCTGGCGCCACCGCCGGTTGGGAGCACGTGGTTCGGCCCCGCTCCGTAGTCAGCGAAGGCCTCAGCGCTTCCGCCGCCGACGAAGAGTGAGCCGTACGACGTGAACCGATCCGCCGCAGCTTCCGCGTCCTCGACGTGGAGGGCCAGGTGCTCGGGTGCGAGGTGGTTGCAGAGGTCCACCGCCTCGTCGAGATCCGCCGCGATCACCGCGTATCCGCCTTCGAGGGCAGCGGCGGCGATCGGCGCCGTCGGCAGCGAGGCAAGCTGCTCTCGGAGTTCGCTCTCCACCTCTCGGAGGAGGATGCCCGACGTGGTGATGAGGATCGGCAGCGCATCCGTGTCGTGCTCTGCCTGGGCGAGGAGATCGGCGGCGACGAGTCCCGGATCCGCGGCCTCATCGGCGACCACGACGATCTCGCTCGGTCCGGCGAGTCCGTCGATGCCGACCTCACCGACGAGGTGCTTCTTCGCCGCGGTGACCCACCGGTTCCCCGGCCCGACGACGACGTCGCTGGGTGATGAGAACGTTCCGAACGCGAGCGCTGCGATTGCCTGGGCACCGCCCACGGCGAGCAGGCCGTCCGCACCGGCGACCGCGGCCGCGGCAATCGTCACTTCCGTCGGGCGGGGTGACGCAACCCACACTTCGTCAACGCCGGCGACCCGCGCCGGGATGACGGTCATGAGGACCGACGACGGCAGCGGATACCGCCCACCGGGTGCGTATGCACCAGCGACCTTCACCGGGAGCCAGCGGTGCCCGGCCCGGCCGCCGTCGATGGCGGCATCCAGATCCGTGAGGCATGCCCGTTGCCGTCGTGCGAACGACTCGATCCTGGCGCCGACGCGAGCGAGCAGCTCCTTGGCGGGCTCGTCGATCCCGTCGAGGGTCGCTTCGAGCTGCTCACGAGGCAGAACGATTCGGTCCCCGGGGGAGAGATCGCCGAGTCGTTCGCCGTGCTCCCGCACCGCGGTTTCGCCGCGCTCCCGCACGTCTTCGACAATCGCCGTCGATTCACCGAGCGTGACGGCATCGACGGGGGAGCGGCGCTCCCGTCTCACCTGGTCGGCGTCGACGCGCCGGAGACGGTTCATGTCGGATCCTCCGCTTTCTTCTCCATGAGACGCCGGCTCACCTTGCGAGCTCGGCGGTCGAGCTCAAGCTCGATGTCCTCAATGGCAACCCCTGCCTTCGCTGCCTTCGTGAGGGTGAAGTAGATGACGTCCGCCGCCTCTGCGGCGACGTCTTCCGGCGACGAGGCGGCGGCCAGCTCGGCGGCTTCCTCGCGGAGCTTCGCCGCGAGGAGGTCGGGACTGTCGAGGAGACGGATCGTGTTTGAGCCGGCCGGGGCTGGTCCGTCGACGAGCCCCACGATGCGTCTCGAGAGTCGTCCGAGCCCCGCATCCTCGCCCCAGCAGGTACGGGTCCCGGCGTGGCAGAAGCCGTCTCCGTGCTGACGTACGGTGAAGCGGAGGGCATCCCGGTCACAGTCGAGGTCGACGCGCAGGAGGTCCTGGGTCGATCCGGATGTTGCGCCCTTCTCCCAGATGCCCCGACTTCGGCTCTGGTAGACGCCTTGCCTCGTCTCGACGGCCTGCGTGAGGCTTGCGGCGCTCGACCATGCAAGACCGAGGGCGGCTCCCCGCTCGTCGGCGACGACGGTCGGCCACAGGCCATCCGTCCGGTCCGATGTGAGGGGGGCGGCGATCGTCTCAGCGAGGGACAGCGCACCCGAGTAGAGCGCCATGCCGACCTGTGCGTCCGCTCCGATGCGGTCCAGCTCTGCGATCTCCTCTGCCGTCGTGATGCCTCCCGCGATCGTCACCCGAGCGGCTTCGGCGGCGGCGACGATTCCGCGCGCACGGCGAAGGTCAGAGCCCCCCATTCGCCCCTCGAGCTCGACGAAGGTCACGAGGAAACCCCCCACGAGATCCTTCAGCTCGGCAATTCGGTCGAGCACCGTGGCGGCAGTGTCTCTTCTCCACCCGTGCGTGACGACCCTGCCATCCCGGGAGTCGAGGGCTGCAATCACCCGCTCGGAAGGGAGTTCGGCCAGCACGTCGGGGTTAGCCGCCGTGCCGAGGATGATCTTCGACGCTCCGGCATCGAGCCACCGGATGGCGGTCTCAACGTCCCGTATCCCGCCACCGACCCGCACCGCAGCCCTGCGGCACAGATCCCGGATGACGGCCTCGTTCGATCCGTCCCCACGGGCAGCGTCGATGTCGATGACGGCGACCTCACCGGCGACCGCGAAGCGTTCGAGGATCGGAACCGGGTCGCCCGCGTCGATGGCCTCTCTCTCGCCGCCTACGAGCTGGACGGCGCGTCCTCCCACGAGGTCGATGGAAGGGACGATCATGGGCGCACCTCGAATCCGCTTGCGAGAAGCTCCTTCTTCAGTGACGACACGGTGGTTACCCCGTCGTGGAGGATCGATGCGATGAGCGCCGCAGATGCGCCTGCCTCGAGGGCCTGGCCGAGATGCTCGGCCGTATCGGCGCCGCCGGAGGCGATGACCGGGACGCGGACCGAACACGAGACCGCAGCGAGGAGATCGAGGTCGTAGCCGGACCGGGTGCCGTCGCGGTCCCAGCTCGTGAGCAGAATTTCGCCTGCACCGAGGTCGGTAGCTACTCGCACCCACTGCTCCACGTCGATGCCCGTTCGTGTCCGTCCGCCGTTGACGACGACCTCCCATCCTCCGTTCTCTCGCCGTGCGGCGTCGACGGCGAGGACCGTGCACTGCGATCCGAACTGCTGCGCGATCTCTCCGATGAGTTCGGGCCGGTCGACGGCAGCCGAGTTGACGGCAACCTTGTCGGCGCCGGCTTCCAACAGCGCCTGAGCGTCGTCCGTCGAACGCACACCCCCGCCGACGGTGAGGGGGATCGAGAGAACCTCACGCACGCTCGACGTCGTGTCGACGGCGTGACCCCTTCCCTCGGGTGTGGCCGACACGTCGAGGATCACGATCTCGTCGCCCCCCTGTTCCTGATAGAGGGCCGCCTGGGTGACGGGATCGCCTGCGTCGCGCAGACCCTGGAACCGCACACCTTTGACGACGCGACCGGCGTCGACATCGAGGCAGGGGATGACTCTCGGAGCGGCCATCAGGACCCTCCTCTCGTGCCGTCGAGCCATCGGCGCAGCAAGTCGGAGCCCCATGTCCCCGAGAGCTCCGGGTGGAATTGGCAAGCGAGGACATCACCCCGTTCGATCGTCGAAACGAACGCGCCGCCGTGGTCGGCGGTCGTGCCCTCCCACCCCTCCGGGACGGACTCGACGCGGTACGAGTTGGCGAAGTAGGCCCAACCGGGCTCAACGAACCGGGACTCGGTGTCCACGGCCACACGGTTCCACCCGAGCTGCGGCACCGTGACGTTGTCGGGGAGCCTGGTTGCCGTGCCCGGAATGACCCCGAGGCCGGACGCGCCGGGGCTCTCCTCGCTCTCGTCGAACAGCAGTTGCAGCCCGAGGCACACGGCGAGCGTTGGCCTCCCGTCGGCGATCCGCTCGGTGAGCGGCTCGCGCCACCCGGCCGCGTCGATGCGCTCCACGGCGGCCCCGAATGCCCCAACGCCGGGCATGACGACGGCGCCGGCGTCCGAGATCTCGTCCGCCCGCTCGGCGAGACGCGTCTCTGCCCCGAGCCTCCGGAATGCCGCGACGATGGAAGCGGTGTTCGCGAGGCCCGTGGGGACGATGACGACATCGGCGCTCATCCGAGCGATCCCTTCGTACTCGGCACGTCATCCGTGGCGATCTCCACTGCGGAGCGCAGTGCGAGCGCGGTCGCCTTGAACGCCGCCTCCGCCTTGTGGTGATCGTTGTCACCTCTGATGAGATCGACATGAAGCGCCATCCGTGCCTCGATGGCGAGAGAGCGGAAGAAGTGGGTGATGTTCTCCGCGGCAACGTCGCCGATCATCTCCCGGGAGAGTCCGAGGTGGGCTTCCGGCCACGGGCGGCCCGAGAGATCGACGACGCTCCGCACGAGCGACTCGTCGAGCGCCGCGTACGCGTACCCGAAGCGACGGATGCCCGAGCGATCACCGAGAGCGTCTGCGATGCCGCGACCCAGCACGATCGCGCAGTCCTCGACGGTGTGGTGGTCGTCGACATCGATGTCCCCGGTCGCGTCGAGCACGACGTCGAATCGGGCGTGCTTGGCGAGTGCCGTGATCATGTGGTCGAGGAATCCCAAGCCGGTGCTGATCTCCGACGTGCCGGTGCCGTCGAGATCGAGCCGTCCCGTGATCGCCGTCTCGCCGGTCGCCCGGTCGAGCGTTGCTTGTCTGGTCATGGGAGAAGCTCCTTGAGATCAGTGGTGTGGTCGGGGGCGAGCACGGTGCGTAGCGTTCGTGCGAGCCGTGCGTAGGCGGCGAGATCGCCCGGCACGGTGATCCGGACCGAGTTCTCGAGGCCCGCACGGTCGGGGAAATACCGGATGCCGACACCGAGGGACTCGCAGGCGGCGGTCACCCGGGCTGCATCGGGGACCTCAGCGAGAACGAAGTTGCCTTGCGACGGCAGTGACTCGACGCCGAGATCGTCGAGGAGATCCGCGAGGTCGGACCGTTCACCCCGAACCTCGCTCACGTATGCGGTGACGTCTTCGATCCGGTCGAGGCGCTCGAGAGCGATTGCCGTCGACAGCGTCGAGACCGCATACGGGCTGCCGAACCTCGACATCTCGGCGACGAGATCCGGCGACCCGAGGAGGTACCCGACGCGCAGCCCGGCGAGGCCGTACGCCTTCGACAGTGTGCGGATGACCACCACATTGCCGAGTTCGAGGGCGATCGGTGTCACATCCTCGTTCGCGAACTCGCCATAGGCGGCATCGAGGACGACGAGCTCCGCAGCGCTCGATAGTTCACGGAGATCGTTCTCGGTGATCACCGCACCGGTCGGGTTGTTCGGCGACACCACGAAGACGACCTCCGCGCCACTCGCCGATACGGCGACGTCCGCGACCGGGAAAGGCCCGGACCGCCAGCCGATCTCGATGAGCCGGGCGCCGACCTGTCCGGCGTACACGGGGATCATCTGGAACGTCGGGGTCGTGGACACGGCCGTGCGGCCGGGGCCGAGCCGTGCGAGGAAGCACCGGAAGAGCGCATCGTCGCCGCCGGCCGTGACGAGAACCTGGTCGCTCGCGACGCCGTGGAGTTCGGCGAGACGGTCCTGCAGCGCAGAGGTATTCGGGTAGCGCCGGATGAGGTCGCTCGGGTCCGAGACCGACCCGACGAGGTCCCGTGCCGTCGGGCGGCCCTCGTTTCTCGAGAGGTCGAGGTCGACGTCTCGAGAGACGGTGGGCGGGGAGTACATCGGAGCGCTCATGGGACGATCTGTTCCAGTCGGGTGACGGCGATGTCCGTCGCTCCGCGTTCCTTGAGTGCCGGGATGAGGTGCGGCAGCTCGCCACGAGGGACCGCGGCCTTGACCGAGAGGCCCTCCCCGCCGTGGAGGTATGCGATCGTCGGCTCGCGCATGCACGGCAGGATCTCGATCACCGACTCGAGTTCATCCTGGGTCACGTTGAGCTCCACCATTGTTCGGCGACGCGCCTCGAGGACCGACCGGAGACTCAACACGAGCGCCTCGACGGCCGTCTTCTTGCGGGGTGCGTCGAGTGCGGCCGGGCTGGCATAGAGGCGGGTCGATGACGTGAGGATCTCCTCGACGATCACGAGGCCGTTCGCGACGAGTGTCTCACCGGTCGCGGTGATGTCGATGATGACGTCGGCGTCCTCAGGAGGGAACACTTCGGTAGCGCCGTAGGACCGAACAAAGCTGGCATCCAGGCCGCGGTCGGCGATCCACCGCTGCGCGAGCCGCGGGTACTCGCTGGCGACGACGAGATGCTGGTTCGGCAGCGCCCCGTCATCGAGGAGGGCCTCCGGGGCGGCTGCAACCATGCGGACCGGATCGAGCCCCGTGTCGAGGAGGTCGACGAGGTCCGCGTTCTTCTCTGCGACCCAGTCGGCTCCGGTGAAACCCACGTCGCGAGAGCCGGCGGTGAGCATCTCTACGATTGTCTGCGGCTTGAGGAGCTTGACCTCGTAGCCGGGGACGGATGGCACCGGCCGGTATCCGCGCGGACCGGAGCGGAGCTCGATGCCGGCAGCCTTCAGCAGTTCGAGGACCCCGCGTTCGATCCGTCCCTTCGGGATCGCGAGGTGGGTGAGTGTTGGGTTTGCTGTGGGAGTCACTGGGTGCCTTCCCGCCGCCCTACGGTCGGTGCACCCGTAAACGAGAAACGCCGACCGCTTGGGTCGGCGTTTGTGTGCTCTTGGCTTTCGCTACACGGACACGATCAACCGACCCGATATGGGTGGTGATGATGATGCGTGCGGGCGATGAGCCGGTTCATGGCGGCAGACCATAGCCCGGTCTTCGGGTGGCGGCAACAGCCGTTCCGTCTGCTCATGCCGTCAGCACGACGTAGGCGACCAGCCACAGAGCGATGCAGATCACGCCGGTGACCCGAGTGTGGTGCCGCCTCCAGGACAGCAGCACTACCACGGCCAACACGATCGTCCCTGCGACGAGGGAGCCCCTGACCGCGAGTGATGCCGTGATGAGTGTTGGGGCGATGAGCGGACCGGCGGCGATCGAGAGGGTGGAGTCCATGAAGGACGAGCCGATGACATCGCCGATGGCAAGGTCCCGGGCCCCGGAGCGCAGCGCCGTCAAACCAATGGCGAACTCTGGCAGCGAGGTCCCGATGGCGGCCACGACAAAGGCGATCGTGTACTCGGGAATGTCGAAGGCGTCGGCAATTCCGATGAGAGCCCAGACGACGATGGACGCACCAACCGTGACACCGAGGAGCATGACGAGGGCGATCGCGGCGTGTTCCATCGACCGGCGTGGCCTTATCTGCATGGACGGCTCGGGTTCTGCAGGAAGCCCGCGCCAGATGAGGACGGAGCCTCCGATCCACATGCCGATGAGCAGCAACGCGTCGAGCCGTGAGATGTCTCCGTCGGAGAAGAGGTAGGCCCCGACGAGCAGCGCCGTCACCGTCGCTGCACCCGGTCGAGCGATTCGCCGACGACCGATGACGAAGCCCCCGACGACGAGCGGCAGGAGCCCCAGCACGAGGGTCACTTGGGTCGTCGCGGAGCCGACGGAGTCGCCGACGTTCAGGTCGCCGTGGTTCGCGAGCGACGCAATGATCGAGTTGGCGATCTCCGGGAGATCCGTCCCGAGGGCGAAGAGCGTCACACCGATGATGAACGGGGGGATCGCTGTTCCTTCGGCGAGGAGCCGAGCGTGCGAGACGGCTCCGCGGCTGGCGTAGATCGTCAGGGCGAATCCGCCGACGAGGGCGAGGATGAAAGCGGTCATCATCGAGGACCACCATTCGTTGTGGCGCGTGTCGCGCCCTCAATTCAGTATCGCAGACGCCTCAACAGCCGGTCGTGTACAACAGGCGTCCACATGTGCGGGCTGCGGTCCCCAAGACGGCGACCAGGACGTTACGCGGCGACCGGCTGGATCGAGACGATGTCACTGAGGGCGATCGAGATGGTTCCGGTCCGGTGGCGGAGCAGGATCGACCGATCGCCGTGTGGTGTCTCCATGCCGAGATACTCGCCCGATGTCGTGTTGCCGCGGGTCGTCGCTTGGTAGGTCGATCCAAGGCGGAGGTGATTGAGATTCCATGGTGCGCGCGTGCGCGAGGTGATGCGTGCCTTCATCGGCACTCCTTTCGAGTGGGCCCATCGGCCCGAACGTGGTGGTGTGAGAACGGGGGAGCGGATCAGCCGCGATGGTTGCGGGGCTTGGCGACTCGGACCGTCAGATCGCGGCCCTTGAGCTTCGTCCCGTGCAGGTGTTTGACCGCGGTTCGCGCGGCAGGTCGGGGCATGGCGACGAAGCCGAACCCCTTGGAACGACCGGTTCGCCGGTCGGTGATGATGGTGGCCTCGTGGACGTCCCCGTAGCGCTCGAACAGGGCCTCGACGTCCTCTTCTGTGATGCCCCAGGGGAGGTTTGCCACGTAGAGGTTCTCCGCGGTCCCGGCGCCGTGCCGCGGCTTTCTCTGGGAGGGTGTGCCGGGCCGTGAGGCGGGGGTCTCCCGCTCCTGTGGTTCTTGGCGGTTTCGCCGTTCCCGTCGCTCGGGTGCGGGGTTGCCGATCCGATGTCCACCGTGTTCGATGGCGTCGAAACGAGGCGCCTCGATCGGTACCTCCAGGTCGAGATCCTTCTGCAGCCGCTTGACGGCCCGCTTCTGCTCGCCCGTCACCAGGCTGACGACCGTTCCTGTCGCCCCCGCCCGGGCCGTGCGCCCGGACCGGTGCAGGTAGTCCTTGTGGTCGGCCGGCGGATCGAAGTGGATCACCGAGGCGACGGCGTCGATGTGGATGCCGCGGGCCGCGACGTCGGTTGCGATCAATGCCTGAGCACGGCCTTTCGAGAACGCCTGGAGTGCCCTGTTCCGTTGGTTCTGAGAACGGCCACCGTGCATGGCCACGGCATCAACACCGATCTTGCCGAGTTGCCTGGCGAGTCGATCGGCGCCGTGGCGGGTGCGAGTGAAGACGATGGAGCGGCCCGAAGCGTCGACGAGATCCGCGGTGTGCTGAACGCGGTCGTGGTGCTCCACGAGCCAGAAGTGATGGCGGGCGTCGATCGTCTCCGATTCGATGGACCCGGCCTCGTGGCGTACGGGATCCCGCTGATAGTCGCGGCTCAACACGGCGATGTCTCCGTCGAGCGTTGCCGAGAAGAGCAGGGTCTGTCGCTTCTTTGCGGTCTTGTCGAGGATTCGCCGAACTGCCGGCATGAATCCCATGTCGGCCATGCGATCTGCTTCATCGACAACGACGATGCTGGCCCTGCTCAGGTCGGCATCTCCCTGATCGATGAGGTCCTCGAGGCGCCCTGGGGTGGCCACGAGGACATCGACGCCCTTGCGGAGCATGCTCTTCTGATGTCCGTACCCAACACCGCCGTAGACGGCGAGCACGCTCCGCCGCGTCGCCTTGGCGAGTGGGGCGAGGTCCTTCTTGATCTGTTCGGCGAGCTCCCGGGTCGGGGCGAGGATGAGCGACGCCGGCTGGTGCCGGCCCGCCGGGTCGACTCGGGCGAGGAGGGGGAGTCCGAAGGCGAGGGTCTTGCCGGATCCCGTGGGGGCCTTGCCGGACACGTCGCGCCCGGCGAGGGCGTCGGGGATGGTGGCTTCCTGGACGGGGAATGGTTCGGTGATGTCGCGGTCGGAGAGAGCGCGAACGAGCGGTTCGGGGAGCCCGAGTTGGGCGAACGTCGTGGTCATGATGACTCCTGCCCCGGTTCGGGGCGATGGTGGATTGTGCCGATGTCTCGCTCGACCGCGCGGTGTTCAACAGGTGCGGGATCGAGATTCGGCAGAAGAGGCGGTCCAACCGGGTGAGAAACTGAGCCGTGTGATCACCGGGGAAGCGACGATGCGCTGACCTCCACCCGGTGCGGTCGACAGGACAATACCCGATGATTCGCGATAGCGGTCGCGAAATTCATTCGTGCCCCGCCACGGTCTCAACTCGTGCGATGAGTTCGTCGATCGGCGGGTAGTCACCGAGCGCGTGACCTCGGTGGACCCACGCCACGGAGAAGTCCCGATCGAGGAGAAGGATGCCGGGCGCCTTCGTAGCGTCGGCGGTTGGCACCTGCGGCCGGAACCCGCTGAGGATCGATCGCACGTAGCTGCCCGCACCGCTGGGGCTGGCCATCTCGAGCGGTGTCAAGTCACCGAGATCCGCAACCGCACGTACACGCTGCTCAGGATCGAGGAGCAGGGGCATCTCGACCCCCTTGGTATCCCTGAGCCAGCGTGCTTGATAGCCGGCGGACCCGCCGACAGCGATGACACGGGCATCTTCGGGCAGACGATCCCGTGCACGGTCGAGATCGCGAACGAACTCCTGGCACGGCAGGCATCCGAAGTATCGGACGAGGACCACGACGAGCGGATCTGCGGCGAACTCGGCGAGCGTTGTCGCTTCGCTATCGGGATCGCTGAGGGGGATCTCGGCTCTGGTCTCGGAAGATGTAGGGGAGGTCACGGAGCGATTCAACACCGACACGGCATCCAATGTTCCGATCTGCCACGCGGCGAAGATGCCACAATGCCCGGCGCAGCGATTCCGAGGAGCCCCGAATGAACGACAACCGCCGCAGGATGGCGACTGAGGCGATCCACGCCGGCGAGATCCACGAGGAGACGGGCGCCCACATCGCGCCGATCTACCAGACCTCGACGTTCACATTCGAAGACATGGGGGCCGTGAAGGCATGGGTCGACGGCGAGACCGAGGGGTTCATTTACTCGCGCCCCGGCAATCCAACCCGCGCTGCGCTTGCGCGAAAGCTCGCGGCTCTCGAGGGCATCGGACTCGGCGACAATCGGGACTCCGTGACGGCAGAGATCTTCGGCTCCGGTATGGCAGCGATCAACGTGGCGCTCATGGCCCTGGCGAAGGCCGGGGATCACATCATCACCCAGCAGGTCCTCTACGGCTCCGCCGACAACCTCATCACGAACGTCCTGTCGTCGTACGGCATCACGAACTCGCGTCTCCCCGGGTTGGACGCGGACGCTCTCGAGCGAGAGTTCGCGGTACACCCCAACACGAAGGTCGTCTACCTGGAGACGCCGGCGAATCCGACGATGCGGCTCATCGACATCGCCCGAACCGCCGAGATCGCTCACGCTCACGGAGCGAAGGTCGTTGTCGACAACACGTTCGCCACCCCCGTGCTCCAGCGTCCGCTCGAGCACGGCGCCGACGTCATCGTCCACAGCACCACGAAGTACATCAACGGTCACGGGACCGTCGTCGGGGGAGCGGTCGTCACGCGCGATCCGGAGCTCATGGAGGAGGGGGTCGGCCCGTTGCTGAGGGCCATGGGTGCGATTCCGAGCCCGTTCGACTGCTGGCTCACCAACATCGGGCTCAAGACGCTGCCACTGCGCATGGCGCAGCACAGCGCCAACGGCATGGCCGTCGCGAAGTATCTCGAGTCACATCCGGTGGTTGCCCATGTGCGGTACCCGGGGCTTCCTGAAGATCCGCAGCATGAATTGGCGAAGCGACAGATGCACGGATTCGGCGGCATGATCGCCTTCGATGTCGGCAGCTACGACGCTGCGACACGAATGCTCGAGAAGGTTGAGCTTGCCTCGCTCGGCGTGAGCCTCGGGAACGTCGACACGCTCATCGAGCACCCGGCGTCGCTGACCCATCGGATGATCCCGCCGGAGGAGCGTGCCGCCTCCAGAATCACCGACGGGCTCGTGCGAATCTCAGTCGGCATCGAGGACGTCGAGGACATCCTCGCCGACCTCGACCGTGCGTTGAGTCCCTGAGGAGCCCGAACGGCCCTACCCGGGGACGCCCGCCGCCGATCGAAGAGCATCGCGGTCCAGGAGGCGGCCGTGGCTGATCACCGCCCGGGGCGCAGCGTGAAAGCGCAGCGCCTCCGCGACGGTCTCACCTTCGAGGACCACGAGATTCGCTGCGTTTCCAACTTCGAGACGATGGTTCTTCAACCCGATCGCTGAGGCCGGATTGACGGTGATCGCGTCGTACAGGAGATTCATGTCCGCCTCGGACATCATCCACAGCAGGTGCGCCCCGAGGAACGCGACTTCCAACATGTTGTTGCGGCCGAATGCGTAGTAGGCGTCCGAGATGTCGTCCTGACCGAGGCTCACGTTGATGCCGGTCGCCATGAGCTCGCGCACCCGGGCGTGCAGCGGCCCGGTGTGGGGGTCGGACACGACCGCCACCTCTGCTGCCGCCAGCAGCGCCACCAAGCGCTCGAAGTAGGGGTCCGGGTAGAGCGCCATCGCTCTCGCGTGATGGGCAAGTGCCCGCCCCACCCAACCGCGACGAAGCGCCTCCGTCGCCATCATCTCGAGGGTTCGAAGCCCCGGGTCGCCGGCGTCGTCGAGCAGCATCGAGACGGGCGCGTCGTTCTCGACGGCGATGTCGAAGATGATGCGCACATGTTCGGCCATGGCTGCCTCGGTGTACTCGATCCAGGGGATCCCGCCGACGACGTCTGCCCCCATCCGCATGGATTCTCGAAGGAGGTCGTCGGTGCCCGGTTCCCGGACGATGCCGTCCTGTGCGAAGGCGACGACCTGCAGATCCACGAGACCTGCGAACTCGTCGCGCAGGGCAATGAGCACCTCGACACCTCGGACGCCCGCCTTCGTGTCGACGTCGGCGAGTGCGCGGATGTGTGTGTTCCCGTAGTACGCCGCCATTGCCACGGCACGGCGCCCGGCGTCGAGCATCGCATCCGACTCTTGGTTCTCTTTGACGGTGGCGGCCGTCTCGATTGCAGACATCGCCTTGCCCATGTTCCCGCTCTGGTAGTCGGCAAGGGCGGCGTCGCCGAGCTGGCGAAGTGTGAAGACCTTGTCGAGATGAAGATGCGTGTTGACGAAGGACTCGGTGACGAGATTGCCCGCCGCATCGACTTCGACGGAGTCCGGCGAGGTCTCGCCCGGTTGAGAGAAGGCAGCGATGCGGCCGTCGCGGATCACGATGTCCGCCAAACCGGTGTCGCCTCGGAAGCGTGCCGAACGTATTGTCAAAGAACTGGCGCCGGTCATCATCTGCCTCTCTTGTGGACGCCGTTCGATCCTACTTCGCACGTCCGGGAGGGCCCCTCTTCGGGTGCAAGCAGCTCATCGGGCCGTTCTGCCCTTGCTGTGTCCCACCGGTTGCGAGACGCTGAGCGTGTACGAAAGGACGTTTCATGTCTCAGGGTTCGTCATTTCCGCCGCTCGGATTCCTCATCCTCGGCGTGCTGAGCCTCGTCGCTTCGTTGATCTTCATCGTTCGCTCGGTCGCGGTCGAAGCCACGGCGGAGCGGGTCTGGTCGGCGGTGGCGTTCTTCGGATTCGGCCTGTTCTGGCTCGCCGCATACGCGTCGGGTCGGGGGGATCGGTAGCCGGCCGACTCTTGCGCGGGTGTCTCTGTCGGTCGGGAACCCGCTCGGGCCCTCATACAATCCGGGCAATGCGCCCGGCGTTCCGCACTTGCCGCACGGGGTTTGCGGGAACTCTCGCAGCCTTCCTCTTCCTCGCCGCGTGCGCGGGAGCGTCGGACAGCATTGACGATCCGATCCTCGTCTCCGCCGCCGCGTCACTGACCGACGCCTTCGTGGCGATGGAGGGAGCCTTCGAGACCAGTCATCCCGGTGTCGACGTCGTGCTCAACTTCGGCGGCAGTTCCATGTTGCGGGAACAGATCCTCGCCGGAGCGCCCGCCGATGTGTTCGCGTCCGCCAATGAGGCGAACATGGCTCTGATCGCCGACGCGGACATCGTGGCAGGTGAGCCGGTGAGCTTCGCGACGAATCTCCTCGCAGTCGCCGTACCTGCGGGGAATCCCGGGGGAGTGTCGGGACTCGGCGACTTCGCCGACGAGGAACTACTCATCGGGCTCTGTGCACAAGGGGTGCCGTGCGGTGACTTCGGTCGGGAGGTGCTTCGCTCCGCAGGTGTGACCCCTTCGGTCGACACGGAGGAGCCGAACGTGAGGGCGCTGCTGACGAAGGTCGAGGCGGGAGAGCTCGACGCGGGACTCGTATACGTGACCGACGTCGCCTCGACGAACGGTACCGTCGAGGGCATCGACATCCCCGAAGAGGAGAACGTGATCGCTCGGTATCCCATCGCCGCACTGGCAGATGCACCGAACCCGGACGGGGCGGCTGCATTCGTCGCGTTCGTGCTGTCCGACGACGGGAGAGCGGTCCTTGCCGAGTACGGGTTCGGCGCGCCGTGACGGAGCCGATCCACCGATCCGCCCGGAGCGCGCGTCGTCCGCCGCTGCTGCTCATCGTTCTCGCCGTACTCGGCGCTGCCGTGTTCGTCGTGCCGCTCGTCGGATTGCTGTCGCGGTCACCGTGGAGCCGGCTTCCGGAGCTCCTCACCGGGGACATCGCCCTCGAAGCACTCCGGTTGTCGTTCGTCGCATCGCTCGGAGCGACGGCCATCTCGGCGCTGCTCGGCGTCCCGCTTGCGTGGGTGCTGGCACGAGTCGAGTTCCCCGGACGGGCGGTCGTGCGCGGGCTCGTGCTTCTCCCGCTCGTCCTGCCACCGGTCGTCGGCGGCGCGGCGCTCCTCTTCGCTCTCGGACGCCGTGGGCTGTTCGGCGAGCCGCTCTATGAGGCAACCGGTCTCGTTCTGCCGTTCTCGACCTGGGGCGTCGTCGTCGCCACGACGTTCGTGGCGATGCCGTTCCTCGTGATCACCGTCGAAGGGGCCCTTCGGAACCTCGACCCGAGGTTCGAGGGCGCGGCCGCGTCACTCGGCGCCGGTCGGTGGACGGTGCTGAGGCGTGTGACCCTGCCGATGATCGGCCCCTCGCTCGCCGCGGGGCTCGTGCTCACCTGGGCCCGTGCCCTCGGCGAGTTCGGTGCAACAATCACAT
Source organism: Actinomycetota bacterium (assembly GCA_039715165.1). Classification (GTDB taxonomy): domain Bacteria; phylum Actinomycetota; class Acidimicrobiia; order Spongiisociales; family UBA5794; genus JAHEEL01. Next base: position 38,128 of record JBDLHX010000007.1, read on the forward strand.
TTGCCGGGAACCTTCAGGGCCGCACACAGACCCTCCCGCTCGCGGTGTACATCGCGCTTGAGACCGACCGGGACACTGCGGTCGCTCTGAGCCTCGTCATGGTCGTCATCTCTCTCGTTGTGCTCGTCTCGTTGAGAGAACGCTGGTGGAAGGTCCTATGACGCGATCTGAAGGGCTCGACGCTCACCTCATCGTCTCGACCAGGGACGGCTTCTCTCTCGACGTTTCCCTGTCGCTCTCACCCGGCCGCACGATTGCCCTCCTCGGGCCGAACGGCGCAGGAAAGTCGACTGTCGTGGCCGCACTCGCCGGTCTCGTTCCGCTCGAAGAGGGATGCATCACGCTGAACGGCCGCACTCTCGACGATCCAGCCCGGGGCGTGTTCGCCGCACCTGAGGACCGGGGGATCGGCGTCGTATTCCAGGACTACGTGCTGTTTCCCCATCTCACCGTGGCGCAGAACGTCGAATTCGGCCTGCGAAGCAGAGGAATCACCCGGTCGGACGCCAGAGACGACGCAATGACGTGGATGCGCCGGCTCGGCCTCGACGCGTTCGCGGATCGCAAACCGCGCCGGCTCTCCGGCGGCCAGGCGCAGAGAGTCGCCCTTGCCCGCGCCCTCATCACCGAGCCGGACTTGCTGCTTCTCGACGAACCGCTCGCCGCACTCGACGCGACGACGCGAGTGCATCTACGCCGAACGCTCGCCGACCATCTGGGGCAGTTCGCCGGGCCGCGGTTGCTCATCACCCACGACCCCACGGAGGCGTTCCTGCTCGCTGACGAGATCCACGTCATTGAAGACGGCAGAGTCACCCAGATCGGGACGCCGGAGGACATCCGACTGCGTCCGCGCACCCCTTACATCGCGGACCTCGCCGGGTCGAATCTCGTGAGGGGAATCGCGGAGGAAGGAACCGTGATGGTCGGCGATCACCGGCTCCACGTCGCGGACACGCACATCGCGGGCCCCGTGCTCGCGGCGATCCACCCGCGGGCCGTCGTCGTGCACGTGAAGCAGCCGGGAGGCAGTCCACGCAACACATGGGAGGGCTCGGTCGAGCGCATCGAGCATTACGGCGATCGGGTGCGGCTCCAGACCGACGGTCCCATTCCGATCACGGCGGAGGTCACGCCCGACGCCCTCGACGCTCTCAGCATCGAAGAGGGATCGGCGGTGTGGATCTCGATCAAAGCGACCGAAATCACGGTCACCCCCGACTGACCCCCTTCGCGTACCCAGGGTTCGCGCCGCCATATAGGACGTGGACAGCCCACAGAATCAAGGAGCGCCCTTCGACTGTTCGTTCTGTGGGCTCGCGCCGCCAAATAGGACGGTGCCAACCCTGGGTACGCGGTTCAGTGGAGGATGGTGGCGGAGAAGCGCGACAGGCGGATTGGGTCGTCTGCGTGGATTGACGCCTTGCTGCGGGCGATCTCCACCTGACTCGCGGCCGTCGAAATCCCCGGGATCGCGGGGAGGAGCAGCCCGGTCCGGCCACCGGGCCCTTCGACGATCACCCCGTACCGTTCGGGATCGAGGTCGTCGAGACCGTCGACTTCTTCGGGTTCACCGAGAAGGTACACCGTGATGTCGAGCCGATCAGTCTCGCCGGGTGCGAGGGGAGGGAACCGAGGATCCGACACGGCGGCGGACACGGCCGAGCGGGCGATCTCGCCCCGCAGCGTCGGCTCCTTCGGGCGAATCGTGCCGACACATCCGCGAAGCGCTCCTTCCCCCTGCCCCCGTTTGGCGGGGTAGTGAAGCGATACGAACACACCCGTCGGAACCGGATCGTCCGGCTCGGAGTCGGGTTGGACGATCCTCCCCGTCGCCAGGTAGTGACGAATCGCCTCCCGCGCGAGAGCCGCGTACGGATGCTCACCGGTGCTCATGTCTCAACCGTACGGCAGCGACGCTGTCAGGTGAAGGGCCGGAAGTCGGTGGACGACACGTCGTGTCCCGCATAGCTTTGAGAGAGAAGCCCGGGAGGTTGCCATGCACCGCTCTGTTCGTCCCCCCGCCGTCGCCGGGGCGTTCTACCCGGCGGACGCGACAGATCTCGAAGCTGAGGTTCGTGCACATCTCGATTCGGCCGAGCACGTCGAACTCGGTTTCTCGCTCAGGATGCTCGTTGCACCCCACGCCGGGTACGTCTACTCGGGCCCCGTCGCGGCCACGGGATACCGGCTCCTCGTCGGGAGCGAGCGGTGGAGACGGGTCGTCCTCGTCGGTCCGTCCCACTACGTCTGGTTCCCGGGTCTCGCCCTTCCGGGCGCCGGCGCGCTCGGAACGCCCCTCGGTGACGTGATCGTTGACGAAGAAGGCGTGCGGGCTGCCCTGTCGCTGCCGGGCGTGTCCGAGTCACCCACAGCGCACGCCAAGGAGCACAGTCTCGAGGTGCAGCTCCCATTCCTCCAGATCGTCCTCCCCGGGGTGCCGGTGGTACCCCTCCTCTGTGGAGACGTCGGGCCTGCGGACGTGGCAGACGTCGTGGAGGGGCTGCTCGATGACACGACACTGTTCGTCGTCTCGTCCGACCTCTCTCACTACTTCGACGCTGAAACGGCACGTCGGCTCGATGCGGAGACGATCGAGAGAATCGAGCGGCTCGAGCCCGACGGGCTCGACAGGGAATCGGCGTGCGGCAGGATCGGAATCCAGAGCGCCCTCTACCTTGCACGGCGCCGCGGCTACGCCGTGCAGACGCTCGACGTGAGGAATTCGTCGGACACAGCGGGGCCGCCCGATCGCGTCGTCGGCTACGCAGCGATCGCGTTCGGGGAGTAGCCCGACCCCGATCTGCAACGCCGGGGCGCTCAGGCCGACTCGGGCCCGGCGGCTGTTGAGACGTTGAGAACTTCGTCGCGAGTCCTCAACGCCGACATGACCTCGTCGAGCGAATCTCCACCCAACCCAACGACTTCGATGGCGACCGTTCGTATGCCCTCGCTCTCGTTCAGCGTCATGTTGTGCACGCTCGCTCCGACGGCGCTCAGGGATTGGAAGAGCGGCGTCATCGTTCCGTGCCCGGGTATGTACACGATCTCGAGGTGCTGGACGCGGTGGATGCGCCTTCGGATTGGTGCGAAACCGACCATGACGACGAGAGCGACGCCCAACGCGACCGCAGCGATCAAGTACATACCGAAGCCCGCAGCGAGACCCAATGCGGCAGCGAACCAGAGGGTCGCGGCCGTCGTGATTCCCGAGACGGTGAAACCAGTTCGGATCATTCCGCCCGCTCCGATGAAGCCGATGCCGGTCACCACCTGGGCGGCGACGCGTGTTGGATCGACGTCGGTTCCCTCGAATGAATATGCACCGGCGATCGTGAAGAGCGCCGCACCGGCAGCGACCAGAGTGTGGGTCCGCAGGCCCGCCGTCTTCTGGTAGATCTCTCGCTCAGCGCCGAGCGCGGCACCGAGGAGAGCGGCGATCACCACTCTGAGAATGAGTTCGATCTGCGGTGGCGACACGGGAGTCCCTTCGACGCTTGCAGCCTACCGAGTATGCGACAGCGCGATCCGTCATCGTTGGATGACGCCCGGGATGGGGTCCCGGGTCTGTCGACCGGCTCCTCGCCTATGCCCGGTCGGCGAGTCTCACCGGCAGGCGCCGCCCGCCCCAATCGCCCGGCTCCGCCTCGAAGACGCCGGGGCACTTCTCGCCGCATTCGAGGCAGGACCCTTCAGCGTCGAGGCCCCACCGGCCGAGGCAGTACCAATCCCGCTCGATCAGGACCGCGCCACAGGAGGTGCAGAGCGTCGATTGCCCGGCAGGGTCGTGGACGTTGCCGGTGTAGACGTACTCCTCGCCGCTGTCGAGGGCGATCCGGCGCGCCCGCGTGAGCGTCCTCTCAGGCGTCGGCGGGCGGTCCATCATCCGGTAGTCGGGGTGGAACGCGGTGAAGTGATGGGGGACGTCGCGTCCGAGGTGCTCCACGATCCACTCCGTCATCTCGCCGATCTCGTGGTCCGAGTCGTTGAGGCCCGGGATGAGCAGCGTCGTGATCTCCAGCCAGACGTCGGTCTCATGGCGCACGTATTCGAGTGTGTCGAGCACCGGATCGAGGGACCCGCCACAGATCCGGTGGTAGAAGTCTTCCGTGAACGCCTTCAGGTCGATGTTGGCGGCGTCCATGTGCTCGTAGAACTCACGGCGGGGCTCCGGACTCACGTATCCGGCGGTGACGGCCACGGTTCGGATCCCCTTCTCCCGAGCTGCGACCGCTGAGTCGATCGCGTACTCGTGGAAGATCACCGGGTCGTTGTATGTGAAGGCGATGCTCCGACACCCGAAGTCGCCGGCGACGGTGGCGATCTTCTCCGGCGATGCCTCGTCGGCGAGGATGTCGTACTCGCGTGCCTTTGAGATGTCCCAGTTCTGGCAGAAGCGGCATGCGAGGTTGCATCCGGCGGTGCCGAACGACAGCACCGGCGTCCCGGGGAGGAAATGGTTGAGGGGCTTCTTCTCGATCGGGTCGACGCAGAAGCCGCTCGACCGCCCGTACGTGGTGAGCACGATCTCGTTGTCGACCCGGGCCCGGACGTAGCAAAGCCCGCGCTGGCCGTCTCTCAGCTTGCACTCCCGCGGGCAGAGATCGCACTGGATCCGTCCGTCGTCGAGGCGGTGCCAGTACTTCGTGGAGACGACCGACCCCGGAGCACCGAGATCCTCACGGCGCACCGGCACCCGGTCGGCAGGATTCGCTTCGGACTCGCGCACGACGATCTCACCTGTCCCGATACTTCGAGCATACGCGTACCCAGGGTTGCAGTCCCCGTATGCGGCGCCGACAGCCCGCGGAACGCAGAACTGTCGGCTGGCCGACAGTCTGGGCCGAATCCGGGTGCGCCGCCGGTTGGACGAAGCGGGACGCTGAAAGGAGAAGATCATGACAGCAACCCTTGACAGAATCGTCCATCCGGACATCAACTACTCGGCGGAGACGGGGCATCGCAAGAGCGGCCTCGGAGTCGGCCTCGTGGCCCTGATGATCGCCATGGTGGTCGCGGGCCTCGGGATCTACGCGGCGAGCCTTGTCGGCAGCGCCGGAGACGAAGAGACGCTCGGGCAAGTGCTCGCCGTCGCCTTCGGTCTCAACACGACGGCGCTTGTGCTGCTCAAGACGGGGATCGCTGTGGTCCTGATTGGGATCCTCGTGAGAATCTGGATCCGGGTGGAGAGCGTGAAAGCGTCGCTTCCTGCTCTAAGGGCCGATGTCGAGGTCGGAACCATCCGGACCGGTGATGTCGATACCGATTTCGGTCCGGCGACGGTGTCGGCGAAAGCCCCGACCCGGCTTCCGATTCACAGAATGGCCAACACCATGTGGGGACCGATGCTCGTCATGGGCGTGATGGCCGTGTTCACCGGGCTCGTCGTGTCGTGGGTGTGGGCCGGCAACATCGGAACCAGCACTGGACTCGGCGCAGCAGCCTGGACCCAAGGTCTTCAGTTCCTCGGCGAAGGATTCGTGCTCGCTTCGATCTCGTTCCTCCTCGCCTCGATCCTGTCCGGATTGCGTGAGGGCGGTGGCGAGGTTCAAGAGGCGCTCGGCCTCCCCGTCAAGACGCTCAAGATGCCGCCCACCGCCAAGACGTTCGTCGCCTTGATGATGATGGGACTGATGATCGAGATCGCCCAGTTCGGTCTCTACATCTACATCACGACGTTCGACGACCTCGCCCGCTACACCTTGTGGTCGTCATGGCTCGGACCGTTCCGCGAACTGGGCCTCGGCCTGCTGCTCGCCGGAATCGTCCTGGCGCTGGCAACGATCGCCAAGGCACTCGGGTTCCAGTTCTCCCGCATTCGCGACATCGTCGCGACGGGCACGTAGGAGGGGATCACAATGACCACTGCAACATACGACTTCGACACACAGACGTCGGTCAAGGCCCTGGACGTCAACGTCCCCCAGAGGGCGGGACGCACACTCTGGGCCCCGGCATTCGCCATGTCCCTGGTGGGCTTCGCCGCAGGGATGATCCTGGCGATCGTCAAGGCCTCAGCCGTCGCCGACGGGGACGCCGTTCTCGCGGCATCGCTGAACAACTACGGGATCGCCGCGATGTTCTTCGGCTTCACGATGGTCTTCACCGGTATCTCTTTCGCCATTGCACGGATTCTCGGTGAGTTCCGTGTCGGCGGAGGCCGGACGCAGGAAGCGGCCGGCTCCGAGGTGAAGACGCTCACGATGCCGGTCACCGCCAGGGCGTTCATCGGCCTCATGGCGATGGCGATGATGATTCTCATGGCTGCGGTCGTCGCCCACGTCGTCGTCGGTGCCCAGGTCAACGCCGAAACGCTGTCGCTCGTCGATGCCGAACGGTGGGACATCTGGCTCGAGGCGGCACGGCGCTTCGCCGTCTCCCTGTACCTGTTCTCGATCACGCTCGGCCTGGCCACGATCATCTACGTGATCCGGTTTCAGTCGATCCGGATTCGTGAGATCGCCGACGCCACGTAGATCCCTGGGAAAGGAGGACGAAAGAAGGGGCTGCCCGTCGGGGCGGCCCCTCTTACGCGATCGTCGCCGAGCGTGGCGTTGACCCGTATGGATTGGCGGTCCAGGAGCGCCTCGTTCGATGGCTCCTATTTGGTGCCGCGACCGAGGGTCCATTCGCTCGTTGGATCCTGCCCGGGCTCCATGAGGAAGCCGAGTTCCTCCCTCGACTCCCCGGTTCCGAACACGGTGATCGCGTCGCCCAGTTCGATGGCCGTGCTGCCGTGCGGGATGAGCACGGTCGATCCGCGCCGGATCGAGACGAGAACGGCATCGCTCGGCCACGGAACGTCCTTGACGAGGGATCCGATGATCGGCGAACCGCGCCGAACCGGTGTCTCGAAGAAGACGGCTCCCGGCTGTGTCCGGACCCGCATGCGGTCGCGGTAGAGGTGACGGTCTGTGGAGGTGCCGAGGGCGTGGTGGTAGGCCTTGACGACCGACTCGCGCCGGAACATGCCGAGGAGGTGTCGCCGGTCGTCGTCGGCCACGACCGGGAGACGTCCCAGGCCCAGTGACGCCATTCGGGCGAGGGCGGCCGAGACGGGGAGATCGGGCGTGATCGTGACGGGCGTCACGGTCATCTCGTCTCCCACCGTCCGAGTGTGGCCCTCTCGGCCGGCGCGTTCGACATCGGTGACCGTGATGATGCCGACCAGTTCGCCGTCGGCGACGACCGGCATGCCGTGATGGCGGGTCCGGTCGAGCCTCTCATCGAGCTCCTCGAGCGTCATGTCCGGCGCTGCGACCTCGTCGACGTCCGACATGACTTCCCCCACGAGAACGGTGTCGAGCAGGTCGATGTCCTCGGTCTCCGGCAGGCGGATTCCCTTGCGAGCGAGCGACATCGTGTAGGCGGATTCTGGATGGAATTGCTCGCTGATGAAGGTTGCAAGCGCCGATGCGAGCATCAGCGGGAGCACCAATCCGTAGCTGCCCGTCAATTCGAACACGAGGATCACCGCGGTGAGCGGTGCTCGCGCCGTTGCCGCGAGCGCCGCCGCCATGCCGACGAGAGCGAACGCACCGGGTTCGATCTCGGACACGGTCCAGATGGGATCGATGAGGATGGCGAAGCCGGCGCCGACCGCACCGCCGATCACGAGCGCCGGCATGAAGGTGCCGGCCGAGCCGCCACCCTTGCGGGTGAGAGCTGCCGTGACCGCCTTGAGCGTGGCGATGATGAGCAGTGACCACCAGATGAACTCCCCGTGGTCTTTCAGCGAGAGCAACTCGGTGAGGAACAGCTGTCCGGTGCCCAGCGTCTCGGGATAGACCAATCCGATGAAGGCGACCGACACACCCATCAGCAGGGGAACGATCCATCCCGGAATCACGGACGCAAGCTTCGTGATGCTGACCCGGTCGAGAACCCGGAGGAAGAACGTGCCGAAGAGGACGGCGAGCACAGCGAGGATCGTGTAGAGGATCAATTGCCACGGATCTTTGAGTTGGTAGGCCGGTGAGCTGAGGAAGCGTTCTTCCCCGACGAGGGTGTGTGTCGTCACCGCCGCCGCCACCGACGTGACGACGATCGCGCTGACGTGGCGGATAGCGAACGAACTCAAGATCACCTCGAGTGCGAACATCATCCCGGCGATCGGGGCGTTGAAGCTGGCACCGATGCCGGCACCGGCACCGGCTGCAACGAAGCTCTTCACCTGATCGAGGCCGAAGCCGGTGTACCGGGCAAACGAAGAACCGATGGCGCCTCCGATGAGAACGATGGGACCCTCTCGTCCACCCGAACCGCCCGTTCCGAGAGTGGCGGCGGTAGCCACGATCTTCGAAGGGATGACTCTCGTGGGGAGATATCCCGCCTCGAGATTCACCGAAACCATGGTCTCGGCCACACCACCTCCGGAGACCCCGGGGCCCAACCATCGATTCAGGAGCCACGAAGCCAGGAGGCCGATCGGAATCGACACCATGAACATCCACTTGCCGAATCCGAGGAGAGCGTCGGTCTCGAGGACACCGTCGGAGACCAACTCCAGCGCCCAGACGAGCGCAGCGGCGCCGAGGCCGACGAGGATTCCAAGGAGGAGCGAAGCAGCGAGGAATGCAGCGTGGCCGTGGGATGCGAGGGCGGATCGCGCACGAGACGAGAGAGAATCCATGGACCTTGAACGGTAGCCCGGCCGAGACGCAGAACCTCTGTTCTCACCGACAGATCGGCGGTCGCTGGACCAGGAAGTCCAGCGTCTCCGATCTCTTGAGAATCGTTGCGCGTGCTACCGAACGACGCGAGGGGCTGCCCGACGGGCAGCCCCTCGCCTTCACTTGGCCGGGGTCAGCCGGTCACGTCATCTCGTCGCCCGGTGCCTCCGCTTCCGGAGCTTCGCCTTCAGCGGCTTCGAACTCGGCCGTCTCTGCCGCACCTTCTGCGCCCTCAACGGCTTCTGCACCCTCCGCACCTTCTGCGGCCGCCTCGGCCCCAGCGGCTTCCGCGGCGGCGCCGCCGTCACCACCCGGCCAGCCGTCTCCGAAGTAGATGAAGATGAGCGCGGCTGCGGCGACGACCAAGGCGAGGAAGAGGAACCACAGCCAGAATCGACCGCTCGCGTCCTCATCGGTCTCGATCTCCTCCTCGGGTTCGTGTGTGATCTCACCAGTGGCCGGAATCTTGAACGTTGCCACGTACTCGCTCGTGTTTGTCGCCGTGCCGGTGACGAGCAGGAGTGCTTCCTCGGTCTCGAAGTTCGAAAGGACGAACTGTGCTCCCCACGTTCCATTGTCGTCGACGTCCACCTCCGCCGAATGCTCGGTGTCGATGACCCTCAGCTCGACCGTCGAGCCCGGCAGGAAGTTGATGCCGGCGACGGTGAGGATCTGCCGATCGTCGAGCGTGAGCGTTGCCCACGGCTCGCCGGTCTTCGGGCTCAATTGGGCAACGACCTCGGACCCCGGCTCGGCAGGACTGCCTGCGGAAGGATCCTGGCCGACGACGAAGCCATCGGGGTCGGGTTCCTCCGGATCCTCCTCGAAGGTGATCGTCAGGCCGGCATCTGCAGCTGCTGCTTCGGCCTCATCAGCGGTCATGCCGATGAGATCGGGGACGACGACGGGCGGCGGTCCGGAAGAGACTGTGACCACAACGGTCGTGCCGGGAGCTACCTCGGTGCCGGCCGAGGGATTCGTGCCGATGACGAGCCCCTCCTCGACATCGGCGCTGTCCTCTTCCTCGAGCTGGACCGTGAATCCGGCTGCTTCGAGCTCTGACAGTGCCTCGTTTGCGGTCTTCCCTGTGACATCTGGGACCGGAACGGTCGACGGGACGTCGGGACCGGTTGACACGGTGATCGTCACCTGCGCTCCGGGATCAACGAGCGTTCCGGCTGCCGGGTTCTGGGCGGCGACGCCGCCGACGGGCACCGTGTCGTCCGGCGCTTCGACCTTTGCGACGCTGAGGCCTGCACCGGTGATCGCGGCGTTTGCGTCGGCCTCTGTCTGTCCGACGACATCGGGAACCGGGACCGTTGCCGGGCCGGTCGAGACCGCGATCGTCACCTCCGCCCCCGGGTCGACGAGCGTTCCCGCAGCGGGACTCTGGGCTGCAACGCTCCCGGCAGGCACCGCGTCATCTGGCGCTTCCGTCTTCACGACTGTGAGGCCTGCACCGGTGATCGCGGCGTTTGCGTCGGCCTCTGTCTGTCCGACGACATCGGGGACCGGAACGGTCGCGGGTCCGGTCGACACGGTGATCGTGACCTCGGCGCCGGGATCGACGAGCGTGTCAGCCGCCGGATCCTGGGAGATGACGGTGCCGGCGGGCACAGCGTCGTCCGGCGCTTCAACGGCTGTTGCGACGAGCCCCGCATCGGTGACGACGGCGGTCGCGTCGGCTTCGGTCTGGCCGACGACGTCGGGGACGGTGACCTTCTCCGGTGCGGTGAGCGAGGCGATGAGCTCCGTCATCGAGGGGATCGTCGCAACGGCGATGGAAGGGGTCGCCCCATCGTTCACCGCGAATACGTCTGTGTAGGAATCGGCCGTTGCGGTGATCTCCCGAACGGCGTCGTCGATGGTGATGCTCACGACCGTATCGGCAGCGACGGCCTGCGTCGGCAGTCCTTCACCAGGAGCGAGAGCGGCCTGGCTGGCGCCAACGGTGATAACGACCTCTGCGAGGGTGGCATTCCAGACGGTGACCTTGGCCATCCCCGCGTCGATCGGGGCCATGTCGACCGGGTAGGCCTTGGCGGTGGCGGGTGTGTCTCCGCCTTCCGGGATGTCGCCGTAGCCCGAGACGATGGTCTGGCCGCTGCCATCGACCACCGTCATCGCGAGCGCTGCGTCTGCAGTACCGCCGGTGAACGCGAGGTCGTAGTCACCGGACGGGACGATGCCCGAGATCGACTCCTCGACGTCCGGGGCGCCGGTCGGGTAGGCGAGCGGGGCCGTAGTGATCGTCTCGCCACCGGCGGTGCTGGCGGTGACCGTGACCGGGTCCGTGCTCGCACCGTTGACAACGGTGACGTACCCCAGTGGCTGGGCGGTCTGCCCG
>JBDLHX010000008.1:0-46163 GCA_039715165.1 Actinomycetota bacterium
CCAGGAACGGATCCGGACCCTCCACTACACGTGGATCGCGTTCTTCATGACGTTCTACGTCTGGTTCAACCTGGCGCCGCTGACGACCACGATGCTGGATTCCGTCGGCTGGCTCACCAAGGAACACATCAAGATCCTGTTGATCGCGAATGTGGCGTTGACCATTCCGGCCCGCATCATCGTCGGCGCCCTCATCGACCGCTACGGCGCCCGGGTGGTGTTCACCGGACTCATGGTCGGCCTGTCGATCCCGGCCGTCGCATTCTCGTTCGGAAACACCTTCATACAACTCCTGATCGCACGCCTCGTGATCAGCTCCGTGGGTGCCGGCTTCGTGATCGGGATCAAGATGGTCGCCCAGTGGTTCCCACCCAAGTACATCGGACGGGCCGAGGGCTTCTATGCGGGGTGGGGGAACTTCGGGTCCGCCTTCGCCGCGATGACGCTGCCTTGGTTTGCCATCACGATCATGGACGGCTGGTTCGACCTCGGCGCCAACTCCTGGCGGTGGGCGATGGGCGTCAACGGCCTCGTCATGGGCGTCTACGGGGTCATGTACTACTTCCTCGTTCGTGACGTACCGGAGGGCGAGCACCTCCACAAGGCGGAGAAGACCGAACCGATGATGGTGACCTCCTACGGAGATCTCATCATGTACCTCGTCATGTCGTTCCCGCTCATGGGCGCGCTCATGGTGCTGGCGTGGCGGGTCGGCAACGTGGTGATCGACGGGAAGAACGTCCTCTCCCAGCCGGTCCTGTGGATCATCTACGGGGTGCTGATGCTGATGTACTTCGCCCACGTGGCAAAGACATTGCAGATCAATCTGCCGTACCTGCGGGCGGGCGTCCCCGAGGACGAGAAGTACCACTGGGGGAGCGTCGCCGCGCTCAACACGACGTACTTCGCCAACTTCGGAGCAGAGCTGGCCGTCGTCTCGATGCTTCCCGCCTTCTACGAGAACGTCTTCAAACCCCTCACAGACGACGGCGGCAACACGATCGTCACAGCTACGGTCGCGGGAGTCGTGGCGGCCTCGTTCGCGTTCGTGAACCTCGGAGCCCGCCCGCTGGGCGGATTCCTCTCGGACCGCATGTCGAATCGCAAGCGGACGATGCTGATCTACATGATGGGGATCGCGATCGGCTTCTTCCTCATGGCATTCATCGGCAGGTGGAGCGGCGCGGTCGATGCCGACGGTCTCCGCGAAGTCATCCCCATGTTCGATGGGGTCTGGTGGCTGGTGATCGCCGTCGCCATCACCGTCTTCGCTTCGATCTTCGTGCAGGGAGCCGAGGGCGCAACGTTCGCTGTGATCCCGATGATCAACAAGCGGATGACCGGCCAGATCGCCGGCATGGCAGGCGCCTACGGCAATGTCGGTGCCGTGATCTACCTCGTCCTGTTCTCGTTAGTCGACTCGAAGACGTTCTTCTACATCCTCGCGGGTGGAGCGCTGATCAGCTTCGTCGTGACCCTGTTCATGCTCGAAGAACCGGAAGGGTCATTTGCCGAGGAGTTCGTCCACGACGCAGAAGGGAACCTGGAGGCCTAGGAGACAGCCCGGAAGGGCCGATGAGACAGGAACCGCACCGAGCGTCGGTGCGGATCGGCGAGCCGGATTCTGGAGAGGACACGAATGGCCGACATCTACGAGTGGGACGTTGAGAACGAAGAGTTCTGGGAGACGACCGGCAAGAAGGTGGCCAGCCGGAACCTCTGGATCTCCATTCCGAGCCTGTTGGTCGGATTCTCCGTATGGCTGTACTGGGGAATCATCACGGTCCAGATGCTCAACCTGGGCTTCGATTTCACCAAGGGTGAGCTCTTCACGCTGTCGGCGATCGCCGGTCTGACTGGAGCGACGCTCCGGATTCCGAGCAGTTTCCTGATCCGCATCGCAGGCGGGCGGAACACGATCTTCTTCACGACAGCGCTGCTGATGATCCCTGCTGCGGGTGCCGGCTTTGCTCTGCTGTCCAACGACACACCGTTGTGGGTGTTCCAGGCGCTCGCCGTCCTGTCGGGAATCGGCGGCGGGAACTTCGCCTCGTCGATGTCCAACATCAGCTTCTTCTATCCCAAGAAGCAGCAGGGCCTGGCGCTCGGTCTCAATGCAGGCCTCGGCAACGCCGGCGTCACGACCATGCAGATCCTCGTCCCGCTGGTGATGACTTTCGGCGTCATCGGCGTTGGTCGGGAGCTTCAGAACACCTCGGGTTGGATCTTTGGCAAGATCCCGGCAGGAACCGAGACATACATCCAGAATGCTGGATTCGTGTGGCTCGTCTTCCTAATCCCCCTTGCCTTCCTTGCCTGGTTCAGGATGGACAACATCCGTGCCGAGCATGTGTCGCCGAACATCAGCGGGCCGCTGGGTTCGTTCGGCAAGATCGGCGGCATGCTGGGTTTGGCCTTCATCCCGGCAATTGCTGGACTGTTCATCATCCTTCCCGCACCGGTCGGTCTTGGGTGGACCTGGGCGAAGTACCCGACGATCATCCTGGTGATCTTCGCGACGGTGATGCTTCTCAAGCTGCTCCGAGGAGATGTCAAGGCGAACCTCGAACGACAGTTCAAGATCTTCGGGAACAAGCACACCTGGATCATGAGCGTCATCTACACGATGACGTTCGGAAGCTTCATCGGATACTCGGCTGGCTTCGCACTCGCCATCAAAGTCATCTTCGGCTTCCAGCACACCATGGTCGACGGAGTGATGACCCATGATCTTGTCAATGCGAACGGGCCCTCAGCACTCGCGTTCGCCTGGATGGGGCCGTTCATCGGTGCGTTCATTCGCCCGGTCGGCGGGTGGATCTCCGACAAGGTTGGTGGTGCCAAGGTGACCCAGTGGGTTGCCGTAGCGATGATCGCCAGCGCTCTCGGAGTCGCCTACTTCATGAAGCAGGCATACCAGTCCGAGACGCCGGAGGAGTTCTTCCTTCCGTTCTTCCTGTTGTTCCTCGTGCTGTTCGCCGCAACAGGCGTTGGCAACGGTTCGACGTTCCGCACGATCGCCATCGTGTTCGACAAGGAACAGGCCGGGCCTGTGCTTGGCTGGACGTCGGCCGTGGCTGCGTACGGCGCATTCGTCGTCCCTCAGGAGTTCGGTGAGCAGATCAAGGCAGCAACACCAGAGATCGCTCTCTACGCATTCGCTGCTTTCTACCTGATCTGCCTGGTCCTGAACTGGTGGTATTACCTGGGTCCGAAGGCCGAATACCAGAACCCGTAGGAGTTGTCAGGGGTCTGACGGGACCGCTCGCCACGAGCGTGCGTCTCCCGTCGGACCGCTTGACGCAAGGAGCCTCCGACGACCGTCAGCATGCGCCCCATGCGTCGTCGAGGGAGACCGAAGAGAGTTCATGGAGCAAGGCATCGCGGGCCTGGGACCAAGCTCCGTGGAGAGCGCAAGGATTCTCAGAGCCGCACGTCTCGCCGCTGAGCACGCACGTTTCGATGTCCGTTGGACCCTCCATGGCTTCGATCAGCTCGAGAACCGAGATCGTGTCAAGCTGAGCAGTGAGTTCATAGCCACCGCGCGGGCCGGGCGTGGACGTGACCCAGCGATTACGAACGAGCGGGGCCATGATTTGGGGGAGGTACTGGTGCGTTGTGTCGAGCGTCTCGGCGAGTTCGGTGCCGGGGAGTCGGTCAGGGCTCGAGCAAAGGGTCTGCATGGCCCGGAGGGCCAGGTCGGTGCGCTTGTTCAACTCGAGTCGCATTGCTGAGCAGTGTACTCAGCAATTCTTCCGGCGGAGCGGGCGTGATGCATCACAACCTGAGGGCCGGGGCATCGTGGTCATTCTTGGATGGGAGTCAATACGGAGGGAGCCGATCCGACCCGGCGCCGGGTTCGGTCTAGCCGCCTCGCCAATCTGCAACAAGGTTCGGTTACGTTCGGATGCCTCGACGGGGTGTCTGGTTGGTGTGAAGTGCGTTGATCGGGGTGTGTGCGTCGTGTTCGATGTCGTGGTCGATCCGAGCGAGTTGGGCGAGGGTGGTCGCGTCGAGGGAGTCTGCAAAGGCCTTCTGGGCAAGACACCAGAGATCGTGGATGGGGCAGACATCGGACCATTCGCACGGACCGCCGCGAAGGATGCACTTGTCGGGGGAGAGCAATCGCTCGGTTGGTTCGATGATGTCGAGCACGGTGATGTCTTCTGGGGGTCGGATGAGGCGATAGCCGCCGTTTGGCCCGGCGGTCGAGGTCAGCAGGCCCTGGGAGACGAGTTCGGCGAGGATTCTCTTCAGGAACCCAGTGGGGATGTCCATCGCGGCGGCTATCTCGCGGGCCTTGCGGGGTTCGCCGTCCCGGTGGCGGGCAAGATCGAGCGCGGCACGGACTGCGTAGTCTCCGTGCTTGCCGAGCGTCACCGGCATGGATCCCTCCCGCTCAGACCCTACGTATCGGAGATGGGTCGTGAGGGAAAAGATCAACGAGGCCAACCGGGGACTTCCCGCAGGTCTGCGCCGGTCCTTTCCCCGTGCTCGGAGGTAGGCAGGCCGCGGTCCGGAACCGTGAGTTGGGCGACAAACGTTGCGCCGATCGACCACTGACCGCGCGGTCGCCGAGCGATACGTTGAACGGGTGACATCGCAGGGATGCCACACCAGGAGACGCCTGGCAAGGAAAGGGCGAACAGTGAAGAGAACGAGAACAAGTCTGTTTGCGGCGGTCGTGACGGGGGTGATGCTGGTCGCGGGTGCTGCTGTTGCAGCGGGAGGAACCCAGAATACGGTCACGGACACCCAGCCGGTGAAGTGGTTCTCTGATGGCACGGACACGGGCGGCTACTCGTACCTGACACGTACGTCGGGGGAGTTGCTGCTCAGCGTCGAGGCGGAGGAACTCATCCCCGGGGATGCCTATACGGTCTGGTGGGTCGTGTTCAATGAGCCCGATGATTGCAGCGAGCCCGGTTGCGGTGAGGACGACATCTTCAACGAGGATGGAAGCCTGAACATCGAGGGCGTAATGGCAGCCAAGATCGCGGTCGGCAACGCCACCGCGAATGTCGCCAAGGCCAACGGCACTGCCGAGTTCGGTGCGCGGCTGAAGATGGACGACACGATGAGCGATCATCAGATCCTGTTCCCGGCGGGCCTGGACGGCGGCGCGCTGCTTACGGCGATGCCCAGCAAGGCGGAAGTCCACCTCGTCTTCCAGAGCCATGGACAGGCACGGGGCGGCCCCGAACTGCTCAAGCAACTCACCTATGTGGAGACGGGCTGCACGCCGTTCTGCGAAGACGTGCAATTCACCATTTTCCCGGCAATGCCGTAGACCAGAACACAGAAGAAGTTGAGGAGGGACGGGAGGTACTCCCGTCCCTCCTCTGTGAATGTGTTGAGAGAGCACCTTGTCTTGCGGAACCCCGTGATTCCTCTACGCTTCCTCCCATGAAGACGATCCGTCGTTTCCGATTCGCGTTTACGGGCCCCCAGCCCGGGTGAACGGACGCGGCTGATCGACACCGCACGAACGAACGCCCGGGACAATGTTCCGGGCGTCTCCGCGTTCGAGGCGATCAACGAGAACACAGAAGGAGCGAGGAGTGGATCCGACCACGAGCCTCTCAGAACCGAGTGAGACCAGAGCCGTGCTTGAGCGGCTCCGATCCGACGCGCCCGTCCGGATCGATGCTGCAGAGAGTGTCGCGGAGCTCGACGCGGTGGCGAACGAAGTCACCGGAAAGGCGTCCCCGATAGCCGCGGGCCGTCGCTCGCTCGGGAAGGTAGCTCCGGAAGAGCGGCGGGATCTTGGTCGCGCGATCAACGACGTCGCGCAGGAGCTCGATGCGATCATCGCCGCACGCCGTGAGATCCTCGAGTCCGCCGAGGCCTCGGCGGCACTCGCAGGTGACCGAGTGGACGTGACCCTGCCGGGAAGGGTGCCCCGCCGAGGGACGACGCACATCGTCAATCAGGTGATGGACGAGATCGTCGACATCTTCGTTTCCATGGGATACACGGTTGCAACCGGGCCCGAGGCAGAAACGGACTACTACAACTTCACGGCGCTCAACTTCGCCCCGAGTCATCCTTCGAGGTTTGAGAGCGACACGCTCTACCTCGACTACGGGGATGTGCCGGAGGACGTCCTCCTGCGAACGCACACGTCCCCTATGCAGGCGCGCTACATGGAGGAGCACGAACCGCCCGTCTATCTCGTTGTGCCGGGAAGGGTCTTCAGGAGAGATCAACTCGACGCGACTCACTCACCGGTCTTCCACCAGATCGAAGGGCTCGCGGTTGACACGGACATCACGTTCGGCGACTTGAAGGGCGTGCTCAGCCACTTCGCTCGCGAGTTCCTCGGCCCGAACACGAAGACGAAGTTCATCCCCCACTACTTCCCGTTCACCGAGCCGTCGGCCGAAATGCATGTCTACACGAACGGCAGGTGGATGGAGCTCCTGGGCTGCGGAATGGTGAACCCGGCCGTCTTCGAATACGCGGGCTACGACCCGGACAAGGTGACGGGATTTGCCTTCGGCGTCGGTGCAGATCGTCTCGCCATGGTTCGGCACGGCATCACCGAGATCCGGCACCTGCTCGATCCCGATCAGCGCATCTTGGAGCAGTACCGATGAAGTTCACACTCGAATGGATGCGGGAGTTCGTCGATCTGCCGACGAACGATCCCGACGAGATCACCGAAGTCCTCGAGAGCCTCGGTCACGAGGTCGAGGGCTGGGAGCCCATCACCCACCGATTCGACGGCGTGGTCATCGGGAAGGTGCTCGAGGTCGGATCGCATCCGAACGCCGACAAGGTCCGGGTCACGAAAGTGGACGTTGGAGATGAAGTGCTCGACATCGTGTGCGGCGCATGGAACTTCGAGGCGGGCGCCGTGGTGCCTGTTGCGAAGCCCGGTGCGGTTCTTCAGGGCGACTTCGAGATCACACAGCGCACGATCCGGGGAGTGACGTCGAATGGGATGATCTGCTCGGAGTCAGAGCTCGAAGTAGGGGAGGACGCCGCGGGCATCATGGTCCTCGATGACGACTACCCCGGCGCTGAAGAGGAGCTTGGGAGCGACTTCTCTTCTTTGCTCCCGGCAGGGGATGTGGTCTTCGATGTTTCCATCACGCCGAACCGGCCCGACTGCATGTCCGTGTACGGCCTGGCAAGGGAGCTTGCCGCCTACTACGAGCTGCCCCTTGCAGAACCGAACCTGGAACTCCCGCCCACCGACACCGCGACGAAGGTCGAGATCGTCGACGACGTCGCATGCCCCCGATTCGTCGGCCGCGAGGTGCGCGGCATCAAGGTCGGGCAGTCTCCACATCGGATCCGAGCACGGTTGACGGCTGCAGGAGTGCGCCCGATCAGCAACGTGGTCGACGCGAGCAACTACGCCATGATCGAATTCGGGCATCCGACCCATGCGTTCGATGCGGACCGGCTGGGTGACACGGTCGTGGTTCGGCACGCAACCGAGGGAGAGCGGATCACGACGCTCGACGAACTGGACCGTGCCCTCGACATCACGGACATCGTCGTCGCCGATGCGGAGCGGCCGGTGGCCATTGCCGGCGTGATGGGCGGGGCGGACACTGAGGTACGAGACGAGACGGCGAACGTCTTCATCGAGGCCGCGTATTGGAACCCGCCGAGCGTGCTCATGACGTCGAAGCGCTTCAATCTGCGCTCCGAGGCATCGGCCCGCTTTGAGCGCGGCATGGACTCGGAGTTCTGCCGTTTGGCGGCCGATCGCGTGGCACAACTCCTCGTCGAGACCGCGGGCGGCGTTGTTGCGGGCGTGGTCGATGAGTATCCGGCGAGACCGCCGGAGCGGATCATCGAGCTTCCCGGCAGCGAGGTCGAGCGTGTGCTGGGGATCTCCATCGACCCGCAGACCACCGCGTCGCTTCTCGGGCGTTTCGGTTTCGATGTATCAGGGGACGACCCCCTCCTTGTTGCGGTGCCGACGCGTCGCCCCGACGTGATCCGTGCGGCGGACCTCATCGAAGAGGTTGCGCGTCTCTACGGCTACGACAACATCCCAGGCCGGCTGCGCTTCGGGGACGGCCAGGGACTCCCCGTGAGACAGCAGCGCCTGCGGAGGCTCCGATCGGTGATGGTTGGTGCCGGCTACCACGAAATCATGAGCTTCTCGTTCATCGGGGCGGAAGACCTCGACGCGTTGCTCCTGCCCGTCGACGATGCCGCACGCACGGGAATACCTGTCGTGAACCCGCTTCGTGACGAAGAGGGGGTCATGCGCACGACGCTCATCCCCGGTCTTCTCAAGGCGGCATCGGCGAACCTCGCCAAGCGCGTGGACGACGTGCGGCTCTTCGACCTGGGCAAGGTGTTCCTACCGGGGGATGGTGTGTTACCGGATCAACCCGAGAGACTCGGGTTCGTTGCGGCGGGTGGGCCCAGCCAGCGTTGGGATGCCGGCGCGGCCGGATACGACGTCTACGACGCAACGGGGCTTTGGGCAGTCATTGCCGAATCCATGGAAATCGACGGAGCCGAGCTTCGCGCCGTGGACAGGGCCCCCTTCCATCCCGGGCGAGCAGCGGAGGTGATCCTTCGTGATGAGGTGATCGGAACGGTCGGGGAACTCCACCCCGCCGTGGCGACGCACCACGGGATCGAGGGACGAGCGATCATTGGGGAGATCGAGGTCGAGAGGCTGATCGGAGAGCGCGAGGCCTGGCGCTTCAACGCGCCTTCCGCCTATCCGCCCCAGGTGTTCGACCTCGCATTCGAGGTGGACTCGAGTGTGGCTGCGAGTGTCCTCCTGGATGCAATTGACGCCGCAGGCAGCGGGCTCGTTGAGGAGCGCCGGATCTTCGACGTCTACGAAGGCGAGCCGATCCCGGCCGGCCGGAAGAGCATCGCGATCAGCCTCAGTGTCAGGGCCCCGGACCGGACGTTGAGCGACGAGGACGTTGCCCCGATCCGCAAACAGATCGTTGACTCGGTCGTCACGGCGACCGGCGGAACTCTGCGAGGAGCAGTATGAGCGACTTCTTGATGGTGACAGATCTCGGCAACGATGGGCTGAAGGCCGTCCTCGAGACGGCGAAGGCGGTGAAGGATCACTCGGAGGGAGTCGCCGAATCCCGAACTGGGATGAAGGTCGGACTCTTCTTCCAGAAGCCGTCGACGCGCACGAGGGTGTCGTGTGAGGCGGCATGCGTGGACGTTGCAGCGCATCCACTCGTCCTCAAGCAGGAGGAAGTGGGCCTTGGCAAGCGCGAGGCCGTGAAGGACGTCGCCAGAACGCTCGACCGCTACCTCGACGTGTTCGCCTTCAGGGTGTTCCACCACAGTGACCTCGTTGAACTCGCCGAGCATGCCGACGCTCCGGTCATCAACTTGCTGTCCGACCGGAGCCATCCCTGTCAGGCGCTCGCCGATCTGCAGACAATCGCCGAGCACAAGCCCCTGTCGGGGACGTCCGTGACGTATGTGGGCGACGGCAACAACGTGGCCCACTCCCTCATGCTCGCGGGGGCGATGGCCGGCATGCACGTGAGAGTGGCGTGCCCCCCGGGCTACGAGCCTGCGGCGGACATCACCGAAGAGGCAACGGCGATAGCGGCATCGACAGGCGGCTCGATCATTGTCGGCCACGACCCGCTCGATCTCGTCGCCGGCGTGGACGTCGTCTACACGGACGTGTGGGCCTCGATGGGGCAGGAGGGCGAAGCGGAGGAGCGCAAGGCGCTGTTCGCTCCGTTCCAGGTGACGCTCGACATGTTCGGACGGGCTGCCGACGATGCGATCTTCATGCACTGCCTCCCGGCGCATCGCGACGAAGAGGTCACCGACGATGTGATGGAGCATCCCCGTTCGAGGGTCTTCGACCAGGCAGAGAACCGCATGCACGCCTTCAAGGCGCTCCTCTTGCATCTCACGTCAGACTGAGAGTGGTCGTCACGCGTCTGGAGGAGCTCCTCTCGGGGGACGTGCTCACCGTCGCTCCGGAGCTGCTGGGGTGGCGCGTGCGGACCGCATCCGGTGGAGTGACCACTGAGGTGACGCTCACCGAGGTGGAGGCCTACGCAGGATCCGATGATCCGGCGAGCCACGCGTTTCGGGGAGCGACAACCCGAAACGTCGCGATGTTCGGTCCTCCGGGCACGCTCTACGTCTACCGGTCGTACGGGATCCATTGGTGCATGAACGTCGTTGTCGGAGCGGAGGGGGATCCATCTGCGGTGCTCCTCCGAGGCGGCGAACCGACGGTTGGTGCAGACGAGATGGAGCGGAGGCGGGGGAGAGGCGATCACCTCGTCGACGGGCCGGGGAAGCTCTGCCAGGCGCTCGGCGTCGACGGGTCACATGACGGCACCTCAGTGGTCAACGGGCCGCTTCGCCTGCTCCCCCCGGAGGGTCCGGTCTCAGGCGACGTACGGGCGACGACGCGAGTCGGCATCACGAAGGCGACGGACCGCCCCTGGCGCTTCCTCCTCACCCCCTGACGCGTACCCAGGGTTGCAGTCCCCGTATACGGCGCAGCCAGCCCGCGGAATGAGCAGGACAGGGCAGACCGTTCATTCAGTGGGCTCGTGGCCGCGCATACGGGGACTGCAACCCTGGGTATGAGCGCTAGCCTCTCGGCGCAATGAGATCACCCGAAGAGCAGTTCGCACACATCTCCCGGACCGTCGACATCTCCCTGCCCGAAGGCCGGCTCCTCAGCCTGCTCGAAGAGGGTCGCCCACTTCGTGTCAAGCTCGGCGTCGACCCGACGGCACCCGACGTGACCCTCGGCTGGGCCGTCGTCTTCGACCTGCTGCGGCGATTCCAGGACATGGGCCACACCGCGGTCCTCATCGTCGGCGACTTCACCGCCCAGGTTGGCGATCCCTCGGACAAGAGCGAGACGCGCAAGCGCCTCAGCGCTGAAGAAGTGCGCGGCTATGCCGAGCGCCTTCTCCCTGTGATCAAGACACAGCTCTTGTCGGAGCGCCTCGAGATTCGGTACAACTCGGAGTGGCTCGGGGCGATGTCGATGCACGACGTGCTCGAGCTGACATCGGACTTCACCGTGGCCCGGATCATGGATCGGGACGACTTCACGAAGCGGTGGGAGGCGCACGAGCCGATCTCGATGATCGAGTTCATGTACCCGCTGCTCCAGGGCATGGACTCGGTGGCCGTCGAGGCCGACATCGAGATCGGGGGGACGGACCAGCTTTGGAATCTCCTCGTCGGCCGGGACCTGCAAGAGCGGAGGGGGCAGCCGGGGCAGATCGTCGCCACGGTGCCGCTCCTCGTGGGCACCGACGGTGTGAAGAAGATGTCGCAATCGCTTGGCAACTACATCTCCGTTCGCGATGAGCCTGCCGAGATGTTCGGGAAGGCGATGTCGATCCCGGACGAGGCGATGACCGATTGGTACCGACTCGCCGCGTTCGCAGACGCCGAGGACGTGAGGTCCCTCGTGGCAGGTCTCGAGGACGGCACCATCCACCCGGGGGAGGCGAAACGTGAGTTGGGCCGGCGGATCGTGGCTCTTCATCACGGAGCCGAAGCGGCGACGCCAGCCGAAGCGGCCTTCGATCGACTCTTCAAGTCGCATGAAGCACCCGAAGACATCGCGACGCACGAGATCAGCACGGGCGGCGAAGTCTCGCTCCCTGCCCTCCTTGGAGACACGGGCCTCGTCGCATCGCGCGGAGAAGCGAGGCGGCTCCTCAAACAGGGCGCCGTGAAGATCAACGGGGAGCGCACGCGAGATGAGTTCGTCGTCGGTGCCGATCTCGACGGCGTGGTCATCCAGGTGGGGAAGCGACGATTCGTGCGGATAGCAGTTCGCTGACGATCCCGGCGGGCGCGACGCTATCGTCGTCGTCCGAACCGAAAGGAACCCAATGACAGCGAGTGAGAGCAACCGGTTTCCGACGTGGATGGTGGTCGTCGCGATCATCCTTCTGGCGATTCCGATCGTCTGGGCGTTGAGCACCATCATGGACATCCTGGCTGCCCTGTCGATCGGCGGAATCCTCGTCATCGCCGGGCTCGTGGCGCTGTTCGTCTGGCTCAAGAAGCGGGCCACGGCGTAGGGGTTCGCGTCGACGCGAGTCCTCCAGATCAGGATTCCGTGAGCCCGTTCCGCAATTTCTGAAGAAATCTGCCGGATCGAGTTGCAGTAGAGCGAGAGCGTGCTTGAATACTGGTTCCGCCGGCCAATCCGGTCGGTAGTCTGCGCCGCTGTGATTCAGAGGTGCTAAACTGTGAGGCCCCCCACTTGGGCGCACGCGTGCGCTTGAGAAGGGATCCGGGCTCCTTGACAACTGAACAGCGTGTCAAAAGCCAATGAGCGCTCACCCGTATG
The DNA here is from genome assembly GCA_039715165.1 of Actinomycetota bacterium. Classification (GTDB taxonomy): domain Bacteria; phylum Actinomycetota; class Acidimicrobiia; order Spongiisociales; family UBA5794; genus JAHEEL01. The sequence goes on from JBDLHX010000008.1 coordinate 12,311, forward strand.
CACCGTTCGCGGTGCAGCAGGGGAGAGCGCGTACAAAACACGGTCACACCACCAAGGGACCCCCGTCCCCGGTGTGGCCACCCTTTGAGAGATCGATCTCCAGATCTCAGCGAGATCAGGAATTCTTTCTCCCATCATTTCGATGGAGAGTTTGATCCTGGCTCAGGACGAACGTTGGCGGTGCGCTTAATGCATGCAAGTCGAGGGAGAACCAGTCGATCCGTAAGGTTCGGCTGGGGAAACCGGCGAACGGGTGCGTAACACGTGAGGAACCTGCCCCGAAGATCGGGATAGCCCGGGGAAACCCGGATTAATACCGAATATCCTCTTTGGACCACATGGTCTGCTGAGGAAATGGTCCGCCGCTTCGGGATGGCCTCGCGGCCTATCAGCTTGTTGGTGAGGTAATGGCTCACCAAGGCTACGACGGGTAGCTGGTCTGAGAGGACGATCAGCCACACTGGGACTGAGACACGGCCCAGACTCCTACGGGAGGCAGCAGCAGGGAATATTGCACAATGGGCGAAAGCCTGATGCAGCGACACCGCGTGCGGGATGAAGGCCTTCGGGTTGTAAACCGCTTTCAGGAGGGACGAAAATGACGGTACCTCCAGAAGAAGGCCCGGCCAACTACGTGCCAGCAGCCGCGGTAATACGTAGGGGCCAAACGTTGTCCGGATTTATTGGGCGTAAAGGGCTCGTAGGCGGTTCAACAAGTCGGTCGTGAAAACCCGGGGCTCAACCCCGGGACGCCGGTCGAAACTGTTGTGACTAGGGTCCGGTAGAGGTGAGTGGAATTCTCGGTGTAGCGGTGGAATGCGCAGATATCGAGAGGAACACCAGTAGCGAAGGCGGCTCACTGGGCCGGTACCGACGCTGAGGAGCGAAAGCATGGGGAGCAAACAGGATTAGATACCCTGGTAGTCCATGCCGTAAACGTTGAACACTAGGTGTGGCGGATCTATTGACATCTGCCGCGCCGTAGCTAACGCATTAAGTGTTCCGCCTGGGGAGTACGGCCGCAAGGCTAAAACTCAAAGGAATTGACGGGGCCCCGCACAAGCGGCGGAGCATGCGGCTTAATTCGATGCAACCCGAAGAACCTTACCTGGACTTGACATCATGGGTCTACCTGTAGAAATATAGGGTGCTTATGCGCCCATGACAGGTGGTGCATGGCTGTCGTCAGCTCGTGTCGTGAGATGTTGGGTTAAGTCCCGCAACGAGCGCAACCCCTGTCCTATGTTGCCAGCACGTAATGGTGGGGACTCATAGGAGACTGCCGGGGATAACTCGGAGGAAGGCGGGGATGACGTCAAGTCATCATGCCCCTTATGTCCAGGGCTGCACGCATGCTACAATGGGTGGTACAACGGGCTGCGATCCTGCAAAGGTGAGCGAATCCCTGAAAGCCATCCCTAGTTCGGATTGGAGTCTGCAACTCGACTCCATGAAGCCGGAGTCGCTAGTAATCGTGGATCAGCAAAGCCGCGGTGAATACGTTCTCGGGGCTTGTACACACCGCCCGTCACATCACGGAAGTCGGTAACGCCCGAAGTCAGTGGCCCAACCCTTTTGGGAGGGAGCTGCCGAAGGCGGGATCGGTGACTGGGATGAAGTCGTAACAAGGTAGCCGTACGGGAACGTGCGGCTGGATCACCTCCTTTCTAAGGAGCGACAGAGAGATCATTCACGATGATCTCGATGTTCCTAGTCAATACATTGGTTATTCGGCCCGGCGATGAGCGCCGGCCGGTCGGAAGGCTGCACCTTCGGGTGGAAGCGAACCGACGGACCGGATCTCTGGATCGGGTCGGACACGCTGTTCAGTCGTGAGGGAGTCCGGTAACGCCGCGTAGCGGCGGAACCGAACCCTCCGGCTCTTTGAGAACTGCATAGCGAGTACGAGTTAAAGTCAAAGTATTCAATATTTATTCAAGCTACTAAGAGCTGATGGTGGATGCCTTGGCGTTCGGAGCCGATGAAGGACGTGGCAGGCTGCGATAAGCCCCGGTGAGTTGTCAAGCAAGCGTTGACCCGGGGATGTCCGAATTGGAAAACCAGACTGGGGTTATGCCCAGTCACTCCGGTCTGAACACATAGGACCGGTAGAGGGAACCGGGGGAATTGAAACATCTCAGTACCCCGAGGAAAAGAAAGCAACAGCGATGCCCTGAGTAGCGGCGAGCGAAACGGGTAGAGCCTAAACCGGCAAGGTGTCAAAGGTCGACGCCGTTGCCTTGCCGGGGTCGTGGGACCCTTCAGACGGTGCGTCGAAGCCGTCATGGAGTTACAAAGCTTGCAGATAGGCGAATCCGCTGGGAAGCGGAGCCACAGGAGGTAACAGCCCCGTAGCCGAAATCTGTCAAGCCTCCAGAGGGTGTTCCCAAGTAGCACGGGGCCCGTGAAATCCCGTGTGAATCCGCGAGGACCACCTCGTAAGGCTAAACACTTCCGAACGACCGATAGCGGACAAGTACCGTGAGGGAAAGGTGAAAAGCACCCCGGTGAGGGGAGTGAAATAGTACCTGAAACCATTAGCTTACAAGCAGTCGGAGGGATCACTTGTGATCCTGACGGCCTGCCTTTTGAAGAATGAGCCGACGAGTCATCGGTATGTGGCGAGGTTAAGTCGAGTGATGTAGCCGCAGCGAAAGCGAGTCTTAATAGGGCGTCTAGTCGCATGCCATGGACCCGAAGCCGGGTGATCTATCCATGGACAGGGTGAAGCGAGGGTAAGACCTCGTGGAGGCCCGAACCCACCTAGGTTGAAAACTGGGGGGATGATCTGTGGATAGGGGTGAAAGGCCAATCAAACCCGGCGATAGCTGGTTCTCCCCGAAATAGCTTTAGGGCTAGCGTCGTATGTTCCGCATTGGGGGTAGAGCACTGATTGGGTTAGGGGGCCAACAAGCTTACCGACCCCAGTTAAACTCCGAATCCCAATGCGCCAAGTACGGCAGTCAGACCATGGGGGATAAGCTTCATGGTCGAAAGGGAAACAGCCCAGACCGTCAGCTAAGGTCCCAAAGTCAGAACTAAGTGGGGAACGATGTGGAGTTGCCCAAACAGCCAGGAGGTTGGCTTAGAAGCAGCCATTCCTTTAAAGAGTGCGTAACAGCTCACTGGTCGAGTGATCCCGCGCGGATGATGTAACGGGGCTCAAGTTCTGCACCGAAGCTACGGGTTCTTATCGCAACCCCGGCCGAATCCTTCGGGAGACGGTCCAGGGGATAAGAGCGGTAGGGGAGCGTCGTGTGGCCGACGAAGCGGCGGCGGAAGCCAGCCGTGGAGGCCACTCGAGTGAGAATGTCGGCATGAGTAGCGAATGAGGAGTGAGAATCTCCTCCGCCGGATGTCCAAGGTTTCCTGGGGAAGGCTCGTCCGCCCAGGGTTAGTCGGGACCTAAGGTGAGGCCGAGAGGCGTAATCGATGGATAACGGGTTGATATTCCCGTACCACCACAGGCGCGTCCAGGCTGAATCCAACTTGCTAAGGAAAGCCCTTCGGGGCCTACCGACCCAGTTGGTAGTAGGCCAGCAATGGAGTGACGCGGAAGGGTAAGCGGACCCGGGCGATGGTTGACCCGGGGTAAGCGTGTAGGACGAGATCTAGGCAAATCCGGATCTCACGAAGTCCGAGGCGCGAAGCCGAGCCGATATAGGCGAAGCCGCTGAACGCCCATGCTGCCAAGAAAAGCTTCTAGCGAGCTCCTGTGGTGCCCGTACCCCAAACCAACACAGGTGGACAGGTAGAGAATACTAAGGCGAGCGAGATAACTCTGGTTAAGGAATTCGGCAAAATGGCTCCGTAACTTCGGGAGAAGGAGCGCCCCGGTAGGGTGTAGGACCTCGCGTCCGAAGCCCGATGGGGTTGCAGAGACCAGGCCCAAGCGACTGTTTACTAAAAACACAGGAGCGTGCGAAGTCGCAAGACGCTGTATACGCTCTGACGCCTGCCCGGTGCTGGAAGGTCAAGGGGATAGGTTAGCTCTTCGGAGCGAAGCTTTGAACTCAAGCCCCAGTAAACGGCGGCGGTAACTATAACCGTTAAACAGACATCTGAATGGCGGTTACAAAACCTGGCTATATGCTGGAATATCCGAGTATCCGACGGTACTCGTTCGTGTTACAACATCTGATGGATGTGTGGCATGGACAGTGACAATCCGTTCGGTGCGGACAATCAGCAGGAAACCGAAGCGAGAAAGGGATCGCGCCATGGACCCCCACGACACTCACGTCGTTGAGGGACCCATCGATGGCCGGCACCCCACTCGAGTGCACGCATCGCGTGCATCAGGACTGAACAAGTCCTGCGCAGGGATCCTCAGAGACTGTACGCCAGGCGCCGCAGTGAGTAGCGGCGATGATACAGTCCGATCCTCATGGCGACATGGGGAGCCCGGCAGAAATGATCGGGCCCGTGATTCCACGTAATGAATTCCACGTGGATAGCGAAGTAACAAACATGCCTAAGGTAGCGAAATTCCTTGTCGGGTAAGTTCCGACCTGCACGAATGGCGCAACGACTTGGGCGCTGTCTCAACCAGAGACTCGGCGAAATTGCAGTGTGAGTAAAGATGCTCACTTCCTGCGACAGGACGGAAAGACCCCGGGACCTTTACTGCAGCTTGACATTGGAGTTCGTTATGTGATGTGTAGGATAGGTGGGAGACCGTGAAGCGGTGGCGCTAGCCATCGTGGAGTCACACTTGAAATACCACCCTTCTCATATTGGCCTTCTAACCTCGATCCGTTATCCGGATCAGGAACAGTGTCTGGCGGGCAGTTTCACTGGGGTGGTGGCCTCCCAAAATGTAACGGAGGCGCCCAAAGGTTCTCTCAGTCTGGTCGGCAATCAGACGTTGAGTGCAAGGGCACAAGAGAGCTTGACTGCGAGACAAACAAGTCGAGCAGGTTCGAAAGAAGGGCCTAGTGATCCCTCGGCGGCATGTGGGTGCGCCGAGGCCAACGGCTAAAAGGTACCCCGGGGATAACAGGCTTATCCTGCCCAAGAGTCCATATCGACGGCAGGGCTTGGCACCTCGATGTCGGCTCGTCTCATCCTGGGGCTGAAGCAGGTCCCAAGGGTCGGGCTGTTCGCCCGTTAAAGAGGCACGCGAGCTGGGTTTAGAACGTCGTGAGACAGTTCGGTCCCTATCCGTCGCAGGCGCAGGAGATTTGAGGAGAGCTGTCCTCAGTACGAGAGGACCGGGATGGACGCACCTCTAGTGTGCCAGTTGTCTTGCCAAAGGCATGGCTGGTTTGCCACGTGCGGAACGGATAAGCGCTGAAAGCATCTAAGCGCGAAGCCGCCTCCAAGATCAGATCTCCCACCGGATTAACCGGGTAAGGCCCCTGGTAGACGACCAGGTTGATAGGCCGGAAGTGGAAGCGCAGCAATGTGTGGAGCTGACCGGTACTAATAGGCCGAGGGCTTGAATATGAATGCCGCGATGGCAACTCGTGCTCGCTATGGAGTGCTCAAAGAGCGCTCAGAAGGTTTCGGTGGCCATGGCGGCGGGGTTCCACCCGTTCCCATTCCGAACACGGAAGTTAAGCCCGCCCGCGCCGATGGTACTTGGACCGCAGGGTCCCGGGAGAGTAGGTCGCCGCCGAACACTCTTGAGAAAGGGCCGTCTCACACTGTGAGGCGGCCCTTTTTCGCGTCCGCACTTCAGCGGACGGCGGTCAACCGAGGAGTTCATTAGGCTCCGACAAACCCCGGCCGGATGAAGCCCGGCCCCTGACAGTGGATGAACGATGAGCAACTACGACAACAAGAAGAAGCGGCAAGGGAGCCCGCCGAAGAAGGGCGGATCCTCGTCGCGTTCGCGTTCGTCTTCGTACAAGGGGAGGCAGTCCGGCTCGTCCCGCGGTTCGTCGCGCGGCGACTCGCGCGATTCGAGGGGGGGCTCCGGGAAGGCGAGCTGGGAGAGCCACGATACGAAACGTCGCCGGGACCTCAAAGGCGCTGCTGTCGATCTGCCGAACTGGGTGGTCGAGGCGCTCGTCCGTGTGACGCCCAAGGAACGGATCGCCCCCGCTCTCGAAGCCCTCGGCGAGGCTTCGGCTGCAATGACCGACGGCCGCTACCACGCTGCAGTGAAGCATGCGAAGTTGGCGAAGAACCTCTCCCCGCAGGACTCCACGGTCAGGGAGACCCTCGGTCTGTCCGCATACCGGATCGGCGATTGGGACACGGCGCTCTCAGAGCTGCGCGCCTATCGGCGAATGGCCGGAGACGCAACGCACCTTCCGAATGAGATGGATGTGCTTCGGGCAATGGGACGGGACCGAGACGTCGAGAAGGCCTGGGAGACGCTCCAGAAGGCCGATGTGCGGCCGATCGTCTACAAGGAGGGCCTTGTGGTCTACGCGTCGCACCTGCTCGATAAGGGCGATGCCACGGGTGCGTGGGACCTGACAGGTCCGAAGCGCGTCGGCCCGGATGCGGCCGAGGCCGATCTTCGCGTCTGGTATGTGGCCGCAAGAGCCGCAGCGGCAAACGGAGAGACGGAGACCGCTCGGCGCATCGCCGACGCGATCGTTCTCAACGACCCCTCCTTCGCCGGACTCGACGCCCTCGACGGCGAGATCGCCGCAACCTCCTAGCGCGAATCTGTCACAAGGCGCCGGTACGGTCGACTTCCCGCACCTCCTCGAACCGAGAGGAGATGTCATGGATCTCAATGTGGTCGTCGTGTCGGGACAACTCGCCGCCTCCCCGGAGATCAGGGTGTTCGCCGGTGGTACGACCCTCGTTCGCTACCTCGTGACCACCAGGACGGAGGAGCCCGCCCGACGGATTGACGTCGTCCCCGTCGTGCTCTGGAACCCGGACGAAGACGCCACCCGGTATGAACGCGGCGATCGGGTCTGGATTGCCGCCTCAGTGCAGCGACGCTTCTGGAGCGATGACAGGGGCAGCCGCAGCCGCATCGAGGTGGTTGCCCATCACGTCGAGCACCGGGACGAGGCCGACGGCGCGTCGTGGGAGCCGGAACCGGTCGCGATGGTGGAGGAGACCATGCAGGTCTAGCCTTGCGCCGCATGAGGAGGGTTCAACTCGCGTCGGCGACCGGCCTGGCCGCAGAGGCCGGTGCTGCGGTGGCAGACGCGGGCGGAAACGCCGTCGATGCGGCGATCGGGGCGGCGATCGCGTCGATGTGCACCGAAATCGGGATCATCGCCCCCGCCGGGAGCGGCTTCGTCACAATCTGGCCCGCCGAGGGCGACCCTGTGGTCATTGACGGCTATGCAGAAATGCCCGGTCGCGGTCTACCTCGCGAACGATTCGGCGGCGGTGGAACCGAGATCGAGATGAGCTACGGCGGTCACACGACGACGATCGTCGGTTGGGGATCCGTCGCGACACCGGGAGCATTTGCCGCGTTTGCCGAAGCACATCGGCGATACGGCGCCATCGAGTGGGCGTCGATTCTCAAGCCCACGATCGCGATCGTCGAGCAGGGCTTCACCGTTACCGGGGCGTCGGCTGAATACCTCGATCACTCCCACCGGCTCATTTTCGGATGGGACGGAACGAGCCGAGCGATCACACACCACGATGACGGAACTCCCGTGGCCGAAGGCGACCTCATCAGGATCCCACATCTCGCGGACACTCTGAGACTTGTCGCCGAAGAAGGCGCCGCTGTGCTCTACGACGGGGAACTCGGCCGTGAGATGGCGGCTGCTGTGGTCGGAGGAGGTGGGATTCTCACTGAGGGAGATCTCTCATCGTATGAGGTGGAGATCCGCGAACCGATCCGGTTCGAGCTCGACGAGTGGGAGATCGCGATGAATCCGATCCCGGCCGTCGGCGGAACCGTTGCGAGCGCTCTTCTGCTCCTGGCCTCCTCGCCGCCGTTCGGCGGCTGGACTCCGGACGAGACCGACCGCATGGTCAGAATTCAACGAGCCGTCCTCCGCTACCGAGCCGACCGCCTCGATCCATACGCCACCCGCGTAGAGGCGGCGCGTGAACTCCTCGAGCACGCCTATGCCGGAGATCTCTCTGCTGTGGGGCGGTCGCCGAGTACCGTGCACACATCTTCGGCGGATACGGACGGAAACGCCTGCGCGATCACCGTCTCGGCCGGATACGGTGCGGGTGCGCTCGTCCCCGGCACCGGGATGTACCTCAACAACTCGCTCGGCGAAGTCGAACTCACGTCCGAGGGCTTCCACACACTCACTCCGGGAACGAGGCTCGTTTCGAACATGGCTCCCACCGTGGCGAAGCGTTCAGACGGCTCGGTGCTTGCGATCGGTAGTCCCGGAGCGTCTCGCATTACAACCGCGGTGGCTCAGGTTCTCCTCAATTTCATCCACTGCGGGATGTCGTTGCGGGACGCGGTCGCGCACCCTCGACTCCACGTGGAGGTATTCGGCGGCAAGCCGATGATTGCCCATGAACCGGGACTCAAGGTCCGCTCCATCGACGGGATGACGGCACGGCGATTCCCGGATCTCGCCATGTATTTCGGTGGCGTGCAGGCGGCGGTCTTCGATCCAATCGCCGGGCTCTACGGCGCCGCGGACCCGCGGCGTAGTGGTGGCACTGCGCGCGGCGGCTTCGACTGAGATGGACGCGATCGACTTCGCCCGTATCTGTCTCGATCCGACGCGGCTCGCAGCGCTTGGGCGAGCGGCCGAAGGCGCGCTAACGGTTGACTGGCTCTCCGCGGCACTGGGACTCACTCGACGCGACGCACTCTCCACGATCGCATCTCTGAGGGCCGCCGGGCTCGTGAACGAGGATGGCTCCCTGGATCGCCAAGCGCTGCATACCATCGCCCGCATGCTCCCAGGCCGGGACGAGCCATCGCCGAATATCTTGGAGGGGGAGTGGTCGGAGAGCGAAGCTCGCGTCCTCCGCACCTTCTTCGCAGAGGATCGGCTCGTGGAGATCCCGGTGAACCGTGCAAGCCGCAGAGTCATTCTCGAGCGCCTCGCCCAGGAATTCGAACCCGGCGTTCGTTATCCCGAAGCCGACGTCAGCCGCCGGCTCGAGGACTTCCATCCCGACTACGCAGCCCTCAGGCGGTATCTCGTCGATGAGAGCATTCTCTCGCGGGCCCAAGGAACGTATTGGCGGACCGGGGGTCGGTTCCCTCTCGATGAGCCGGACGAAGGGACCAGCATGGTCGAACTCACCTCAGGCGCCGGGATGCTGCTCGCGACGCAGGACCCGCACGTGACCCTCAGCTCATTCGACACGGTCGCTCCAGACGCCATCGCGGCCGTGGCGAACGACGAGCGCATCGCGCGCTTCATGACCAATGCGTTTCCGCACCCGTACACAGTCGAAGACGCGGAGAGATGGCTCGGTATTGCAACCGCCGACGATCCGCCCCACCACTTCGCTGTAATGGTCGAGGGGTCACTCGCCGGTGGTGTTGGTTGTGAGCCGAAGCGGGACATCAACACCGGATCGGCAGAGATCGGCTGGTGGCTCAATCCAGAGCAGTGGGGACACGGGATCGCGACTGCGGCGGTCAGCCGTTTCATCGACTACTGCTTCGATGACTTGGATCTCCATCGCGTCGAGGCAGGGGTCTTCCTCACGAATCCGGCGTCGGCACGTGTCGCGGAGAAGGCGGGCATGAATCTCGAAGGCATCTCGAAGGACTCGTACGTCAAAGCCGGAGTGCTGGTTGACCGCCTCAACTACGGTCTCGCCCGATCGCCTTGCGACGAACCTGCCAATGATCACGATGAGTAGGGTGCCGCAGAGGGAAGGCGCATGACTGATCGGATCTACTCGACGAGGGCATACGAGAAGTCAGCCGCGGCGAAGATCGTCGATGTTGATCGGGACGACGGCCGGGTGCTGCTGGACCGCACGGTGTTCTACCCCGGTGGCGGTGGTCAGCCGCACGACGTCGGGGCACTCATCATCGGCGACGACCGGCTCAACGTCGTGCGGGTGACCCAGGACTCGAACGGAGTCTGGCATTGGCTCGAAGGCGGGCTGCCGCCGACCGGCACGGACGTCGAAGCCGCCATCGACTGGGACCGGCGCTATTCACTGATGCGCACCCACACCGCCATGCACGCGATGTGCGGCGTCGTGTGGGAGAGATTCCGGAGTCCGGTCACGGGAGGGAACATGAACCCGGGCGAGGGGCGTCTCGACTTCGAGATCCCTCAATGGGACCCAGACGACCGGGAACCGATCGAACAGGAGCTCAACCGGCAGCTCGCTCTGGCTCGAGATGTGGAGGTGTCGTTCCTTCCGCGCAGTGAAGCCGACAAGGACCCAAGCCTCATCCGAACGAAGGTCAGCCTCCTGCCACCGTCCCTGACCGAAGTGAGGGTGATCGACATCGTCGGACTCGACCGGCAGGCAGACGGCGGAACACACGTCGACTCGACCGGAGAAGTGGGATCGATCCGGATCACGAAGACCGAGTCGAAGGGCAAGGGCTTCCGTCGAATCAGATTCGTGCTCGAGGGCTGACGGCGAGGGGAACGCTCCTAGGCGGAGGTCGCTTTCGCGTTCGCCTTGATCTCGGAGACAAGCCGTTCGAAGAAGCGTCGCAGAGCGGACTCTGCAATTCGGTGCATTGCCACACGGTCGACAACGGCCCCGATACGGCCGAGGGGCGGATCGTACGACGCGAGCAGGGACACCATGGTGCGCTCGTGGTCGATGGGCTCGATCTCGAGATCGGCGCTGACGATCGGGTAGATGTCCGTGTGATCCAGAGGTTCCCAAGAGAGCTGCACACGGCCCATAGGGAGGGGGCCGGAAACGTCGGAGTAGTCGGCGACGCGGAAGCAGACCTCCTTCACGAGATGAGCCCGAGCGATGTCGAATTCGAGGTGAGCGGTGCCCTCGCTCAACCAATCGACGCCGATCCTCCGGGGAGCGTCGAGCACAGGGAGAGATCGGCCGGTGAGGAATGCCCGGATCACCTCGTATGGCACCCCGACGGCGTTATACAGCTGGACGTACTGCTCGTGCACGCGACCATCGAACCACCGATTAGCCGCTCACCGTAGAGGCATGAGTCCCATCAAACCGGGGACCTTCGCCCCGAATGCCGTGTCGGTACCGGCCGCGGCGCACCGCGGCTTCACGGACACGACGTATCGTCGAACCCCGTGAAACGTCCCGTACGCGACATTCGAGCGAAATAGGGGTGAGCGAAGCGGGTTCTAGGACCATGATGAAACGAACGCTCCTCGGCATTGCGCTGTCAGTCGCTCTCGTCGCAGCCGCGTGCAGCGGTGCAACCGAGCAGACCGCAACCACCACCGAGACCGATGTGTCGATCACCGCGGAGCCGGCCGGAGACCATACGCCCGCTCCCGCCCTGGCGTTCCTGCGATTCGACGGTTCAGAGGCGACGTTCGCCGATTACGCGGGACAGCCGCTGGTCGTGAACTTCTGGGCTTCATGGTGTCCGTCGTGCGTTGCCGAGTTGAGCGCAGCCTTCCGCCCCGTTCAGGAGGCCGTCGGGGACGAGGTGGCCTTCCTCGGCATCAACCTTCAGGACGACCGGGCCGACGCTCTTCGCCTCGTCGACGAAACCGGCATCGCATTCGATCTGGCCGAGGACGTCTCGGGGGACCTGTATCTCGAACTGGGCGGGATCGGAATGCCGTTCACCGTGTTCATCGACTCCGATGGCAATGTCGTCGAGGAGCACAACGGGCCGCTCACCGAGGCGCAGCTCCTCGCCATGATCGAGGAGGCCTTCTCGCTGTGATCGACGCGCCGATTGCTCTCGCGTTCGCCGCCGGACTGGTTGCCACCGTCAATCCGTGCGGGTTCGCGATGCTCCCCGCCTACCTCTCCTACTTCATGGGCATCGAGCAAGAGGATCGGGGCAGCGCGGCTGCCATGCGATCGGCCCTCACCGTTGGGGCAATCGTGTCCTCCGGATTTCTGCTGGTGTTCGGCATCACAGGGCTGCTCATCACTGCCGGATTCCGGATCGTGATCGACGTGATTCCGTGGGTAGCGATCGTCGTCGGCGCAGGGGTCATCATTCTCGGGATCACCCTCCTGCGCGGTTACGAACTCACGCTCGGGCTGCCGAAGACGCAGAAGGCTGCTGCCGGTCGCGGCTACCGATCGATCTTCCTCTTCGGCGTCTCCTACGCCGTCGCCTCTCTGTCGTGCACGCTCCCCGTGTTCCTCACGGTTGTGGCGACCCAAGTGACGCGGGGCACCCTGCTCTCCGGCATGGCCACCTTCATTGCGTACGGAACGGGCATGGCAGCCGTGCTGATGGCGGTCACCGTCGCTCTTGCGGTGGGGAAGCAGCAACTGGTCTCCTGGCTCCGTGGATCTGCGCGGCACATCAGCAAGGTCTCTGGGGTCATCCTCATCGGTGCCGGTCTCTACATCGTTTGGTTCTGGACGGTCAGCCTGAGGTCGGGGGCGCAGGCGCTCGGAGCGAATGGTTCGTTCCGGTTCGTCGAGAATCTCTCCCAGGCAGCACAGAACGCGATCGCAGAGGCGCCCTTGCTCTGGGGATTGGCATTCGTCGCCGTCGTCGGAGCTGCGGGCGTCGTCACGATCGCGACGCGAAGATCTCGCCAGCCGTCAATCAATGGATCCGGCTCGGACTCGCTGTGACCACTCAACTTGTGTCATCGGCAGGGTCGGCGACAGGGGAGCAGCGCCGGGCCCTCTCCGGCATCGCGATCTCCCAGTTGCTCGTCCTGACGCTGTGGTTCTCCGCCGCGGCCGTCACCCCGCAGCTTCGCACTGAGTGGAACCTCACCGTCGGCGAGGCATCCTGGCTGACGCTGGCGGTGCAGATCGGATTCGTGATCGGGGCGCTGACGATCGCGGTCACCGGCGTGGCCGACTCGGTCTCGGCGCGGAGGCTCTTCTCAATCGCTGCGCTGGTCGGCGCCGTCGCGAACGGCGCCGTCATCGCCGTCTCGTTCTCCACGGTGAATGTCGCGTACGTGCTCCGGTTCGTCACGGGGTTCGCTCTCGCCGGTGTCTACCCAAGCGGGATGAAGGCGATGGCCGGTTGGTTCCGCCGCGGGAGGGGCATGGCCCTTGGCGTGCTCGTCGGTGCGCTCACCGTCGGCAGCGCGGGGCCGCATCTCATTCGCGGGATCGGGCTGGAGTGGCGTGGCGTTCTCCTCGGATCAACCCTGCTCGCCGTCGCAGGAGCTGTGATGATGAGCGTCACCGTTTCCGATGGTCCGTTCGAAGTGGAGGCTTCGCCGTTCTCGTTCCGCCACATCGGTGCCGCGGTGAAGAACCGTGGGGTGCGGCTCTCCACATACGGCTATCTCGGGCACATGTGGGAGCTGTACGCCATGTGGACATGGACTGCCGCATTCCTCGCAGCGAGCGCAGCCGCACGCGGGCAGGAGGATGCCTGGGTGCCGTTCGCGACGTTCACGATCATCGCCATCGGCGGCCCTGCTTCGTACGTCGCCGGCCGGGTCGCTGATCGAAGAGGACGCACCCTCGTCGCAGGAACAGCAATGGCGATCTCCGGCGCGTCTGCGCTCGCCACCTTCTTCGTGTTCGGTCGTTCACCCCTTCTCGTGGTCCCGCTGTTCCTCGTGTGGGGAGCATCGGTGGTCGCGGACTCGGCACAGTTCTCGACGATGGTCACGGAGACGGCGAGAGCGGAGCGGCGGGGCACTGCACTGACGCTCCAGACGGGTCTCGGATTCCTCCTCACGTTGGTCACGATCAGAGGTGTACCCATGTTCGCGGAGACCTTCGGATGGCAATGGGCGTTTCCGTGGCTCGCGTTCGGACCGATGATCGGCATCGTCGCCATGGTTGCGCTGCGCAGATCCCCCGAATCCCGGCTGATCGCAGCCGGAGCGAGTTAGGGCTGAGGATCTTGATCGTCGGGTATCCGACAGAGAGGAACAGCACGGCATCCCCTGGCGTTCTAGGACGCGACGCCGAAAGGACATCTGTGACGCGAACGAGCACGTTGACATTGATCGTGGGACTGGCGCTCGTAGCGACGGCCTGCGGTACATCGGTGGACGGTGGCGAACCTTTGGATGCTGAGCCTCCCGAGACCTCGGCCACATCGGAGGCGCCGCGGCAGGAGGGATCGACGACAACGACATCGGAAGAGAACGCCGTAGTCGAAGACGGACTCCCCAGCGGGCCGTCCGCTCTCGATGATCCTCGCGCAGAGGCATTCCCGGATCCCCTCGTTCCCGTCGAAGAGATCATCTCAGGAGGCCCGCCACCAGATGGGATTCCGCCAATCGATGATCCGGTCTTCCTCGATGTTGTTGACGCTCTGGACATGCTGGAGCCGGCGGAGGCCGTGGTGGCTCTCGAGGTCAACGGCGATGCTCGTGCATATCCGGTACGGGCCTTGGTGTGGCACGAGATCGTGAACGACACAGTCGGTGGCGTGCCCGTGTCTGTGACGTATTGCCCCTTGTGCAACTCGGCAGCAACGTACCGCCGCGAGATCGACGGCGTGGAGACCACCTTCGGCACATCGGGCCGGCTCTTCGCCTCGGCCCTCGTCATGTACGACCGCGCGACCGAGTCGCTGTGGACACACTTCGATGGCCGTTCCGTTGTGGGTGTGCTGACGGGTGCCGAACTCGAGTCGATCGCCGCACCGCTTCTTGCGTGGGAGGACTTTGCGGCCGAGTACCCCGACGGGCAGGTACTCGACTGGAACGAGACCGGCTTCAGCCGCGACTACGGCAGGAACCCCTACTTCCGTTACGACGATGAGGACACCCAGCCGTTCCTCTTCCGCGGAACCGTCGACGATCGAGCCAAGGCGAAGCAACGGGTTGTCGGCATCCACGTCAACGATGACTCGGCCGCCTACGCGCTCTCGGCGATCGACTCCGAAGATGCCGACTTCACCGCCACTCCGGTGACCGTGGGAGGCCGGGATCTCGTCATCCTCTGGAAGGCCGGGCAGTCATCGGCACTGGAGGGCGAGAACGTCGCAGACGGAAGAGATGTCGGGTCCGTAGGGGTCTTTGCCTCTGAGGCGGACGGACAACCGCTGACGTTCGACGTGCAGGATGGTGTAGCGACGGACCGAGAGACCGGGAGCACGTGGGACATCACCGGCGCCGCGACCGGCGGACCCCTTGAGGGGAGCAGTTTGGAACGCATTGAGCACCTCGACACGTTCTGGTTTGCATGGTCCACGTACCGACCCGAGACCACTCTCATCGAGGGTTGAATCACACCCAAGTGTTTCCGCCGGTCGGGGCGATTTGACAGCCGCGGTACCTTCGTAGTGGGTGTTGGTGTGTGGTGTTGGGAGGTCAAGATGTGGGTGTGGAGTGACGATCTGGTGGAGCGGCTCGGGCCGCCCGGGACGGTGGACCCGGGGTATGTCCCGCTCATCGCATACGCGGTCGCGCCGGACGAGGATCTGGACGAGTTGGCTCTCCAACTCCTCAGCCCGGCGAGGGCTCGGGAGCGGACAGCGATGCCCGATGGGCGAAGAGCCCACCGGTAAGATCGGTCCGCTATGTCGGATTACGCGGTCACGACGACCGATCTCGCGAAACGCTATGGACCGACCATCGCCCTGGCGGGCGTCTCGCTCGCGGTCCGGCGTGGGTCGATCTACGGACTCGTCGGGCCGAACGGCGCCGGCAAGACGACCCTTCTCGGCGTGCTGGCGGGTCTTCGGAAGGCAACGGAAGGCGCATTCGCGGTCGATGCGACGCGCGTCGGCGTTCTGCCGGACACTCCCACCTTCGATCCATGGCTGACAGCCTATGAAGTCGTCGATCTCGCCCTTGCCCTCAACGGGCCGCAGAAGGGCGCGGCGGCGGTCGACTCCGTGCTCGAGCGCGTCGGACTTGCTGATGTCGCCGAACGACGCGTTGGTGGTTTCTCGCGTGGGATGCTCCAACGGCTCGGACTCGCAGCCACCGTTGTCGGTGAGCCCGACGTCCTTCTCCTCGACGAGCCGGCAGCCGCACTCGATCCGGCCGGGAGGAGAGAGGTGCTCGACATGGTCGCGGCCCTCCACGGACAAGCCACCGTGGTGTTCTCCAGCCACATTCTCGACGACGTCCAACAGGTCTGCGACACGATCGGGATCCTCGACCACGGCCAGCTCGTCTACGAAGGCACGCTCGACGACCTCGTGGCGGGCAGGAGACAGGCCGCTGAGTACCGCATCACGGTACGGGGAAGCGCCGGCCACGTCGCGGACGCAATCCGATCGCGGGAGTGGGTCGATCGGGTCAGCGTCATTGATGATGTTGTCGTGGTGACGGCGAGGAGCAGTGATGTCCTCGAACGAGAGCTGATACCGGCCCTCGCGGAGATCGAGGTCTCCATCATCTCGGTGGCACCGGTGAGGAGAAGCCTCGAAGACATCTTCCTCGAGGTGACCCAATGAGCCTCCTCCGCCTCGAGCTCATCCGTCTCTTCCGCACGCACAGGATCTGGATCCTCGCCGGCATCTTTGGCTTCTTCGGATTCCTCGGCCCGCTCACCGCGCGGTATCTGCCCGAGATCGTCGAACGGTTCGGCGGTGGAGTCGAGATCGCCGTGCCACCGGCAACCCCCGAACTCGCCATGGCGCAATATCTCGGTAACGCGTTGCAGCTCGGGCTCCTCGGCCTCGTCTTCGTGGCGGGGGCGTCTCTCGCGTTCGACGCGAAACCCGAAATGTCGATCTTCCTGCGCACGAGAGCCTCCATCGGCCAGATCGTCGCTCCTCGATACATCGTGAACATGGCCGCAGCAGCTGGAGCATTCCTCGCGGGATCGGGCATCGCGTTCGCTGTATCGGCGTTGCTGATCGACACTCCGAGGGTGTTCGGCAGCGTCATTGGGTCGCTGCTCGTCGCGCTCTACCTCTGCTTCGCCGTCGCAGTGGCGGGCCTCATCGGTGGATTCGTCCGCAGTGTCCCCGGCACGGCACTCGTCACGCTTGGGGCGCTCATCGTGATCGGGCTCATCGGTTTGGTCCCCGCCCTCGCACCCTGGCTGCCGTCTGAGCTCATCGGCGCGTTCGACGCCCTCATCGCGGGAGGCCCGTTCGAGTACTGGCGATCGGTCGCTTCGACCATCGTGGTGTCAGGTGCCGCAATCGCCGGGAGCATCGTTGTGCTGCGACACCGCGAGGTGTGATCCTCGGCAGGAACGCGCATTGCGGGTAGCGTTCGATCACAGTGACGAAACGGACACGCCATTGCGCCTGGTGCGGGGGAGCATTTGCGGTCACGCCCGGCCCGGGGCGGCCACAGCGCTATTGCAGGAAGTCGCACCGCCAGAGGGCCTATGAGGCTCGGCGAGAGGCGAAGCGTCGCGAGCTCGGCCCGGACGAAGTCCTCATCAGCCGCCGCACGTGGGAGCACCTCCGTGATGCCCTCTACAGGCTCGAAGCTGCAGCAGAGGACGTGGCGGCGGATCTCGGGGCCGGTCGTGCGACAAAGGCCGACTACGTGCAGGCGCTCGCACACCTGACGGTCGCCGTGCGAGAGCTCCAAGACGTTGCCGTCGAGCCGTCCGCACTCGGGGAGTAGTCGCGGGTCTACGCGGTCGCGGTGCCGGCGACGTCCTCGAGCCCGAGCTCAGCGATCGCCTGCTCCTTGAGCTTGAACTTCTGCACCTTGCCCGTCACCGTCATCGGGTACTCGTCGGTGAACCGCACGTAGCGCGGCACCTTGAAGTGGGCGATTCGTCCCTTGCAGAACTCGACGACCTCATCGGTCGTCAGATCCGAACCTTCCTTCTTCTGAATCCACGCCATGATCTGTTCCCCGAACCGCTCATCGGGGACGCCGATGACCTGTGCGTCGACGATGTCGGGATGGGTGTACAGGTACTCCTCGATCTCGCGCGGGTACACGTTCTCGCCCCCGCGGATGATCATGTCTTTGAGGCGTCCAACGATCTTCACGTATCCATCGGCGTCCATCACGGCCAGATCCCCTGAGTGCAGCCAGCCGTCGGCGTCGATCGACTCCGCCGTTCGCTCCTGATCGTTCCAGTAGCCCTGCATGACGGAGTAGCCCCGCGTGCAGAACTCACCCGAAGTGTCGGGGGAGAGGGTCTCACCGGTCTCGGGGTCCGCGATGCGGATCTCGACGTGGGGATGTGCGATGCCGACGGTCGACACTCTCCGCTCAACGGTGTCGTCGCGAAGTGTCTGCGTCGCGACGGGGGAGACCTCGGTCATGCCGTAGGCGATCGTGACCTCGGTCATGTTCAGATCGGAGATGACCTGTCGCATGACCTCGATCGGGCACGGCGCGCCGGCCATTACGCCCGTGCGCAGCGTGGAGACGTCGCGCTTCTCGAGGTCCTCGTGTTCGAGCACAGCGATGAACATGGTCGGAACGCCGTAGAGGCTCGTGCACGACTCGGCCTCGACGGCCTCGAGCACGGCGCCGGCGTCGAAGCCCGCGGCGGGGATCACCATCGTCGCACCATGGGACGTGCACGCGAGATTCCCGATCACCATGCCGAAGCAGTGGTAGAACGGTACCGGGATGCAGACCCGGTCGACTTCCGTGTAGCCGAGCCGCTCCCCACAGAAGTAGCCGTTGTTCAGGATGTTGAGGTGTGTGAGCGTCGCGCCCTTCGGAAAGCCCGTCGTTCCCGACGTGTACTGGATGTTGATCGGTTGATCGGGGCTCAGGAGCGATTCACGCTCCCAGAGCTCCTCGTCGGGAACGTCGTCTCCAGCGTCGAAGAGATCGGTCCACTCCGGCGAGTCGAGGAAGATCGTCCGTTCGAGGCCGGGCACGGACTGCTCAACGGCGCCCACCATCGCCCGGTAGTCCGACGTCAGATAGGACGGTGCCGAGACGAGGAACCGGCAGCCGGACTGCTTGAGGACGTACTCGAGCTCGGAGGTGCGGTAGGCCGGGTTGATGTTGACGAGGATCGCCCCGATCTTCGCCGTCGCGTATTGGACGGCGACCCACTCTGCGTTGTTGGGACTCCAGATGCCGACGCGATCGCCGAGTTCGATGCCGAGGCGCAGGAATGCCTTCGCGAGGCGGTCCGTTGCCTCGTCGAACTCACTGTAGGTGCAGTGCACACCTTGATGCCGCACGATGAGTGCATCGCGATCGGGGTAGCGCGCAGCGGTGTGTTCGAGATTCTCCCCGATCGTCTCTTCGAGAAGGGGCACGTCGGTCGAGCCTTGGGCATACGCGAGTTGCATCAGCCGTCCTTTCTGATGTCTCAACCGTATGCGACTCCGGCTTCGGCGACCAGGGACGAGGGTCACATCGCTTCATCGACGTCACCGACTCCGCACACGGTCTGACCTCGTGGCGACGATGGCGCGGCCGTCTGGTTGAATGCCCGGATGCGGGACTGGTCATCGATGCCGAAAGCGGAGCTTCACTTCCATCTGGAAGGAGCGATACCGGTACCGACGCTGTGGGAGTTGATCCAGCACCACGGCGGGGATCCGATGATCAAGAGCGAGGATCAGCTCACCGAGTGGTTCACGTATCGGGACTTCGCTCACTTCATGGAGACGTGGAGCTGGATGAACGGATTCCTCCGCTGCTACGACGACTTCGAATTCGCTGCTGAGGCGGTCGCACGTCACCTCGTCGAGCAGAACATCGTCTACGTCGAGGCCTTCTTCTCTCCGAGCGACTTCCGGCATCACGCTCTCGAGCCCCAGCGCATCGCCAAGGCCATCCGAACCGGGCTCGACCGGGTCGACGAAGTCCAAGTCGCCCTGATCGTCGATCTCGTCCGTGATCGAGGGCCGGACGGCACCGCCAGAACCCTTGCAGCGATCAAGGAAGTGGCGAATGAGGCCGGCGTGATCGGGGTCGGCATCGGTGGTTTCGAGGTCGCTCACCCACCCGAGCAATTCGCCCCCGTCTACCGAGACGCGAAAGAAGCCGGATTTCGCCTGACGGCACATGCAGGCGAGGAGGCGGGACCGGCCAGCGTCTGGGGCGCGATCGCCGAGCTGGGTGCCGAGCGCATCGGTCATGGTGTGCGTTCTGTAGAAGATCCGGCTCTCATTGACTACCTGGTCGAACACCGGATCCCGCTCGAGGTGTGTCCGACGTCCAATCTCCGGACCGGTGTCGTCGCTCATTGGGACCAGCATCCGGTGGTCGAGTTGATCGAATCGGGCGCCGTCGTGACGATCAACACCGATGATCCGGCCATGTTCGACGTCAGCCTCGCCGACGAGTTCGAGAACTTGAAGCGGCGATTCGGGCTTCATGACGATGTGCTGAAGCGGCTATCGCTCGCCGTGGTCGAGGCGTCGTGGGCTGATGAGGCGACCCGGGCACGCCTCGTGCGCGACATCGAGGAGTGGTGGACGGTCGGGTAGCATCGCCGGATGTCGTTCATCACACTCACCACCGACTTTGGAACCAGGCAAGGGAGTGACGCCGTCCTCCACGGGGCAATCCATCGCATCGCCCCCGAAGCTGTGATCACGGATCTCTCGCATCACATCACCCCTCAGGACATCCGCGAGGCGAACTTCGTGGTCAACAACAGCGTCTTCTTCTTCCCTCCGGGAACCGTCCACGTCATCGTCGTGGATCCCGGGGTCGGCACCGCCCGACGGCCGATCGCAGCGCGGATCGGGGAGCACTACTTCGTCGCCCCCGACAACGGCGTTCTGAGCGCTTGCCTCGACCGTGCCGACCGCGAGGGCTGGTCAACGGAGTTCGTTGATCTCGACAAGCCCGAGTACTGGCTGGAGAGCGTGACGATGACATTCCACGGCCGGGATCTCTTCTCGCCCGTGGGAGCGCATCTTGCGGCCGGCGTACGGCTCACGGACCTCGGCACACCGATGGACGATCCCATCAGGATCCCGCTGTGGGGAGCCGAACGCCACGAAGACGGCAGCGTGAGCGGGGAAGTGATCTACATCGACGACTTCGGGAATGCGATCTGCTCCATCCTGCCCGACGAGATCGCGCATCTCCCCGTGCCGAACGGCGTTGAGGTGGAGCTTTGCGGTGCTCCGATCAGGGGCATGGTGTCGACCTTCGGCGACTCGGAATACGGCACGGACACGCTCATCGCCCTGTGGGACTCGAGCGGCTATCTGCTCGTATCGGAGAACAACGGTACGGGCGGCAAGGTCATCCAACCCAAGCCGAGAGATGTGGTGACGGTTCGGCCGCTCGCGTAGCGTCTACAGCCGCCCGGCGTCGATGATGCGCTGAAGGAACTGCTGGGTGCGCGGCTGCTGGGGATCCGAGAAGATCTGACCGGGCAATCCGTGCTCGAGGATTCGGCCGGCGTCGAGGAAGCACACTTGGTCGGCGACGTCCCGGGCGAAGCCCATCTCGTGGGTGGCGATGACCATCGTCATCCCAACGTCCTTGAGTCCTCGAATGACGTTGAGCACTTCAGAAACGAGTTCTGGATCGAGCGCTGACGTGACTTCGTCGAAGAGCATCAACTCCGGTTCGGTCGCGAGAGCGCGGATCACGGCAACGCGTTGCTGCTGGCCACCGCTGAGGCGATCCGGGTACTCCTCGATCTTGTCGGAGAGTCCGAACCGCTCGAGGAGGTCTCGCGCCTTCTCCTCCGCCTCAACCTTCGCGATGCCGTGAACCTTGCGCGGGCTGAGCGTGATGTTGTCGAGCACGTTCATGTGAGGGAACAGATTGAACGCCTGGAAGACGATCCCCATCTTCTCGCGCACCTGGTTCGCGTTGACACCCGATGCCGTGATGTCGGTCCCATCGAAGAGAATCGCGCCTTCGTCGATGGGGAAGAGGAGGTTCACGCATTTGAGCATGGTCGACTTGCCAGATCCCGACGAGCCGATCAAACAGACAACCTCGTGATGGGCGACCTCGAGATCGACGTCGCGTAGAACTTCTTTGTCATCGAACGCCTTCCACACGCCGCGCAGTTCGAGCTTCGGTGGGGTCATGCGCTCACCGATTGTCTGCGACGGCGGACCCGTTCGGTGTACCAGTCCGTGAACCGGGCGACCGGAATGCTGACAACGAGGAAGAGGAGCGTCGCAGCGACGTAGCCCGTGTAGTTGAAGGTCGAGGCTGCATAGATGTCGGCCTCGCGAACAGCCTCACGTATGCCGACAACGAGCACGAGCGCCACGTCCTTCTGGAGGCTTACGAAGCCGTTGAGAAGGGCGGGAATCACGTTCCGAATGGCCTGGGGAACGAGCACGTAGCGCAGCGCCTGACCCTGCGTGAGTCCGAGCGAGCGGGCCGACATCCTCTGGCTCTCATGGACGGACTCGATACCGGCCCGGTACACCTCGGCGGTGTATGCGCTGTAGCTGATGATGAGTGCGGTGAGTCCCCAGAAGAGGGCGCTCTTCGGCACGCCCGGGAGTTGAAGGGCGGGGACGCCGAAGCCGAGGAGCAGGATGAGGAGGATTACCGGGATCCCGCGGATGATGTCGATGAAGAGCACGGCGAGGGCCCGAAGCGGGAAGAACGCTGGTCCGCGCAGCGACCGGATCATCGCGATCAGAAGTGAGAGGAAGAGGATGATGACCTCGGCGCCGAGGAACATCCGAATATCCAGCCAGAATCCTCCGAGGATGAGGGGGAACGACTCGACGAAGTGATGCCGATTGAAGAACTGGTGCTGAACCGCCGGCCAATGCTCTGAGGTCAGGATCGCCCACAGCGCAACGACCACGAAGAGGATCGTCGAGATGAACGCGATCAGGGCAGCCCGAGTGCCCTCTTCGTGTCGTCGCGGCGCGGAAGGGGGCCCGAGAAGCCCCGGGCCCCTTCCAACTTCGTCGAGTGGCGACGGTTCGGTCACTAGCGGCTATCCGCTGATGGTCGGAATGCCACCGCCCTGGGTCAGGTACGTGTCCTCGAGCTCTTGAAGCGTGCCGTTGTCCCGCAATACGGCGAGTGCCGTATTCACACACGGAACGAGGGTGTTGCCCTCGGCGAAGAGCAGTCCGTAGTTGTCCGGATCCGCCGCCTCCGCCTCGAACTGACCGGCGATGATCGAGCCCTCGACCTGCACCGCGGTGATGTAGTACGCCGCAGGCAGATCGACGACCAGACCGTCGATCTGGCCGGCGTTCATGGCGGCCTCAACGTCCACGTTCTCGTCGTACACGTTCGGGTCCTTGTCCGGCTTGATCACGTCCTCGATGAAGTCGAGGCTGGTGGTGCCGATCTGCGCACCGAGGGTCGCGCCTTTGAGATCGTCGACACTCGTAGCGGACGCGTAGGGGGAGTCGGGGTAGACGACGAGCGCCTGGCGGGTCGTGTAGTAGGGGGCGCTGAAGTCGACGATCTCGTCGCGCGCCTCGGTGATCGAGTACTGCTGGAGGTTGAAGTCCCAGGGCTTGTCTCCCGGGGCGATCGCCTCGTTGAAGCCGATACGCGTCCACTCAACGTCCGTGTCGGCGAACCCGAGTTCCGCGGCGAGGGCGTACACGAGGCCCGCTTCGTAGCCGGTCTTTGACTCAGGATCGTCCCAGCAATCGTCGCCACCGGAGCAGACCCACGGCGGGAAGGCCGGCTCGCCGGTAGCGACCGTGAGCTTGCCGGGGGTGACGAGGTTGAGATCGGCCACGTCACACGAACCTGCGTCCGCGGTGGGACCGGTGACGGCCTCTTCGCTTCCGCACGCTGCTGCGAGCATCGCTAGAGCGAGCAGGAGCGCAACGAATGCGGACCATGTCAGTCGGCGTTTTGCCATTTGAGCCTCCAGTTGGGTTGGCGTGGCAGAGGATAGACAGGGCGTCACGGGCCGGCATCACGGGCTTCGGCGCCGTACGAGCCGATCAATCAAATCGCCACTGTGACGGAACTGGGACGGATGCGGATCGACGCTAGGGGAGTCAGGTGCCTGCCGCCGGGTCGTCCTGCATCATGCCGAAGAGCATCCCGTTCGGATCCGACGCCATGACGAACCACCCGACACCGGGGATGGGCATACGGTCGGTGACGATGCTGCCCCCGGCCGCCAGGACCTTGTCGCGGTACACGTCAACGTCGTCGACGCCCATCGTGATGACGACACGCTGTCCGTGCTCCTCTGTGGGGGCGATGCCATGCTCATCCTTCAAAGCCCGTCCGTACCGAAGGTACGCGGAGACAGGGATGCCGGCGAGGGTCCAATAGTGTCACAGTGGCAGAATGGGATGGATCTGTGGTCGCGTGGGGTAGGGCTAGAGGCTCGGTCGGCCCAGGCGATCTCGCTCCTCGTCCATTCGGGCGAGTTCATTCCTTCCGGAGACGACAATCTTCGGATCCGGGCGGAAGTCGATGTCGGGGTCGCGGTCCGCGTAGTCGATCGCGTTGAGGATGATCTTCATAGCGTTGAGTCGCGCCTTCGGCTTGCTGTTCGATCGGATGATCGTCCAGGGTGCCGCATCGGTCGACGTCCGCTCGAGCATGCGGTACTTCATCTCGGTGAAGTCGTCCCAGAATTCCTGTGCCTGGACGTCGATCTCGCTGAGCTTCCACTGTCGGAGAGGGTCGTTCGTCCGGCGGGCGAAGCGGGCGGCCTGAGTCTTGCGATCGACGCTGAAGTAGAGCTTCACGAGCACCGTGCCCTGCCGCACGACGTCCTTCTCGAACCCGACGACGCCGCGTAGGAAGTCGCGGTACTCGCGTTTCGTGCAGAAGCCGAAGACCGATTCGACGAGCGCCCGGTTGTACCACGATCGGTCGAAGAGAACGATCTCGCCGCCCGCAGGGAAATGCTCGACGTAACGCTGGAAGTACCACTGCGTCTTGTTCACGTCCGTGGGCTTGCCGAGAGCGACCACGCGATAGCGCTTCTCGTTCATGTAGCGGCTGATCCGGCGGATCGTGCCGCCTTTGCCGGAGGCGTCCCTTCCTTCGAAGATGACCATCATCGGGATGCGCTCGGCCTCGAGATGGCGCTGGAGTTTGAGGAGTTCGATCTGGTACGGCTTGAGGGATTCGTCCTTCGTCAGGGACCCTCTCAGCTTGTCGTTCTCGTCCTCGAGGTCACGAAGGCGCGTGCGTAGCGCTTCGATGTCCGTTTCTACGTCTCGACGTTCCTCGGTGTCGGTCATGCCATCTCCCGGGGCTTGTGGGGATGCTACCGCAGGGCTACCCCCGCTTGCAGGGCTGGTAGTCCCATAGGGCGCCCATAATCCACGTTATGTCAAGTTCTCGATTCTCGACGTTTGTGCGTACGAGCACAACAGTTGTGAACGGAGGCACGAACGATCCCCCGGCCGGGGCCTGTGGGGTAGCCTCGTGAGGCAATGAACGAGTTCATCCTCACGCTGAAGTGCCCCGATGTGCGCGGGATCGTTGCGAGCTTCGCAACGGGTCTGCTCGAATTGGACGCCAACATCATTGCGAACAAGCAATTCACCGATCATGAGACGAGCACCTTCGTCATGCGAACCGTGTTCGAGGACGATCTCGAAGATCCGGCACAGGTGGCTGCACATCTCGCGGCACGCGTCGAGGAATTCGACGCCGAGATCAGCGTGCGCCGGGCCGAAGATCACCCTCGTGTGATGATCCTCGTCTCGAAGTACGATCACTGCCTTGTCGACCTGCTGAATCGTCACCACTCCGGCGAGTTGGCCGCGGATATCCCGCTCGTTGTCTCGAATCACGACGACCTTCGCTCCGTCGTCGAACGCGAGGGCATCGAGTTCCACCACATCCCCTACTCCCCCAGCACCGCTGAGGTGGCAGACGACGCACTGCTCGAGTTGATCGACGACCACGAGATCGATCTCGTCGTCTTGGCTCGATACATGCAGATCCTCAGCCCCAGGGTCTGCGAGCGTCTCGCCGGGCGCGCTATCAACATCCACCACTCCTTCCTGCCGGGATTCAAGGGCGCACGCCCCTACCACCAGGCTTGGGATCGGGGCGTGAAGCTGATCGGCGCCACCGCGCACTACGTCACAGAGGACCTGGACGAGGGACCGATCATCACGCAGGACGTGACACCGGTGAGCCACGGCGACACGCCCGCGTCGATGGTGATCGCAGGACGCGACATTGAACGTCTGGTCCTGTCCAAAGCCGTCCGTGCCCACGTCGAGGACCGTGTGTTCCTCATCGGCCACCGAACGGTTGTGTTCTCGTAGACGAATCGGTGTCAGGCGGGTTCGATCCCAAGTTCGGTTCGCATGCGTTTGGAGAGCTTCGAGGCGACGAGATCGTAGGAGTCTTCGACAAGGCTCTCGACGAGATCGCCGGAGGTGTCACGCTCGAAGTCCACCGTGATCCAGTGGCGTTTGTTCATGTAGTAACCCTCACGAATGAACGCGTGTTGCTCCCTGAGGGCCTCGCCCTCTTCCGGGACGGCCTTCAACGTGACATACCCGGGTGACTCGTCCGCGGCGACGAGCGCAAACATCTTGCCGCCCACTTTGAACACCGCTGCTTCGGGACCGAAGGGATACTCGAGCACGGCACCGGGTCTCGCTTCACACCAGGCGAGTACCTCATCAACACTGACTGCCGTCATCCGTCGCTCCCATGCATTCTGACGCCGCCGGTCCTGCCGAGAAGCGCAGTGACGTCTTCCGTTGTGGGCAGCGATGGTTGCGCCCCCGGCCGAGTCGCGGCGGATGCTCCCGCAGCGCAGGCACGGCCGAGCGCGTCCGGGAGTGGCGTGCCACTTGCAAGCTCCACCACGAACGAACCGCAGAATGAGTCACCGGCCCCGACGGCATCGACCGCGTCGACGACCGGCGAATCTGCTCGGGCGACGCGCTCACCCCGGCGGTATGCCTCAGCACCTCGGGCTCCGAGGGTGACGACGAGGAGTCCTGCGAAGCCAGCGAGCTGATTCGCGAGCTCTTCGTGCTCGATCTCGTTGACGATGATCACGTCACAGCGATCGACGACCGCAGAAGGGAGCGGGCGCGCCGGCGCTGCGTTGACACAGAACAACCCGGTCGCCTGGTTCCCAGCCGCTGCAACGGCATCATCCGGAACCTCGAGCTGACAGAGAACGACGTCGAACCCTGCCGCGTCGACAACATCGGCGTGCAACCGCCGGTTCGCTCCCGGCGCGACGATGATCTGGTTCTCCCCCGTCGCGTCGACGGCGATGAGTGCAACGCCGGTGGGAGCGTCGTCGACGACGAGAAGCCGGGAGAGGTCAACGTCTTCGCTGCGGAGCAGAGCAAGGGCCTCGTCGGCGAGGGAGTCACGTCCAACGGCCGCGATGAGGGTCACGTCGGCCCCGCGCCGTCGTGCAGCGAGGGCCTGATTCGCCCCCTTGCCCCCAGGATGACGAGCAAACGTCGCTCCCGTGACGGTCTCCCCCGGCCGAGGAAGTCGGGCACTCGTTGCCACGAGATCGAGGTTCACGCTGCCAACGACGCAGATCTTCGGCACGTTCATCACCAGTACCGGAACCGTGTCGGCGTGATTCGGACCGGAACGGAGTACCGGCCGGCGAACCACTCGGGAGTCCAGCCGTAGTCGTCCATGACGGAACGGTACTTCTCCAGGTAGGCAGGGTTGTCGGAGGCCGAGGGCATCGACGGATCAACGCGGGCCGAACCTTCCACGATGACGATGTCGCCCCCGAGTCCGTTGCCGTCGAGGTTGAGCGAGACCCTTGGATGGTTCCCGAGGTTGCGCACACGCGGCGAGTCGAGGCTGTAGACGAGGAACTCCTCGCCGTCCCAGAGGAACCAGATCGGGGACGCCTGCGGGGTCCGATCTTCTGCCACGGTCGTCAACCAGCCGATCCGATCCGTCTCGAGTCGGTGGGCGGCGCGAGCGCCGGATTCATGATCGCGGTCGATTCGCCGCCTACCGCCCTGGCTCATTCCCATCTCCGATCGACGCGAGCAATTCCAATCCCCTGAAGAGCGTACCGAGTTGGAGCGAAGGAAGGGCGGCGAAGAACCGCCGCGGTCGCGTTCAAGCCGGGAGCGTCCGTCGTGATGATGCGGCCACGGCACTGGCTAACTTGGATCCACACCAGGGCCCTCCACGAGGCCTCTCCCCCGTTGAGAGGAGTCAATGATGACGACGATGAGCGCAGTCACCTTCACCGTGGGCGGACCGGAACGCCTCGCCGTAGAGACGATCGAACGGCCCCGGCCCGGCCCTACCGAGGTGCTCGTGCGTGTCACCGCCTTCGGCGTGAATCCGATCGACTGGCGGACACGACGCGGGGACGGCATGTATCCGTTCTTCAATCCGACCGCTCCGATGGTGCTGGGATGGGACTTCGCCGGCGTTGTTGAAGAACCCGGAGCCGGTGTTACTCGCTTCCACGCAGGTGATCGCGTGTTCGGCATGCCTCGATTCCCGAATCCGGCGTGCGCATACGCCGAGTTCGTCATCGCGCCGGCCCGACAGATCGCCAAGATCCCCGACGCTGCCTCCGATGTCGAGGCTGCTGCTGTTCCGCTGTCAGGTCTTACGGCATACCAGGCCGTTGTCGACACGCTCAACGTCGGAACGGGAAGTCGGGTGCTGATCCACGGCGCCGCAGGCGACGTGGGACGGCTCGCCGTGCAGATCGCCAAGGCGCGCCGGGCGGAAGTGTGGGCGACGGACGTGGCGGGCCGCCAGCAGACGCTCCGCGAACTCGGAGCCCAGCACCCTATCGACACCGGAGTTGCCGACCTGGCGGAGGTCGCTTCCGAGATGGACGCTGTGCTGGACCTCGTGGGATCAGACGATTCCCCGATCCACCTGCTGTCAACCTTGCGGCGCGGAGGCCGGATCCTCGTGCTCTCCGATCGGGCCGATGTGCCGTCCCCTGAGCAGCTCCGCGGAGCGGGCGTTTCGGGGAGCTGGATGCTCGTAGAACCCGACCACGCAGGCCTCGAAGCCCTTGCAGCGATGCTCGGTTTCGGTCTCTTACGCGTGTCGGTGGCCGAGACGCGGCCTTTCGCTGAGGTGGCCGCCCTCCACGTGATCGGTGAGAGCGGCGACGCAGTCGGCAGGCTCGTCGCCATCATGAGCGGCTAGCGGATCGTCAAGAGGCGCGGTCAACCGGTCCTGGGGTCGGTGGGCGGCAGGTGCTCACGTCCCTCCTGTACTCCGATCACCGTTGCTCCCGTGATGATCGAGCCGATGCTGGTGACGGCCGCAAGCCCCGAGAGCGTGCCGACATCGACGAAAGCGCCGCCGAGTACCGGCCCGACCGCTCGTCCGAGAGCGATGAGCGCCTGGGCGTCACCTGCTCGCTCGCTCGGCTCGAGCGAGCGCTCGGAGAGCATCACAAGAATGCCGGGGATGCTCATCCAGAATGCGAAACCCCACCAGGTCATGCCGACGAAGAAACCCCAAGCGGGGCCCAGCACCAACAGCAGAGTGGCTGGTGCAATGGAAACGATCCACCACCCGGGCCGCCGGTGCCGCGTCGAGAGGCGAGCGCCGAGCAGCCCCCCGGCTGCATTGAGACTGAACGCCAACGATGCCGCAAGGCTCGACAGTCCGTGGACGTCGCGGGCGACGAGGGCCGCGTTGATGAACAGGGCGGAGCCGACGAGTGTCAATGATGCAGCCGCACCCAGCAGCACGCGATTTGACCGGGAACGACTCACAGCCCCGCGAACCCGCTTCGTTCCTGCGACGTCCGCTGTGAACGCCACGGCCGGGATCATCGCGACGGCGAGGACGGCATACACCGCGCGATCTCCCTGCTGGGCGATGACAGCGAGGAGGGGTGCTCCTACGAGGGACGTCAGAGGTCCGGTTACAGCGATCGCTGCCATCGATGTCCTCTTCTGCATGGCATCCGTCCACGTGAGCCATGTCATTGCGCCCGCGGCGAATCCCGCGGCGAGGCGGAGCGCAACGAGAACCGCGTAGACATCGGGGACGATGCTCAGCGCGTTGAGCACCAACAGTGCCAGCGCCATGATCCTGAGGATGCGCCCGCTCGGCGCGAAGAGCCGCGGGAGCACGAAGTTCGCTGCGGCGAACGCTCCAACTTGAGCGAGGGAGACGGCCCCGACCGCGCCTTCGGACACGCCGTAGCGTTCAGATATTGCGGGAATGAGAAACGGCGTCGCGGTGAACATCAGAGCGACGGTCGCGGTGGCGACAACCAGCGCTACCGGGGCACGTCTCCCGGCGGCGTAGGCGATGCGAATCGGTCCCTGCACGCTCGGATTCTTGCATGCGCAACGCCCCGCAGCGGCATCCCACTCCCCCGCTCGTTCGTAGCACCAGTCGCGCGTACTGTCACTGTGACGGTATGACCTCGCGTCTCGGGCGATACGATGATGACGAGCACCGAGCGGGAAGGCGGTGGACCCGATGAGCGTCGAGATCCACGACGGGATTGCAGTGCGTGTCTCACGAAGGTTCCCGCACTCCGCGAAAACGCTGTTCGCGGCGTTCACCGATCCCATCCTCGCTGCGAGGTGGATGTGGGCTGGTCTCGGCACCGACCATCGGGCCGAGATCGACTTGAGGGTCGGTGGACGCTACAGGGTCTCGATGACCGCGGATGCCGGCGACACGTCCTGGCCCGGCTCCGAGCGAGCCATGCGCGGTGTCTACATCGAGATCATCCCCGACCGGCGACTCGTCTACACGCTCCACTGGGACGCGGACGTCGGCTACAACAAGCCCTGTCTCGAGTCGATCGATGAGGCCGTCCTGGTCGAGTTCGAACCCTCCGACGACGGTACGTGCCTGGTCTTCACCCTCCTGGGCCTTCCAGGAGACGCGGTCTCAGCTGAGACGCATGCCCAGGGCATCGAAGCCAGCTTTGACCTCCTCAACGCACTCCTCGACGAGCAATCGTGAGGGCCGCTTACTACGAAGCCTTCGAGGGCCCGATCGAGATGGTCGACCTTCCGGATCCGACGCCCGAAAGGGACGGTGTCGTCGTCCAGGTTGAAGCCACAGGACTGTGCCGAAGTGACTGGCACGGATGGATGGGTCACGACCCCGACATCACCCTCCCCCACGTGCCCGGCCACGAAGTCGCCGGCATCGTCGTCGCCAGGGGAACCGAAGTCGAACGCTGGAAGGTCGGCGACAGAGTCACCGTCCCTTTCGCGGCGGGTTGTGGCGATTGTGAGGAATGCCGTGCCGGGAACGAGCAGGTCTGTGCGTTCCAGTTCCAGCCGGGCTTCACGGGATGGGGCTCGTTCGCACAGCTCGTTGCTCTCAGATATGCGGACCACAATCTCGTTCCTCTCCCCGACGATATCGACTGGGGCGTGGGCGCGGTTGTTGGGTGCCGGTTTGCGACCGCCTTCCGAGCAGTCGTGGATCAGGGACGCGTGGCTGCCGGCGAAGAAGTCGTGGTCTTCGGGTGCGGGGGCGTTGGGCTCTCAGCGATCCAGATTGCGGGCGCTCTCGGCGCGCGTGTAACCGCCATAGATCCGTCCCGATCCGCTCGCGAACTCGCCCTCGCATCCGGAGCAGACGTGGCGATCGATGGCACACAACCCGGGGCAGTCGTCGAAGCCACCGGGGGCGGGGCTCACGTGTCCATCGACGCGATCGGGAACCGCGAAGTCGTAGCAACCGCAATCAATGCTCTCAGGCCCAGAGGACGTCACGTCCAGGCAGGTCTGCTCCCCCACAGTTTCACGCCTGTTCCCTTGGGGCGGGTCATCGGCAAGGAACTCGAGATCCTCGGGAGCCACGGCATGGCGGCACATCGCTACCAGGCCATGCTCTCGATGATCCTCGACGGACGCCTCGATCCAGACCGGCTCATCACACGCCGGATCCCTCTTTCGGCCGTGACCGAGGCGCTCCCGGCGATGGGTGACGGCTCTCATCCCGGCATCACGGTGATCGATCGCCTCGATGCGTGACTGGTAGGGTCGCCCGATGCCTACGGAACCAACAGCCACGGTGCTGGAGAACCTGCTCGAAGAAGTCGAGATTCCGGAGAATGGAACCCTCAGTCGCGTCGTGTTCAGCGGAGGAGGGTTACGTGTCGTCCTCTTCGCGTTCGATACGGATGAGGAGCTGACCGACCACACGGCCGCCGTCCCGGCGATCGTCCAGGTGATCAAGGGTCGCCTTCGTCTCACGTTGGGCGAGCGAACCGTCGAAGTCGCCCCCGGTTCTTGGGTCCACATGGAAGCGCATCTCACCCATGCCGTCGTTGCTCTCGAGCCGAGCGTCATGATTCTCACGCTCCAGCGGAGCGGTTGACACCCTCAGCGTCTCGCTCGAGAGGCCTCGTACTGCTCGATGAATATCGCGAGTGGCATCGAGCGGATCGACTCCCCTATCACGTCGACCGCGAGGTCCTCTGCTCTCTTGAAACGCACGCAGGAACGTCCCATGTTGAGCTTCTTCCCCGTTGCGAGGTACTTCGTGGTGAATGTCTCCTCGCCGCCTCGAACGAACGCGACGTTCATGAGGTAGAGCGAGATGTACTGCTTCTGTGATGCGAGCGCAACGAACATGAGCGGCTTGCCGTTGTACGTGCCGGGGAACGTCTCGAGCGGAACCTCGTACGTGATCATCCCCCACCGCATGACCTCTTCGTATCCCACCGGCAGGTTCTCAAGGACGAGATCACGAACAGTCTCGACCTCGATTCGCCGGTCTTCGGAGAGTTCGGCGAGATACTGATCGACGGTCTCGGCTTTGCTCTTGACCATGCGCCGACACTACCGGGGCGTCGGCAGGCCCGGTGTACTCAGTGTGGCGACTCGAAGACCTTGCCGGTCCACATGGCGTGGCCGGTACGCACGGCAACCATGAACCATGCCCCGAAGAGGGCGAGCACAGCCAGGACGTAGAACGCACGGATGCTCCCGAACCCGCTCACCTTCCACGCGACGCCGGTCGAGACGCCGAGCGCACCGAGCGGGAACGTGTAGGCCCACCAGGACAGGGCGTACGGCAGCTCCAGGTGCCGCATGTACGTGACGACGATGACCACGGCCATGATGAAGGCCCACGCAGCGAAACCCCATGAAGCGAGGATCGACAGTACCAAGATGCCCTTCAACGCAGGTGCATCGACGTCGAGCGGCACGCCGGATTCGAAGAGGTGGAGCAACTTGAAGAGCGCCACAGCGATGATGGCAGTCGGTGCGATCGCGATGAACGATGTCGCCGCAAACTTACTCACGGGCAGGGTCTCGAGCACATAGCGGTGGTAGACGAGCGCTCCAACGAAGAGGAAGAGGAAGAACCCGATCCCGAAGCTCACAATCGACAGGCCGAAGGTGAGTTCGAATCGGTCGGGGAACAGCATGGCGAGCTCAAACCCAGCGACGGGGATGAGGAGCTTCGCCACCGGGGGGATGAACCACCCGAAGTTCGCGTGTGAGAGCTCGATCTTCTCGCTGCGGTAGATCCTCGGGAGAACAATGAAGGCCGCCCCGTAGATCCCGACGGCGCCGACCACCCACATCCAGAACGCGATCTCGCGCGACGCTGAAGTCGCAAAGAAGAGGTCCGGGAACTTCAGCAGATCCAGAGCGATGACGATGATGGCGATCGGCATCGTCGGGAAGAAGCTCGCGGCAATCGGGTGATGGAGATCATGGCGTACCGCATCCCTGTGGAGGAAGAAGCGCAGGGTCCACGGAACGAGGATTCCCACGAACATCGCCACGGAGATGACGCTGAAGAGAGCTGCCACGGGTCTCACCCATGAGCCGTTGAGGAACGAGATCGCGAGCGGCACGACGCCGGTTCCCATGACAGCGGCGAACCACGCCGGGTTGAAGTGTTCGATCGTTTCGTCGAGGCTTGGACGCCCGGCAGAATCGACGCTCATGGTCCGTCCTTGATCTCAGCAGGAATCACGCGGGGAGGATACGGGTGGAGCGACCAAGTGAAGTCCCGGATAACCGAAAGGGCCGGCGTCGGGAGGAGACGCCGACCCTACCGGTTCGATCCGTTCAGCAGGGTGCCGTTTCCTTCTCCCCCGACGGCTCTCCTTCGACGCACTCATAGCCGGTGACCATGGCCTTGATGTTGCTCGTCGGTGTGTGCCCCGTCGTTGTCATGTAGAC
>JBDLHX010000009.1:0-45200 GCA_039715165.1 Actinomycetota bacterium
CTCCCGCCCACCACGACGACGACGCTCCCGCCCACCACGACGACGACGCTCCCGCCCACCACGACGACCACCACGACCCCGCCTGAGGAGTAGCGGCTCGGTCGCCTCCGGTCCGTTATCCGCGTCGTCGGCCGCTCACACCCCAGGGCTACGCTCGCAGTTCATGGAGATCGTCACCCTCGCCGACCGTCCTGATCTGATTCCGAGTCTCTGGAACCTCAGCTCGGTGTGGCCCGACTTCATGCGCTACGACCCGTTTGCCCACCTCTACTACGACCATGTCGAGGAGCGCTGGAGCGATTGGGTCCTCATGGCCATCGACGGAGAGCACATCGCCGCCCGCGGCTTCTCGGTGCCGTTCGCAATGGGGAGCGACATCGACCGTCCAAACCTTCCAACCGACGGTTGGGACGGTGTGGTGCGATGGTCACACCTCGACCACGTCCACGGGCGCGAGGCGACAACCGTGTCGGCCCTCGAGATCGTCGTCGACCCCGACTACCAAGGTGTGGGCCTCGCCGGCGACATGATCCGGGCGATGTGCGACAACGCGCAGCGGCACGGGTTCGACGAACTGGTCGCGCCGGTTCGTCCTACGGGCAAGCACCTCGAGCCGGAGACGCCGATGCAGGAGTATGCGCACCGCACGCGGCCCGATGGGCTCCCCGCCGATCCTTGGATGAGGGTTCATGCCCGGCTCGGTGCCGAGATCGTCGCGGTGTGCCCTATGGCAATGACGATCCTCGGGACCATTGACGAGTGGCGAGACCGAACCGGACTTCCATTCGATACGTCGGGCCCCGTGTTCGTGCCCGGAGCCTTGGTGCCGGTGCACGTCGACGTGGAGCGAGACCATGCGGTGTATATCGAACCCGGCGTGTGGATGCGCCACCGTTGGTGAGCATCCTCCGGATCCGTTGAAGGGCCCTCGCTACCCGACCGGAACGACGAGGATCTCTACATTCTCAGTCGGGCTGTCGCGGGTGATGACCGGGATGCTCGTGTCGTTGCGGTAGAGCAGGGAACCACCGGCTTCGATCTTGGCGGACACGACGTAGGTGAACCGATCATCGATGTCGCCCTCGTCGTAGCTGAGTTCGAACGGCACCGGAAGCTGCTTGTCTCCGAGTTCGATCACCTGAGTCGAGAGGACGTCGGCCGGCGCGTCCGCCTTCGAGACATCGGCCAGTTCGACGGTCACTACGGCGTCGGGCGGGAGAGCGCTGCGGTCGAGCTTCATGACGGTGCCGGTCACCACTGCGTCACCTCCCGAGCACGCCGACAGGCCGACGGTGAGCAGCGCGAGTGCTGCGATCAATCCGAACAGGCCAAACCCTTGCCTCATACGCATCATTGTGAAACCTCGCTCCCCTGGAACAGTCGGGGCACCGTACCACCGACGCACTGGCCGGAGCGGCTCCTACGCCTCGGTAATCGTCACGCCGTTGATCGCTACCGGATTGCTCGGCCGGTCTTGTGCACCCTTGGGTGCCGTGGCGATCGCGTCAACGATGTCGAGGCCTTCGGTGACCATTCCGAAGACGGAGTACTGGTTTGGGAGGGGATAGTCGGCGTGCATGATGAAGAACTGTGAGCCGTTGGTGTTCGGTCCGGAGTTCGCCATCGCGAGTGTGCCGCGGTTGTACTGCGATTTGGAGTGGCCGAGTTCGTCGCGGAAGCGGTAGCCGGGTCCACCGGTGCCGGTGCCGGTCGGGTCGCCGCCCTGGATCATGAATCCACTGATGGTGCGATGGAAGATGACGCCGTCGTAGAAGCCGTCACGGGCGAGGAACACGAAGTTGTTCACCGTCTGCGGTGCATCCGCTGCGTAGAACTCGACCGTGATTTCACCGGCGCTCGTGTCGAGCACGGCGGTGTAGGCCTTCGACAGGTCGATCGACATTTCGGGCGGGCTGGGGTACTGCGCGGCCATCGTGAGCTCCTGCGGTTGGGGACGGCGGTGTCACCCTAGATGTGGTGCGAACCGTGAGTCGCGAGAACGCTAGAAGCCGCGACGGCGGCGGCGCTTGCGCTGGGAGCCCGGTTTGAACGGTGCGAGTTCCGCCGGGGGGTGCCAGGAGAACAGATCATCAACGCGCTCGTCGTTGGAGAACATCTTGATGATCGGGATGTTGAGCCCCGCACGGCGCTGGATCCCGAGCACCTCGTTCACCTGATCCCACTCGACGAGTGTGACGACGAGGCCCTCTTCTCCAGCCCTTGCGGTTCGTCCGGACCGGTGGAGATACGTCTTCGGATCGTCCGGCGGGTCGTAGTGGATGACGATGCCGACATCTTCGATGTGGAGTCCCCGTGCGGCGACGTTCGTGGCAACGAGCACCGACGCCTTGCCTTCCCGGAACCGGGAGAGCGACTGCTCGCGCTTCTGCTGGGGGAGGTCGCCGTGGATTGCCGCCGCTCCAACGCCGAGGTCGCGAAGCTTCTTCGTGAGGTCGTCCGCCGCCCACTTCGTCCGCGTGAACATGAGGGTCCGGTCGGCGCTGCGGCTGATCGAGGCCGCCATCTTCGGCTTGTCGAGGTGGTGCACCTTGAGGAACCGGTGAACCATTGTGTCGACCGTCTCGGTCTCCGACTCGACTTCGTGCCGGACCGGGTCGGTCATGTACCGGTCGACGAGCTCCTGGACCTGCGAGTCGAGCGTGGCCGAGTAGAGGTACGTCTGGTGATCGTCCGGGACGGCCGCCATGATCTTGCGGACCTGGGGCATGAACCCCATGTCGGCCATCTGGTCGGCCTCGTCGATGCAGGCGACGGCGATGTCGTCGAGGCGGGCCTTGCGGCGCTCCATGAGGTCGATGAGGCGTCCGGGCGTCGCGATGAGGAGTTCGACACCTGCCTCGAGCGCATCGATCTGCGCCTTCATCGGTGCGCCTCCGTAGACGGTGACGAGGTGGAAGCCCCGTGCGGCGACGAGCGGCTCGAGGTCACGAGTGACCTGCATCGCCAGCTCACGAGTCGGGACGATCACGAGTGCCCTGGGGTGGAACGGCTCGGCTCGCTCGAGACCCTCGACGATCGGGAGACCGAACGCGAGCGTCTTGCCCGATCCCGTCTTCGCCTTGCCGAGCACGTCGACGCCGGTGAGTCCGTCGGGGATCGTCATTTCCTGGATCGGGAATGGAGACTCGATCCCGGCGTCCGAGAGCACGCGAAGGAGCTCGGGTGAGACGCCGAGGTCGGAGAAGGTTGAGGTGGTTGTGAGTTCGTTGATCATGAGGTGGTGGCCAACCGGCCATGCGCAAAGGTAGCGGCGGGAATGCGATAGCCCGCGGAACTCTCCGTTCTGTGGGCTGACTCCGCCAAATAGGACGGTGCCAACCCTGGGTACGTGGTTTCTAATTGAGGATGCGTTGGGCGAGGCTGCGGCGTGCGGCCGACCGCTTGCCCGAAGTGACACCGACACCGAAGGCGATCCCGGCGAGCCCTGCGGCTCCCACGGCAGCCGTCGTGCGTTTGATGACCTTCTTCTTCGTGCGGCTGAACTCGACGATCGGCCAGCCGCGGTGATACGCGATCGTCTCGAGCGCTCGGTCCGGGTTCACCGCCACGGGGTGGCCGACGACTTCGAGCATCGGCAGGTCCCCGGCCGAGTCGGTGTACGCATACGACAGGCGCAGGTCGTAGTCCTTCTCCTCGGCGATCTTGCGGATGGCGACGGCCTTGCCTTCCCCGTAGCAGAAGGGCTCGGCCAGCTCACCGTTGTAGATACCGTCGTCGATCGCCGCGACGGTGCCGATCCCGCCGGTGAGGCCGATCGCCTGAGCGAACTCGCCGACGATCTCGATCGGCGACGCCGACACGATGTACGTGTCGCGGTCCGCTGCATGGTGGAGGTCGATGAGGCCCCGTGCCTCGCGGCGCACGTCCGATTCGAGCCGCGGGATGATCTGTTCACCGAGCTCGTTGAGCGTCTCAACCGAGACGCCCTCGATTGCCTGGAGTACCCGATTCTTCACGGCGTCGGTCTTCTCGTCCGACGCTCCGGCGAAGAGGAACGACACGGCGTTCGTGGCGTCGGCGAGCAGCTCCTGGTTCGAGACGAGGCCGGCGCGGTAGGCGGCCCATCCGAGGACGAACACGGATGAACCGGCGATGATCGTTCGATCGAGATCGAAGAACGCTGCGCCTCTTCTGCGGAGTTCGTCGCTCACTTCGCCGTTTCCAACCCTTCGACTGGGACGGCGAAGAGCCCGGCGGCTCCGGCCGTTACGGACGAGCGTAGCCCGGCAGCCGTTGGGAGGATGTGCTGCGCATAGAAGGTCGCCGTGTCGATCTTCGCTTCGTGCCATGCGTCGGTGTCCTCGGCGGCTGCGGCGAGTGCGAGCCGTCCGAGGTAGTAGCCGCCGGCGACCGTGCCGAACATCTCGGTGTACGCCGTCGCGCCGGTGAGACGGTCGCCCGGATCCTCGGCGGCGAGGAGCCATTCGGTGGCTCCACGCAACTCGGCGACACCGGCGGAGAGAGACTCAGCCATCGTCGCGAACCGGGCATCGTCTTGTTCGGAGAGCGTCGCGGCGAGCACATCCATCTCGTCGAGGAAGGCGCCGACAACCGCGCCGCCGGCCATCGGCAGCTTGCGCAGGACGAGATCGATCGCCTGAATGCCGTTCGTCCCTTCGTAGATCGGAGCGATCCGCGCATCACGGAAGTGCTGCGCCGCCCCGGTCTCTTCGACGTAGCCCATGCCG
Organism: Actinomycetota bacterium; assembly: GCA_039715165.1. Classification (GTDB taxonomy): domain Bacteria; phylum Actinomycetota; class Acidimicrobiia; order Spongiisociales; family UBA5794; genus JAHEEL01. The sequence continues at coordinate 4,710 of JBDLHX010000009.1, forward strand.
CCGTGCACCTGGACTCCGAGCGACGTCGTCATCACGCCGATGTCCGAGCACCAGGCCTTCGCGACGGGCGTGAGCAGCGCCACCCTCGCGGCGCCTGCCTGTCGCTCCGCCTCGGCGGGATGGTGGTGTGATCGTTCGTCGGCGGCGGCAGCGTCGTAGAGAAGCGCACGCGCAGCCTCGTTGTACGCCTTCATGATCATGAGCATGCGGCGCACGTCCGGGTGCTCGATGATCGGGGACGTCTCGGTCTTCGGCGTCCCGATCGCCCGGCCCTGCTTGCGCTCGTTGGCGTACTCCACCGCCTGCTGATAGGCGCGCTCGGAGACGCCGAGGCCTTCGAGCCCAACCTCGCGCCGGGCCATGTTCATCATCTCGAACATGTACCGCATGCCGACGTTCGGCTCGCCGATGATGTAGCCGGTCGAGCCGTCGAACGACAGAACCGCGGTGGGGCTGCCGTGAATGCCGAGCTTGTGCTCGAGCGAGACGGTCTCGACGTTGTTCCCCTCACCGATCGACCCGTCGTCGTTGACGAGCATCTTCGGGACGACGAACAACGAGATGCCCTTCGTGCCGGGGGGCGCGTCGGGGAGGCGTGCGAGCACGAGATGGATGATGTTGTCGGTGAGGTCGTGGTCGCCCCACGTGATGAAGATCTTCGAACCTTCGATTCGGTAGGTCCCGTCATCGTTCGGTATCGCCTTGGTGCGGAGCGCTCCGACGTCGGATCCCGCGTCGGACTCGGTGAGGACCATCGTGCCGGTCCACTCCGCCGTGACGAGCTTCTCGAGGAAGGTGTCTCGCACCGCATCGTCGCCATGGTCCCGGATCACGGCGATCGTGCCGTTCGTGAGCATCGGATTGAGCGAGAAGGCGAGATTCGAGGAGACGAACATCTCGCTGATGATGAAGCCGATCATCTCCGGAAAGCCGTGGCCTCCGTACTCCGGGGGACCGGCGACCGCGCTCCATCCCGCTTCGACGTATTTGCCCCACGCGTCCTTGAACACGTCCGGCGTCACGACGTTGCCGTCGGACAATTGCGAGCCGATCTCGTCGCCGGCGCGGTTCGTCGGTGCAAGGACCTCGGCCATGAAGCGGCCCGCCTCGTCGAGCGCGCCGTCGATCGTTTCGAGGTCGACGTGCTCGAAACCCGGGTAACCGACGATCTCCTTGATCCCCGAGATGTGACGCAGAACGAACTTGATGTCCCGAAGGGGTGGTGTGTAATCGGCCATACCGCGAGGATAGGCGGCACCCGTTGGGCCTCAGCCGGTGTGCTTAGGCGTCGGCTCCGACCGGCTCGAGCTCTTCGATGACGACGTGGGAGTCCGTCGACAGGAGGGTCCGGACGTCGAGAGCGAAGTCCATGACACGCGAATCGACCCACATGGCGTTCTCATTCAGCCAGGAGTCGATGAACTCGACGGTGGCGAGTGTGGTCGTCGATTCGTCGGTCCGTTCGGTGGTCATCCGGCCCCGTTCGTTCGGTTGCTCAAGGGTACGTCGTAGGCTCCCCTACTCCTTACTCCATCGACCGGGAGCCCTCGATGCTCAAGCGACAACTGTACGCCATCCCCATCGCCCTCGCACTTCTCATTGCTGCGTGTTCCTCGGGCGACGCCGGGGCAGACACCGCCGAACAAGTCGCCGATGCCGGCGGGACGCTTGTTGTCCAGGACGGTGATCTCGTCGAGGTCCATTACGTCGGGACGCTCGACGATGGCTCCGAGTTCGATTCGTCCCGGGATGGTGGGACACCGTTCTCGTTCACCGTGGGCGTGGGCCAAGTGATCTCCGGATTCGACGACGCAGTTCGCGGTCTGCGCGTCGGCGAATCCCGCACAGTGCGAATCCCAGCCGAAGACGCGTATGGCGAGTGGTCCGAGGAGAACGTCGTCGAGGTTCCGTACGGGGAGAGCCAGGCGGACGTTGCCGTCGGCGACGAGGTCTTCCTCAGCAATGGGCAGTCGGCGATCGTGCTCGAGGTGAAGTCGGAGACGGTCGTGCTCGACGCGAACCATGAGTTGGCCGGAGAAGCCTTGACCTTCGAGATCGAACTCCTCTCGGTCACGCGGCCTTGATCAGTACAAAGTAGAGAGACAAGAGTAGAGAGAACCGTTCGCAGGCGACCCGACGGTCCTCTCTCTCTACTCTCTACTTTCTACTTCCTACTTCACTTCCCGTTCGTCTCCCGCGACCACAGGCGGCGGAACTCTTCGCACGTTTCGAGCAGATCGTCCACGGTGCCAGTCGCCTCGATCGCTCCGTCGCGCATGACGACGATGAGGTCGGCTCGCCTGAGCGCCGGCCTGCGGTGTGAGACGACGAGCGCCGTCGCCCCCGCGTTGTCGACGAACAAGCGGTCCCACAGCGTCTGTTCGGTCTCGACGTCGAGAGCGCTCGACAGGTCGTCGAACACGAGCAACTCGGGCCGCCGCACGAGCATCCTTGCCGCCGCCGAACGCTGAATCTGTCCACCGGACAGTCGCACGCCACGCGGCCCGACCATCGTGTCGAGGCCGTCGTGCATGCCTTCCAGATCATGCTCGAGCGCAACGGTGTGGAGGGCGGCCGCGATCTCATCGTCGTTCGCGTCGACGCCGAGCGTCAGGTTCTCCGCGAGTGTCAGGGAGAACAGGCGTGGGACCTGGGGTGTGTACGCCGTTCGCGGTGGCTTCATGAACGAAGCCGGGTCGTCGACGTGCGCGCCCTTCCACGAGACCGTGCCCGCCTCGGCAGGCAGGAGGCCGAGGACGCTCCGGAGCAGGGTCGTCTTCCCCGATCCGATGCGCCCGGTTACGACAACGAAGCGTCCGGCCTCAATGTCGAGGTCGACATCTTCGATCCCGGCGCCCGACGACGGGTAGCGGTACGACAGGCCGCGCACGGAGAGCAGCGGCGTCCCGTCGAGATCTGGCGTGGATGCTTCGGGCGCTCCCGGCCGGATGTGCGGTGCCGGCGGTGCGAAGAGGTCGCGATCCTCGGCGAGGTCGTTCCACGTCGCTCCGCGCATGAGCGCGACCATCCGGTCGGCCGACACTCCCGCCTGCTTGATCCTCGCCAGGAACAGCCCGACGAAGAAGGCGGCGTCGGTGACCATGGCCATCAGGTAGACGAAGAGGCTGAACTCACCAATGGTGAGGCCGGCGCTGCCCGTTGCCGTGAGAGTCCCCGCCGCCAGGATGAGGATCAGCCCGGTTCCGATGCTGACGGTGTTGTGAAACACCGCCTCGAGACCGGCGGTGAACGTGCGGTCACGCACCATCATCTTCCGGCGCTCGGTGTTGAGCTCCTCGAAGTGACCGAGCATCGTGGCCTCGGCGCCCGCGACCTTGACGGACTGGACTGAGCCGAGCGTCTCGCCGAGGAAGCCGGTGATCGCTTCGGTCGACTCGCGTGCCGCCGTGCGGTATCGGCGGATCGTCGAACCGGTACGGCTGACGACGAGAATGACGATCGCCACCGGGGCGAACACGACGATCGTGATGACCGGGTCGATCGTGAACAGCAGGACCACCGAGATGATCGCAGTGACGGTCGAACCGAAGAAGTCGACGGTGAAGTCCATCGCCTCGAGCGTGTGATCCACATCGTCACGGAACCGGGAGACGACCTCGCCGGGCGTCTCATCGACGGGGCGTGCCCCCGGCAGCGAGAAGACCCACGAGAGCATCGACTCGCGCATCGCAGCGCCGGCCCGAAAGAGCAGACCGGAATGGAGGCGCATGCCGCCGAACACGATCACGATCCGGGCGAGTAAATACCCCCACAGCACGGCGATGATCGTCGAGAGGTTCCACCCGGCTCCCACGCCGGTGAGGTGGTCGAAGAACTCCGCGGCGATGATGCCGACGAGGATCATCATGGCCCAGATCACCATCCACAACATGAGGCTCACGACGAATCGGGTTCGCTGGTTGCGGATGAGCGTCAGCACGAGGCGTATGACGGGGGTCTTGGAGCGTGTCGTCATGCGAGCACCTCCTCCATGCCGGTGGTCAGGAGCTCAGAGAACCTGGACTCCGGGTTGGCTGCGAGATCGAGCCGTTCGCCGAGTTCGACGACGTGCCCATCGTCGAGGATGAGGATGTCGTCGGCACGGGTCACGGTGCCGAGTCGGTGGGCGATCACGATGCCGGTGCGGTCCTCGAGGAGGTGGTCGACGGCGCGTTCGATGAGCGCCTCCGTCGCCGGATCGAGGCGTGACGATGCCTCGTCGAGCACGACGACGCCCGGGTCTTCGAGGAAGATTCGCGTGAACGCGAGCAGCTGTGCCTGTCCGGCCGACAGTCCGCCGCTTCCGGTGTCGAGCATCGTGTCGAGCCCGTTGGGGAGCGACGCGAGCCAGGAGTCGAGTTCGAGGCGATGGATCGCATCGAGGATCCGCTCTTCCGGGATCTCGTCGTTGAAGAACGTCAAGTTGTCGCGCACCGAGGCACGAAAGAGCTGTACGTCCTGGGTGACCATGCCGACGCGCTTGCGGAAGTCGGCAACGGGTGCGTCCCACGTCGCGACGCCGCCGAGACGCACCGTGCCGCTCTGGGGCTCGTACAGGCGGGTGATGAGGCGGGCGATCGTCGATTTGCCGCTGCCGGTTCGGCCGAGGAGTCCGATGACGCGCCCCGGCGCGACATCGAAGGTGACGTCATGGAGGACGATCTCATCGTCTTCGCCGTCGTCACCATCGGCGTACGAGAACGTGACACCGTCGAACTCGACGCGGAGCGCGCCGCCGTTGATGAGGTGGTCACCCTCCGGCTTCAGCCGGGTCGTGGTGGCAAGCAGCTCGTCGATTCGGGAGATCGCGGCGCCGGCCTTCTGGAGATCCTCCATCTGTGCGCGGATCTGCTCCATCGGGTGGCGGCTCATCTCGACGTAGTGGAACACGATGTAGACGGCGCCGATGGTGAGCGTGCCGACGCCGAACAGCCAGGCGCCGATGACGAACACGATGGATGTCGAGAGCCCGAACAGGATGATCGTCGTGCTCCACATCATGGCCCAGCCCATCCACCCGCGGATGGTCTGTGGGAGCCACCTGCGCTGGATCGCGTTGAATCGCTCCTCCATGAAGGAAGCGGCCCCGTTCGCCGAGATGTCCTCAGTGCCCTCGACGACCTCGCCGACGAACCCGAAAGCCTCGGCAGCCGTTGCCCGTACGGCCTTCCACCAAGGCACGGCGACCTTGTGGAGGCCGGACATTGCGAGCATCGCAGCGATGGTGAAGATGGTGATGGCCAGGCCGACGATCCAGCTCTCGATCCACAGCATCACGAGGATGCCGAGGACGAGGGCGCCGTTGCCGACGACCTTGATCATCATCGCCGAGAAGAAGTTCGACAGGGAGGTGACGTCTCCGTCGATTCGCTCGATGAGCTCGCCGGCCGAGTGACCCTTGTGGAAGCCCATGTCGAGCCGCAGGATGTGATCGGTGAGGTCCGCCCGTAGTTGGTTGGTGGCCGACCATCCGACGTCCTCCGCAAGGTACGTGGACCAGATGGCGAGCGCCTGTTGTGCGACGGCGACGAGCATGAACGCGACGGCGATGGGAACGAGCTCGCTCGCCCCGACGCCCTCTTCCACGGCACCGTCGATGAACCGCTTGATGAGCTGCGGGTTGACGAGCTGAAGGCCGATCATCCCGAAGAGGACGAACGCGAGCAACGTCACCCTCGACCGGAGGGGCCGCAGGTAATCGGCGAGAAGGCTGAAATAGGCTCGTACTGGGATCATGTTGTGTCCTGGGTCGTCAGACGGGGAGTGGCGTGAAGGCGGTTCGGGCCAATGAAAAAGCCGCCCGGTGGGCGGCTCACTCGCTTTGACGCTGTTACCGGGTCAGAACCGGAAACGGGCGCGCGCGAGGGCCGCCGGGAGGGTGTTCGGCTGCGTCCGCCGGATCATTCCTTGGCTCCTCCTCGCTCGGCGCCGCGACCACGTTGGTCGCCTGACACACCGAACTCTCGCGCGGACCCCGCCCCCTGTCAAGGCCGACTAATCGCGTACCCAGGGTTGGCACCGTCCTATTTGGCGGCGCGAGCCCACAGAACGAGGAGTGCCAGCCGAACCGCGCGTTCTGTGGGCTGACAACGTTCTATATGGCGGTGCCAACCCTGGGTACGCGGTTCGGGGGTCAAGGTGGGGGGTGGCGAGGCCGAAGTCATCTTCATGGAACCGGAGACGCCGTCGCGCCTCACCGACGACCAGTGGCGCTACCTCGCGTGGGTCTCGGTCGCCGTCGGCATCGTCGCCGTTGGAGCGATCATCGCCGTCATGGTCGGGACGATTACCCGGACACCGGAAGCCGCCCGTGCCTCGTCTGAAGCCACCTCGACTACCTCAACGACGATCGATCCGGAGAGCGCCCCGCACGCTCTCGAGATGATTGAACTCCCGGTCACGGCGCCGGTCGTCATCGACCACCCCCGTGTCGGTGTCACCGGCCGCTACCACCGTGACGGAAGTGTCGTGATGGTTCGCATCACAGGCGACGAATGCGAACGGTCCGACGGAATGTTGCGCGCCGCCGGGACCATCCGGAACGAGTCGAAGGTGGGACAGACGTTCGACTACGTCATCTCTCTCGAGGTCCAACGATCGTTGACCGGATCGGTCCTCACGAAGTTGGAGACGACCGTCGAGAACCTCGGTCCCGATGAGAAGGCCGAGTGGAGTGTCGAAGAAGCATCGAGCAAGGTGACGAGCATGCGATGCCTCGTCTCCGAACTCACGGTCATCCCCGTCGGGGAGAGCTCCGGCAGATAGTCAGCCGAGAAGCCTGACGACGAAGAGCGCCGCGAGCAGCGCGAACGAATTCGTGGCGATGTGGGCAAGGACCGGTGCCACGGTGCTGTTTGCCCGCAGCCGCAGCCACAGGAAGATCAGCCCGGCGATCATCGTCCCGACGACGCTCCCGGCCGACGCGAGCACGACCTCTCCGACACCGTCGATCATCCCCCCAGCGGGGTTCGTCTCCAGCGTGTGGAGCGTCGGGAGGATGTGCCACAGGCCGAACAGAGCATTGGACGCGAGTGCGGCCCACAGCGGCGCCCACCGACGGGCGAACATCCCGAACAAGGCGCCCCGGAACAGCGTCTCCTCGTAGAAGGCGGTGGCGATCGGAATCCGGATCAGCGCGTCGAAGAGCACCACCACCGTCGACCGTTCGATGACCCGTTCGTCGTAGAAGAACTCCCGTGTTGAAGGGATCGCGACAGCGATGGCTACCCCGGTTGCGATGACACCCATCACGATGCCGCCGACGAGCACGCCGCGCCCGATTCGATCGCGCCGGTAGCCGAGCTGCGGCGTCGTGACACCGGCATGGCGCGCAATGGCGATCGCGACGCCGAGGATTCCGAGGTTGAACGGGAGGTGCCACCAGGGGTTCAGCACATTGTTGGCGATGACGTTCGCGTACCCAGTGAGAGCGACGATCGCCAGAATGTGCCATCCGTGGACGTTGTGGCGCACAGGCGGGCGGTGGAGCCACATCGACGGTCGCCACATGCAGTCCCAGTCGGCATCGGTCCACGACGCGTCGGGATCGGCGGGACGGGGAAGGCTCCCGTCCTCCCACGAGTCGCGACGATCGTCCTCTTCAGCGGCCATGAGTTCCGCACCCTACCGGCGGGTGCATACGGCGACGCTACGCTTCCATCCATGGCGCTTCTCGACGCGTTCAAGCAGCAGGTGTTGAGTCTCGGGAGGAGCGAAGCTCGAGCGAAAGCCCGGCCGCTCCTCGTCGACGATGAGGCACTCGAGCGTTCCGCGGCCGGCCTCGACCGCCGGTCATCCGAAGGGTTCGTGCTCTTCTGGCTGCTCTCCGACCGCGCCCTCTACCTCGTCGCCGGAGGGCCGGATCGTGATTGGGCGTTCCGGGTCCCGTACGAGTGTGTCTCCGAGATGGCACTCGATTTCAACGACAACGCCGACGTGCTGCCCTGGTACGTGCGCCTGGCAATCGAGTGCGACGGTCCCGGAACCATCACGACGCTCGACGACGCTCCCGATCCCGGGAACCCACTGGCTGCTCCCTCGGCGAGGGTCGTCGAAGGGGAGGAGCGGGACCGGCTGGCACGTGGCGAGATCATCCCACTCATCGGGTTCGCGACGGTTTCTCGCAAGTTCCGGTCCACTCTCGCTCGGCAGCTCGCGGCGGCGGGCTCGACGCTGCATCTCCACGGGGAGGACCGGGCGGAGGCTCAGCGGCGGCTCAGGAAGAACAAGATGAGTCCGCGAGACGAGGCGTAGCCGACACACCGACGTCGGCTCGAGTCGCGAAAGGGCCTTGACAGATCCGGGGAGCTTCGCGACACTCAGAGAACCAGGCCGTCCGCCCCAAAGAGGGGCGACGGCATTTGCCGTCTAGGACGGCCGAGCGAAGAAAGGAGGCGACATGAGCACATTCCCGTTTGACGGCGGTGGAGTGACGAGCGGCATCATGTTGCCCGCGCTCACCGGATCGGACGCTCCTCGCGAGATCTGACACGACGCTAGATCGTGACACGCGAGGAGCCGCCCGAAGGGGCGGCTCTCTTCATGAGACATCATGAGATGCCACCCCACCGCACGACCCGAGGTCGCCGGTACGCACGGCCTGGAACCCCGTACCGGCGACGTCGGAGTCGAAGATTCCAAGAAAGGAGGGAGAGATGGCTGCACGCAACAAGAAGCACCGTGACGAGTGCTGTTATGGGCATCGTTCACCGCGCTGGGTCGAAGAAGCCAGTGCCTCGGCGATGTACGAGATGGAGCAGGCTCGCGGTGCCATGGTGGCACGGTGACGTGCCGAACCGGGCGGGAGCCATCGCTCCCCCAAAGAAAGCGGCTCAGCGGGTGGTCCCACTCCGGGGCCACCCGCCTCCCTACTGGGCGATCGGCGCGAACCGGGCCGTGAAGTGCCTGAGCCAAGGTGCCTGTTCGACGATGCGATAGCCGCGCATCTCGGGCGCTTCGTGGGCGACGTCGATGACGACCTCGGCGACGTAGTCGATGTGGCTCTGCGTGTACGTTCTGCGAGGAATCGCCAGCCGCACGAGCTCCATGGGCGCCGGCTCATCCGGTCCTCCATCGGGATCGGGCCGACCGAACATCACCGTTCCGATCTCGACGCCGCGAACGCCGCCGTTGCGGTACAGCTCCACGGCGAGTGCCTGCGCCGGGTACTCATGCGGCGGGATCTGCGGGAGCATCGCCTTCGCGTCGATGTAGACGGCGTGACCGCCCGCCGGCTGCACGATCGGGACGCCGGCATCTGAGACCTTGTCGGCCAGGTACTCGGTCGAGCGGATCCGGTACCGCAGGTAGTTCTCGTCAACCACCTCTTCGAGCCCCTGGGCGAGCGCTTCGAGGTCGTAGCCGGCGAGACCACCGTACGTCGGAAAACCCTCCGTGAGGATGAGGAGATTCCTGGCGGCGATTGCGGTCTCCCGGTTGTTCATCGCGAGGAACCCGCCGATGTTCACCAACCCGTCCTTCTTCGCCGAGACGGTGCATCCGTCGGAGAGGGAGAACATCTCCTGGGCGATCTCTTTCGGGGTCCGATCGGCGTACCCCTCTTCGCGTATCTTGATGAACCAGGCGTTCTCTGCGAACCGGCAGGCATCGAGGAAGAGCGGAATCCCGTACTCGTCACAGACGGCCCGCACGGCTCGGAGATTCGCCATCGAGACGGGCTGGCCACCGCCCGAATTGTTCGTCACGGTCATCATGACGAGCGGCACCCGGTCGACGCCGGCGCGGTCGATCGCCGCTCGGAGCGCGTCGATGTCCATGTTCCCCTTGAACGGAAGGACGTCGGACGGCTCGGACGGTTCGACGAGGTCGATCGCCGCCGCACCCTGGTACTCGACATTCGCCCGCGTCGTGTCGAAGTGCGTGTTGTTCGGCACGACGTCCCCGTCGGACACCATCACCGAGAACAAGATCTTCTCCGCCGCCCTGCCCTGGTGCGTCGGAATCACCTCGGAGAACCCCGTGAGGTCCTTCACCGCATCCTCGAAACGGAAGAAGCTCCGGCTCCCGGCGTACGACTCGTCGCCCCTCATCATCCCCGCCCACTGCTCCGACGACATGGCGCCGGTCCCCGAATCGGTGAGGAGGTCGATGATCACTTCGTCGGCGTGGAGGCCGAAGAGGTTGTACCCGGCCCGCTCGAGAGCGGCTTCCCGTTCCTCGACCGTCGGAAGGTCGATCGCCTGCACGGTGTGGATGCGGAACGGTTCGATGATGGTGCGGTAGGGCATCGGATCCTCTCGGTCGCTGAGAGGATTGTCGCAGGATGCAGGGCCCCATCCTCTGCCGGTAGTCTGACGGCCATGGCACTCCTCAGCGACCTCGATGTTCACCTCTTCAACGAGGGAACTCAGACCCACCTCTACGAGCACCTCGGAGCGCAGATCCTCCCCGGAGGAGGGGCGCACTTCGCTGTGTGGGCACCGGATGCGCAGGCGGTCTCGGTCATTGGGGACTTCAACGGCTGGGACGCCACAGCCAATCGGATGTTCCCAACGGAGTCCGGCATCTGGAAGGCGAGCGTGGCCGAGGCCCATCCGGGGAACACCTACAAGTACGCGGTCACGACGAGGTCGGGCGACACGGTCGACAAGGCCGACCCCATCGCGTTCCTCGCCGAGGTTCCGCCGAAGACTGCATCCGTCGTGTGGAGCCTCGACTACGAGTGGGGTGACGACGAGTGGATGGAGACCCGAGACGGACGGCAGGCTCACGACGCCCCGATGTCGATCTATGAGCTCCACCCGGGGTCTTGGAAGAAGGCGCCGCACGGCGACTCCCTCTCGTATCACGAACTCGCGGAGCCCCTCGCCGAGTACATGAACGAGATGGGGTACACCCACGTCGAGTTCATGCCGCTCACCGAGCATCCGTACTACCCGTCGTGGGGCTATCAGGTGACCGGCTACTTCGCGGCGACGAGCCGGTTCGGCACGCCTCAGGATCTCATGTACCTCATCGACCGGCTCCACCAGGCCGGCATCGGCGTGATCCTCGACTGGGTCCCTTCGCACTTCGCCACCGACGAACACGGCCTCACACAGTTCGACGGAACCGCGCTCTACGAGCATGAGGATCCGCGGAAGGGATTCCACCCGGACTGGGGGAGCTTCATCTTCAACTACGGGCGCAACGAGGTCCGCTCGTTCCTCGTGTCGTCGGCGAACTTCTGGCTCGACCGTTACCACATCGACGGGCTGCGGGTCGACGGGGTCGCGTCGATGCTCTACCTCGACTACTCCCGCGAGGAGGGTGAGTGGGAGCCGAACATTCACGGCGGCAACGAGAACCTCGAAGCGATCTCGCTGCTTCAGCAGGTCAACAGCGTGGTGTACGGGGAGCACCCGGGCATCACCACGATCGCCGAAGAGTCGACGGCGTTCGCCGGTGTCTCCCGCCCGGTCGATGCCGGTGGGCTCGGCTTCGGATACAAGTGGGACATGGGATGGATGCACGACTCGCTCGAGTACTTCGCCCACGAGCCGGTCCACCGGGCCTTCCATCAGAACGACCTCACGTTCCGGATGCTGTACGCGTACGACGAGAACTTCGTGCTCACGCTCTCGCACGACGAGGTGGTCCACGGCAAGGGGTCGCTCGTCAACAAGATGCCGGGAGATGAGTGGCAGCAGTTCGCGAACCTCAGGGCGCTCTATGGATACCAGTACGCCCTTCCCGGCAAGAAGTGCATCTTCATGGGTGGCGAGTTCGCTCAGCGGGCCGAGTGGGCGGTCGACGGTCAGCTCGAGTGGTACGTCCTCAATCATCCGAATCACGCAGGGATGCGGCGCTGGGTCCAGGATCTCAACGCTCTGTATACGTCGGAGTCGTCGCTCTTCACGGCCGACTACGACCCGGCCGGCTTCGAGTGGATCGACGCCGGAGACGCCGGCGCAAGCGTGTTCAGCCTCCTCCGCAGGGGCGGCGAGCGTCCGGTGCTCGTGGTGTTGAACCTCACGCCCGTCCCTCGCTCCGGCTACCGGATCGGCATTCCGGAGGGCGGTGAGTGGGAGACGCTGCTCAACAGTGACGACGCGCAGTACTGGGGCTCCGGGGCGCCAGCGGCCGGCGTCGTGGAAGCGGCCGGCATCCCAATGCACGGGCGGGACTTCTCGATTTCGATCGACCTGCCGCCGCTGGGTGCGCTCTTCCTCGCCCCTCAGCGCTGACGCAAGCGTTGGAAGGCGGCGGCGAAGAACGGTTCGGAGGAGATCACGTTCGCTCGTCGGCTACCTGCATTGCCCGGTGGGCAGCGACCCGATCGGCGAGATCCTCGAAGTCGCGGTCGATTCTGTACGGATACCCGTCCCACCATCCGTCGCGGTCGGGTCGATATCGGCGAGGACGTGGGGGTGTCGCGAGCGCAGCGCGTTTCATCTCACGCTCGGTGGAACGCATCCGTGCGACCGCGTCGGTGGGCGGGATCGGGTCGAGGATCTCGAGGCGCACGAGTTGACGGCGACGAACCGTTGGACCGTATGGATACTCCCAAACGCGGTGTGTGCCGCTGATCACGATGGGCAGTACCGGACAGTCGAGCCGCTGAGCTGCCTGGAACGCGCCGGGGTAGAACGCGGCTTCGATGCCGAGGATGCTCCCCTGGGGAAAGATGACGAAGCTCTCGCCGCATTCGTGTGCTCTTTGGGCCCCCCTCAGCAGCGCTCGATAACCACTCGACGCGGAGTTCGTTGAGACGCTCGCTTGGGCGGTAGCACGGAGATACGAACCGAGGAGTCGCCACTCGAACAGCTCATCGCGTGCCGCGAAAGAGAGATCCAGGGGGAGCCGTGTCAGGACGAGTGGATCGATGAGGCTCTCGTGCAGCGGGACGACGACGTATCGCCGGCGGGAGTCGATTCGTTCGAGGCCCAGCACCTCGAGCCGAACGCCGAGAGACCGCAGCATTGCCCCGGCCCAGATTCGTTCGAGACGATGGAGTAGCCGGCGCCGCCCGAGACGGCCGGTGACAATGAGCATCCACCGCAGCGGTCCGAGGAGTGCAAGGGCCGTTGAGGAGAGCCGCATCCACGCCGGGACGTCATGGACTCGCGCGGTGCCTCCGGAGAGGGCGACGGGATATCGGGGTTCTGCGGTCATCGGCAGGTGAACGGGGCCTACGGCCCGATCATTCCCGTACGATCGGCGTCTCCTCGCGGGAGAGGACTCGCTTACCGGTTGAGAGCAGGGTTGCCGGCGGCCACGATCTCGACGTCGTGGGACCCGCACTCGCGGCAGCGGTAGACCGGACTGTCGGGCGGTGACCCGGGCGACGATTGGTCCGTGAGCGGCGTGCCGCAGAGACGGCAGGCATCGAGCGCGACGTGCTGGTTCACTCCGCACCCGGGGCAGTCGGTCCACTCATCCACTGGGAACTCGGTCGTACCCCAGTTCGCGGCCGTGATCGTGGAGTCGTCCGCGGAATCGTCGGACGCGAAAGGCGCCGGTGGGGTATCGGTCGGGGCGATGCTGGTGGCGCGTCCGTTCTGAGGCGTCGCCCGTCCGGAGCCGTCGAGGGCGAAGAGCGAGATGCCCTGCGTCTCCGCAATGCTGATCGCTGCTGGGGTGAACCCCGTCGCGGAGAAGATCACACGCTGTCGGTCGTCCGGTTCGGATGCGAGAACGGCGAGGATCGTTCGCTGATTGACGGGATGGTCGGGGACGCGGACGAGGGCGCTCATCGTCGCGGATCGAAGCTCCACTGCTTGAGACCCACGCTCCGTAATCTCAGACGGCGGCTCACCGATGTGGAACATCCACACGTAGGCAGCCTGGTACGCCTGATCGAGCGTCAGTGATGAACCCGGACCTGAGAGCACTCCATTGGCCTTTCCGAATTGCCTGGAAGCTCCGTATCGGCGTGCGGGCTTGTCAACTAGAGAGGAACGTCGGGGGTGCAGTGGTCCCAGCCCGTGAGCAGTGTCCGGAGGGCCGCGACGAACGCCAGCGGCTGGTCCAAGATGAGGTGGTGATGCGCCTCGGGGATCGAGATCACCGGCGCTCTGCCACCCATCAACTCATACATGTACGCAGCGGTGTCCTCGGGAACGACGACGCTCTGCTCACCGCGAAACAGCGCAACACGGCATTGGACAGAGGTGAGTTGATCGCGCATCGAGACGAGCGTTTGGTCGAAGAGGTGCGGGTCGAACTTCCAGGTCCACCCCTCCGGGGTCTCATGGAGCGATCCCCGTGCGACGTGATCGACGATGTAGTCGTTGTCGCACGGCTGCGGGGGGATGAGGCGGAAGTGTCGGAGCGCCGTCTCCTCGTCTGGGTAGGTTCCCGGGGTTCGAAATGCCTGTCCGCGAGCCCCCGCCTCGGACTCGGGATCGGGTCTGCGAACCGGTGAATCGACGACAACGGCCGCCGCGAGTCGGTCGCCGTGTGTGGCAGCGAGGTGGATTGTGACGAGGCCCCCGAGTGAGTGGCCCACGACGACCGGTGGGCCCGGGAAGCCGGCTGCCTCGGCGACCGCGAGCACCTCCTGCGCCCAGAGATCATGGCTGTAGTGCTCCCGCCGGCCGCTGTCTCCGTGACCGGAGAGCTCGAGGGCGACGGCATGCCACTCGTTCGTGAACATCGGAGCGAGGAACGACCACCAGTGGGCGTGGGCGCCGCCGCCGTGGACGAAGACGAGGCCCGGCAGACCGTGTCTGCCCCAGTCGAGGTAGCGGACGGAGGTCCCTTCGACCTCGACGCCGGCCTCGTCGTACGGAGTGGAGACGGCCCGCTCGAACCAGTTCGGGACGCCGGCGTCAGTCACGACCGACGACCTCGTGCGGCAGTCGGAACCAGCGGAGCTGCTCGAAGTCGGCGGTGAAGGGCTCCGACTCGATCGCCTCGCTGTAAGGGAGAGCGGATTCGAAGATCGATTGGGCTTCGGTGAGGTAGTGAGCGAGGACCGGATCGGCCTCGCGATGAGGCCGGTGGTCGTAGTGCATCGCCCCCTCCGCGTAGTCGACCTCGCCGAGGCTGAGCGGCGCCTCGCCTCGACCGTCTCGGTGCTCCCACAGTCCGGTCTCGGCTTCGAATCGGTAGGAGGGGAGGAGGCGCCAACCCTCGTTCGCGACGAGGTGCACCGCCTCGACGAGGAAGTCGAACACCTGCTCGGAGATGAAGTAGTTGAAGTTGACCCGGACCCAGCCGGGTTTGATGCCCTCACAGCCCTTCGTGATCTCCCGCTCGAACTCGTGCGACGTGTCGAGGTCGATTCCGAGGAGGCGATGCCCATAGGGCCCGGCACACGAGCAGCCGCCGCGGGACTGAATCCCGAAGAGGTCGTTGAGGAGAGCGACGACGAAGTTGTGGTGGAGGTAGCGGTCCCCATCGAGCACGACGAACGAAACGATCGAGAGGCGCTCTGCCCCCGGGTTGCCGAGGATCTTGATGTTCGGATTCGTGGTCCATGACTCGATCGCTCTCTCGATGAACGCTTCCTCGAGGTCGCGGATCCTCTCGGTTCCGACGGCTTGCTTGAGCTGGAAGACGAGACCCGCACGAATCGATTCGATGATCGCGGGCGTGCCGCCTTCCTCACGGTGCTCGACGTCGTCGATGTAGCGATGCTCGTTCGGGTTCACGAACGCCACGGTGCCGCCGCCTGCCACGGCGGGAACGCTGTTCGCGAAGAGGTCCTTCCGGGCGACGAGGACGCCCGGCGTTCCGGGACCGCCGATCATCTTGTGAGGCGAGATGAAGATCGCGTCCTTCCACGCCAGCGGATCATCGTCCGGGACCATGTCGATCGCGACGTACGGTGCGGCTGCCGCGAAATCCCAGAAGGACAGTGCCCCGTGCTCGTGGAGGAGCCGAGCGACGGCGCGGGTGTCGGTGATGATCCCCGTGACGTTCGACGCGGCGGAGAAGCTCCCGATCTTGAGGGGCCGCTCGTCGTACTTCTCGAGCTCCCGTTCGAGCTGCGCGAGATCAATGTGTCCGTCGGCGTCTTCCTCGATGCGGACCACGTTCGCGATCGACTCCCTCCACGGCAGTTCGTTTGAGTGATGTTCGAACGGACCGAGGAAGACGACCGGTCGTTCGTCGGGAGGGATCTGTGCTGAGAGGGCGTAGCGGTCTTCGAGGGTCGATGGGATGCGGATCCCGAGCACAGCAACGAGCCGGTCGATCGCTGCGGTGGCGCCGGAGCCGGCGAACACGACGGCGTGGTCGTCGTTCGCGTTGACGCACCTGCGGATCATCTCCCGGGCTTCTTCGCGAAAGCGCGTGGTCTGGAGCCCCGTCCCGGACGATTCGGTGTGGGTGTTGGCGTAGAGCGGGAGGACCACGTCGCGCAGGTAGTCCTCGATGAACGACAGCGATCGGCCGGATGCCGTGTAGTCGGCGTACGTGACCCGCCGCAGCCCGAACGGTCCCGGAACTGCGAAGTCGGAGCCGATGACGGAAGCCCGGATGGTGTCGACGAGATCCATGGAGGGAAGAGTAGGTCGTCGAGCGTTCGCCGAAGTCCGGAGGGGTCGACAGTCGACGGTGGACAGTTGACGTCCAGACATCGGTCAGGACGCTCCGACTGTCCACCGTTCACCGCTCCACATAGGGCCTTTCGCCTCCGACCACGGGACTTCAGTCCCTAGAGACAGGGCGCCGGGTTGGCGAACATTGCACACAAGCGATCCACGGGCTCGTGGACGTCTCCGGTACGGGGAGTTACCGGACGACGAAGTGGCCACGCGACGAGGATCTTCCGGGGATGGGAGAATCCGCGTGTCCAGAGTCAAACTCGATATCACCAGAAGGCAGTTCTTCGCAACCGGTCTCGCGAGCGCCGCCCTTCTCGGTCCCTCACGTTCTGCACTTGCCAGCGCATACCCCGACCCTCCGTGGTTTGCCGCCGGTGAGGTCTCCACCACGTACAACTACTGCGACATGTGCCCTTGGAAGTGCGGCATCGTCGTTCAGAGCGTCGATGGGCGTGTCATCAAGGTCGAAGGAAACCCGCTCGACCCGAAGGCTCGCGGCAAGCTGTGCGGCCGCGGCCAGGGCGGCGTCTCGTTCATGTACGACCCGGACCGCCTCCAGGCGCCGATGATTCGCACCGGCGAGCGGGGCGAGGGCAAGTTCCGGGAGGTCACCTGGGAAGAGGCGTTCGACTACACGGCTGAGAAGCTCAACGCGATCAAGGATGCCTATGGGCCCGAATCGCTTGCCGTCTTCGGCCACACGACCGGTGACTTCTGGTTCACCGACTACTTCGCTCAGGCGTGGGGCACGCCGAACGCCGCGAAGCCGTCGTCTTCACTCTGTCTCAGCCCGCGTGACGAGGCGTCGAAGCTCACCTTCGGGTTCCCGGTCGGCGGTCATGAGCCGATGGACTGGGAGGGCCTCGAGTGCGTGGCGCTCATCGGCAGTCACATCGGAGAGGATGCACGGAACACCGTCATCCAGGACTTCGTCGAAGCCCGGTCTCGCGGCATGCAGGTCATCGTCGTCGACCCGCGGTTCTCAACGGCGGCGTCGAAAGCCGATCACTGGCTCCCCATCAAGCCCGGCACCGACACGGCACTCCTCCTCGCCTGGATCAACGTCCTGATCACCGAGAACCGCTACGACGCCGCCTATGTCGCCGAGTGGGCAAATGGGTTCGACGAGCTTGCATCGCACGTCAAGGACTTCACACCGGAGTGGGCGGCCGGCATCACGGACCTTCCGGCCGAACAGATCCGGACCACGGCGCAGCTCCTCGGTGACAATCTCCCGAAGTCGGCGATCATGCCGGGACGTCACGTCACCTGGTACGGGAACGACTCGCAGCGGATGCGGGCCGTGTTCATCGTCAACACGCTGCTCGGCGCGTACGGGCGTCAGGGCGGCATCTTCTTCAACAAGGCGCCCTTCCTCGACTCGTACCCCCACCCGCCGTTCGCCGTCACCGGCAGCTCCGGCGGCTGCTCCGCCGAGCCGGGCGAGGAGAGCACCGAACTGCCGCTCGGTCCGACCGGTAAAGCACGGGCGGACGGTGCCCGCGAGACCTTCATGAGGGGCGCCACCGCCATGCAGGAGCTCATCGACCCGATGCTCTCCGACGATCCGTACCGAATCGCGGGGCTCATCGTCTACGGCGTCAACCTCCTCCACTCCTTGCCGATGCCGAACCGCACGATCGAGGCGTTGAAGAAGCTCGACTTCATCCTCGCCGTCGACGTTCTCCCCCAGGAGCACGTTGCATGGGCCGATGTCGTGTTCCCGGAGGCGACGTTCCTCGAGCGGTACGACGAGCTGTCGACGAACCCGTACAAGACACCGTTCATCCAGCTGCGGGAGCCGGCCGTCCCACCGCTGTATGACACGATGCCGGGATGGATGATGGCCCGAGAGCTCGGCATGCGGGTCGGCCTCGAGAAGTACTTCAAGTGGGAGACCGTCGAGGAGTACCTCGACACGAGGCTCCGCTCCGTCGGCTCGAGCGTCGAGAAGATGCATGAAGACGGCGGCGTCATCATCCAGAAGGGGAAGCCGTACTTCGAAGACTTGGACGACTCTCCCTTCCACACACCGTCCGGCAAGATCGAACTGGCCGTCGAAGAGCTCGCCGTGGCGGGACATGATGCCATTCCCGTCTACGAGCCGACCGAGGAGCCGCCTGCCGGCTACTACCGACTGCTGTACGGGCGCAGCCCCGTCCACACCTTCGCCAAGACGCAGAACACGCCGATCCTCAGCGATATCGATCCGGAGAACGAGCTCTGGATCAACGAGGACGAGGCGGCTGCTCTCGGGTACGGGAACGGCGACCGGGTCTGGCTCGAGAACGAGGACGGAGACCGGACCGGGCCGATCGCCGTCAAGGCGACGCAGCGCATTCGCCGGGACGCGGTGTTCATGGTCCACGGCTTCGGTCAGCAGTCCGAGGGCCTCTCGAATGCGAATGGCCGCGGGGCGAGCGACACGAAGCTCATGAGCCGCTACAAGCTCGACCCGATCAGCGGGGGAGCGGGCATGCGTGTCAACTTCGTGCGGATCGTGGAGGGAGGCTGACATGGAGTACGCATTCCTCCTCGACATGACACGGTGCGTCGGATGTGAAGCCTGCGTCGTCGCGTGCAAGGCCGGCAACGAACTGCCGATCGGCCGGCAGTACATCGAGCTCATCGACCAGGTCTCCGGGACCTTCCCCGATCTCACCGGTGGGCTTCAGAACCACCGCTGCTATCACTGCACCGACGCCACGTGTGTCGCCGTGTGCCCGACCGGCGCGCTCTTCAAAGAGGACGGTTTCACCCGGCTGAACCGTGACGCGTGCAGTGGCTGCGGCTACTGCGTTCAGTCCTGCCCATACGGCGTTCCGAAGATGTCGGGTGGGAGGTCGTCGAAGTGCGACGCCTGCGCGTCGAACGTGAGCGGCGGCGGGAGGCCCTGGTGCGTGCAAACCTGCCCGGCTCAGGCACTCGAGTACGCGGAGCGCGACAAGATCCTCGCCGAGGCACAGAAGCGCCTCGACGCGGCGAAGGCCCACCACCCGAACGCGCAGATCTACGGCGAGACGCAGGCCGGCGGACTCGGGCTCATCGTCGTCCTCCCCGACGACCCTGAGGTCTTCGGTATCCCGGCCGATCCGCCCCCCACGCCGGTGGTAGCCGACGTATGGAAGAACGTCATCCAGCCGGTCTCGATGGGAGCGACGGCCGTCGCTGCGGTCGGACTCGGCGTCCTCGGTGTCATCGCCCGGCGCAACCACCTCGCGGAGCTAGAGGAGATAGAGGAGAACGGCCACGCCGAAGTATCGGCGAGTGATTCGATGGGGGAGGGGGAGTGACATGACCGGTTCAAACGGTGACCAGCAGATCCTCCGCTATCGGAAGCGGCAGCGATTCATCCATCTGCTCATGGCGAGCTCGTTCCTGGTGCTCCTCTTCACGGGCCTGGCACTCGTGTGGAGCCCGCTCGCCTGGCTCGCCGCCGGCGGCTGGTCTCGGTATCTGCACCGCATCTTCGCCGTCGGGTTCATGGCGGTTCCGGTCCTGTACGTCGTTCTCCACCCCGCCGGGGCCAAGGAGCTCCTGCGCGAGTCGTTCAGCTACGACCGTGACGACGTCGCCTGGTTCCAGAAGATGTACCGCTACGCCCTCGGTCGGACCGCGGAGATGCCGCCGCAGGGTCGTCTCAACGCCGGGCAGAAGCTCCACCATTCGGCGGTGATGGTGTTCTCCGCGCTCATGGTGATCACCGGACTCATCCTCTGGTGGCTCAAGTTCGGCCTCGCCCCGACGCAGCTCGCGTGGACGGCGATGATCCACGATCTCTCGATGCTTGCCCTCACGCTGCTGCTCGTCGGGCACATCTTCTTCACGTTCGTCTATACGGCGTGGTCGTCCATGGCGTCTGGATACGTGTCCAAGGAGGACATGGAGCTCGAACACAGCAAGTGGGTCGAGGAACTCGAAACAGAAGCGGCGGAGGAAGCCTCCGCCTGACCGAGATAGGCAAGGAAGGGCCGGGCAAGAACCGGAAGGGCGCCGAAGGGCTCCCGGATCAGGAAAGGGAAATAATGAGAAGAATGAAACGTGTATCGCTCATCGGGCTTGTGCTCGTATTGGCGATGATCGCTGCCGCCTGCGGCAGCTCGGAAGACGTGGCGGCCGCGCCGGAGACGACGGCCGCGCCGGAGACGACGACCACCACAACGGTCGCGGTCTTCGACGTTACGACGGCCGTTGACGACTACCTGGCGAACATCCCCGAAGGCTGGCAGGCCGTCGGCGACATCGTGGCGTTCAAGGACGGTCTCGAGGCAAGTGGTGGTCTCCTCATCGACGTCCGCGAAGCGGGCGAGTACGAAGAGGGTCACATCCCGGGTGCGGTGAACATCCCGATCCGCACGCTGGCGCAGAACCTGGACAAGATCCCCATGGACACCCAGGTCTACGTCTACTGCAAGTCCGGGTTCCGTGCGGCGCAGTCACTGTCGTCGCTCGGCATCCTCGGATACGACAACATCCTCTCGTACAAGCCCGGCTGGAACGGCTGGACCGAGGCGGGCGAAGAGGTCAGCACCGAGGCAGCCGAAGCTGAGGTCGTTGGCGCACCCGAGATCGAAGCAGAGCTCGTTGCGGCAGTCGATGACTACCTGTCGTCGATTCCCGAGGGCTTCTTGTCGGCCGGCGCTGCAGACGCGGCGGTCGAAGCCATCGACGCCGGTGCCTGGATGCTCGACGTCCGCACCGCCGACGAGTACGCCGAGGGCCACATCGCTGGTGCGACGAACATCAACCTGCGTGAACTCGCGCAGAACATTGACACGGTCGACTCCAGCGCCAACGTGATCGCCTACTGCGGATCTGGACACCGTGCCGCCATGTCGGTTCCGGCGCTGCACATCCTCGCGAAGGCGAACAGCAAGGGCTACGGAGGCAGCTTCGACTCGCTCGTCGAGGCAGGAGCACCGACCGAGTAACAAGACACAAGACACAAGTAGCAAGTACGGCGGCCCCCCGACTGGATCGGGGGGCCGCTCTTCGTAATGGCACCCCGGCGGCAGCTCGGATCCGCGATTGGTAGTCGGGGAATCGACTGGATGCCGTGGTACACGGGCGTTTCCGCGGATGTGGACGGTCACGATCCCGGTGATTTCGTGACGGGATGGGTGGGGGCCAGTCTTCCCCACTGCACCTGAATCCACGGACTCTCGGACGAGAGCGAACATCTCCCCACAACCCATGTCCCCCCGGACCGCAAGGGACGGGGGGACGCGCATCGGCTCTGCCGATGCGCAGGGGGGACGCTGAAGATGCCAGCGGCGCGCAACACCACCGAGAGCCCACAACGCCTGGTGTACGCGTCACCCACATGTGGAGCGCTCCCCCCTGCGAGTCCGCACAGCGGACTCGCGTCCCCCCACCGTTCCGGCGGGGGGACGGGTGAGAGGGGTGCGCCTCGGGGGTGGGCTCACTCAAATCGTGAACAGCCGTACCCACAAAGAACACAGTCGTGCCAACTCATCCGGCCCATACACACACGACAAACCGCGGATCCAAGCGAAGGACGGGGGAAGAGGATTTGCTCTGCGAATCCGCAGGGGGGACGGGTCCCCAACCGCGCGGCGCTCAGAACAGGGGGAGCATTCCACATGTGAGTAGCGGCCAACCAGCGGTCTTGAAACACGCTCGGATCTGTTGTAGTGGTACGCCATGGCCCGCCGCGACCCGCGCCTCGTTGATCATGCACGCGACATGCGCAGACACCCGACGAAGGGTGAAGCGATCCTGTGGAGCCGCCTCCGTGGACGTCAACTCGGCGTGAGATTCCGCAGACAGGAGCCCGTCGGTCTGTTCATTGCGGACTTCCTCTGCCACCGCCCTCGCATCGACACCGAGGTCGACGGTGACACGCATGTCGATCCCGAGTGTGACGCGTTGCGTGATCGGTGGTTCGTTGAGCAGGGTTGGTTGGTGGTGCGGTTCTGGGATGACGATGTGATCAAGGCCACGGACCAGGTCGTCGGGGTGATCAGGCGGGCGGTTGCCGATCCGTCGTCGTTGCCGAATCCGTTTCGGTGGGTCCCGTGATGCGCGTCGCTGGAGCCTTCATCGTCCCCCCTGCGGCGAAGCAGGGCTTCGCCGCGTCCCCCCACCGTTCCGGCGGGGGGACAGGTGAGAGAGAGCGTCTTCGCTACGATGCCTCGGCGTCTGTCCGCCTTGGCGATCGGGGGGACAGGTCCAGCAGGTGCGGCTCATGACGCGCGAAACAGACCGGGTCCGGTTCGGAGGTTCGAAACGGCAGACGGCTGAAGGGCGCGCTCAACCGCGGCCGGCGTTCGGCTTGCGGCCGTGGTTCGCCTTGCTGCGGCGTGCGCGGAGCTTGCGTCGCTTTGCCTTTGCCATAGTGAGCGGGAGCGTACCAGACGGACTCCGATACCGGCCGGGGAAACCCGTGATGCTTGCCAACGGCCCGTGGCGCTCTCCACGAGTCACCGTTGCTACGACGTTCCGGGACCGTTTCGTCGGCATGCGTCGAGGCCGAGCAGAGGCACTCCTCCTCCGGGCGTCGTCGATCCACGGTGTCGGGCTCCGTGAGCCGCTGCGCATCGTTCACCTCGGACTGGATGGGACCGTGATCCGGCAGGATGTCCTCACCCCCGGCCGCCGTCTCACAGCATGCGGGCCATGGATCCTCGAACTGCCGATCGGGGCGTCCGGCCCGGCGAACGGCGCAATCCTCACGGTTCTGCCATCCTCAGCACCGTGACCGGCCGCCTCATCCTCTGTGCCACCCCGATCGGCAATCTCGACGACGCCTCTCCACGTCTCGGCCGAACGCTCGCTGAGGCCGACGTCGTCTTCGCTGAAGACACGAGGAGAACCGGCAAGCTGCTCGAACGTCTCGGCATCTCCGCGGAGCTGCGTTCGTTCTTTGCCGGCAACGAAGCGCAGCGGGCGGGGGAGCTTCGATCTCGGCTCGAACAGGGCGAGACCGTCGCCCTCGTGAGCGACGCGGGGATGCCCGGAGTCTCGGATCCGGGTGTTGCCGCCGTGAGGGCGGCTCGCTCCGCCGGTGCGGTCATCTCGGTCATCCCGGGGCCGAGCGCCGTCACGTCGGCGATCGCCGTCGCCGGCTTCGGAGGAGACCGGTTCGTGTTCGAGGGATTCCTGCCCCGTGGCGGCGAAGCCCGAGCCCGCAGGATCAAGGCGGCGGCGGGGGATACCCGTCCGGTCGTCCTGTTCTCAGCGCCCGGCCGTGTTGTGAAGGACTTCGAGGATCTCGCTGCCGCGGCCGATGGGGACCGGGGGATCGTCGTCGTGCGAGAGGTCACGAAGCTGCACGAGGAGATCTGGCACGGGACGCTGGCGGGCGCGGTGAGGCGCTGGACCGAGGAGGTCGAGCCGAGGGGCGAGTTCACCCTCGTCATCGAGCCACGCGAGGAGCCGGCGCCGGACCTGTGGGCCGCACTCGACGTCGTGCACGAGCGGATAGCGAACGGTGAACGTCTCTCCACTGCCGTCAGGGACGTCGCTGACGAGACCGGAGTCTCGCGTCGGGTGCTCTACGACGCCGCCCTGGGGGCTCGAGCCTCTACCCGGCGAAAAACGCAGATTGACGACACTTCGGGCACACG
Source organism: Actinomycetota bacterium (assembly GCA_039715165.1). GTDB lineage: Bacteria > Actinomycetota > Acidimicrobiia > Spongiisociales > UBA5794 > JAHEEL01. Next base: position 28,792 of record JBDLHX010000009.1, read on the forward strand.
CCGCGACCCTTGAACGCGTCAACCGCCTCGGTCGCACCGCAGAACACGCAAGTCGCCTCGAGCTTGCGGATCACGATGGCCTCGTTCTCGACGCCGATCTCGAGTTCGTCGCCCTCGTGGATGCTGAGGAGCCGCCGAGTCTCCGCCGGGATCACGACTCGACCGAGGTCGTCGATCTTGCGAACCATCACCGTGTCCACCGGTGAACCTCCATGCGTGTCCCTGGCTTCGATGTCTTCTCCTTTCGAGTGTACCGGCGCGAAACGGGCCCTCAGCCGCCGCCTGAGGCGGGGTGCACCACTACCATCCGACGACCGTGACTGACACCACAAACTCCAAGCACGTCCTCGTCGCAGTCGCCTGGCCATACGCCAGCGGCTCGCGCCATCTCGGCCATCTCGGCGGCGCCTATCTCCCGCCCGACATCTTCGCCCGGTACCACCGAGCGATCGGCAACCAGGTCCTCATGGTCTCCGGCAGCGACGTCCACGGCACGCCCATCACCGTTCGCGCCGACGAGGAAGGCGTGACGCCGGAAGAGATCATCGACCGGTACCACCCCGAGATCGAGCAGAACTGGAAAGACCTCGGGTTCACCTACGACCTGTACACGACGACCGGCACCGAAACGCACCGGCAGGTTGCGCAGGACTTCTTCCTCCACCTCCTCGACAACGGCTACATGTACCGCAAGGTGACCGAGCAGTTCTTCGACGAAGAGGCCAGCCGCTTCCTGCCCGATCGTTACGTCGAAGGCACGTGCCCGCACTGCGGGTACGCCGACGCCCGAGGCGACCAGTGCGATAGCTGCGGCAGAACACTCGATCCGATCGACCTCATCGATCCCCGTTCGAAGCTGTCGGCGACGACACCGGTCCTCCGGGAGACCGAGCACTTCTACTGGAAGCTCTCCGCATTTCAAGAGCCGCTCCTCGAGTGGCTCAAGTCCAGGGAGGGATGGCGCCCACACGTCATCAACTTCGCCATCGGCATGGTCGACGACGGACTCCACGACCGAGCCTTCACCCGTGACCTCAACTGGGGCATTCCGCTCCCGGTCGACGACCTCGGCGACGGCAAGTCGATCTACGTGTGGTGGGAAGCGGTGATGGGGTATCTCTCCGCTGCCAAGGAGTGGGCGAGGCTGCGGGGCGAGCCGGACGCCTGGAAGGCCTGGTGGGAGAACCCGGACGCCGAGAGCTACTACTTCATCGGGAAAGACAACGTCCCGTTCCACGCCATCTATTGGCCCGCACTGCTCATGGGGTACGGCGGGCTCAACCTGCCGACCGACGTGCCGGCGAATCAGTTCATCACGTTCCGGGGGGAGAAGGGCTCGGCGAGCCGCGGCGTCGGCCGGTCGATCTCGTGGTACATCGACCACTTCGAGCCGGACGCGCTCCGCTACGCCGTTGCGATCAATTTCCCCGAGAGCAACGACACCGACATCTCCGACGACGACATGATCCGCCGCGTCAACGACGAGCTCGTCGCGACGTGGGGCAACCTCGTCAACCGGGTCGTCTCGATGACCGGTCGCTACTTCGAGGGCGTCGTCCAGGAACGGGCCGGCACCGACGAGACCGACGAAGCTCTGCTCACCGCGGTCGATGAGACCTTGTCGGAGGTCGGCGGCCTGATCTCCGAGGTGAAGCTCCGGGCCGGCCTCCAGCGTGCCATGGCCGGGGCCCAGGCCGTCAACGCCTACCTCAATGAGCGAGAGCCGTGGAGGACGGCGAAGAGCGACATGGGCCGAACCGGGACCACGCTGAGCGTCGCGATCGAAGCGATCGCCGGCATCGCTGTCGCTCTCTACCCGTATCTCCCGTTCACCGCGGCGCGGCTCTTCGAGGCGCTCTCTGTGCCGACGGGGGAGCACGGGCCTGCGTGGGAGCGTCCGACCATCTCAGTCGGTACCAAGCTTGGCGAACTCGGCCCCCTCTACGCCAAGATGGAGCCGTTCGCCGAGGACGAGTGAGGAACTGATGGCCATCTGGGTCGATAGCCACTGCCACGTCTACATGCTCGACGACCCGCTCGGCGCGGTCGATCGGGCGATCGACGCTGGGATCGATTGGATGATGGTGCCCGGCGTCGACCTCGAGACGAGTCTCCAAGCGAGGCGTCTGGCAGAGCAGCGCCCCAACCGGGTGCTGTGGGCGACCGGTCTCCATCCTCATGACGCCGAGCACTGGGACGACGAACAGGCGAGGATCGCGGCACTGGCGGTCGATGCTTCTGCGATTGGCGAGATCGGCCTCGACTACTACCGCAACCTGTCGCCGCGAGAAGATCAGCTGCAGGCGTTCCGCGACCAGGTGCAACTGGCGAAGGATCTCGACAAGCCCGCAATCATCCACACCCGCGACTCGTTCTCCGACGTCTACGAGATCGTTGCCGAAGCGGACCTCGGGGAGAAAGCGATCCTGCACTGCTGGACCGGCGGTCCCCGCTGGACGAAGCGGTTCAGGGAACTCGGCGCCACCTTCTCGTTCGCCGGGCCGATCACGTACACGACCGGTGACACGGTTCGCCGCGGCGCCGCGGAGGCGCCCCCGGAGCGGACCCTCGTGGAGACCGACACGCCGTACCTGACCCCGGAGCCCCACAGGAGCGAGACGAATCGGCCTGAGTGGTCGATCCTCAATGGCGAGGCGCTTGCCGACATCTGGGGCATGGATGTCGCGAGCGTGGCGCGGCTCACGTCCCAGAACACAGCGCGCGTTTTCGGATCGCCCCGTGGCTGAGTCCGGTCCTCAGGGAAGGGCCGAGATCAGAGACATCCTCGCCCGGCACGGTCTCAGACCGAATCAGACGCTCGGTCAGAACTTCCTCGTGGACCCGAACGTGATCCGCCGGATCGTTCGCATCGCAGACGTGGAAGCAGGGTCGAGCGTCGTCGAGATCGGCGGCGGCACGGGCACGCTCACCGGAGCGCTCGCCTCCACCGGCGCCCGTATTGTCACCTATGAGATCGATGCGGGACTCGTTGGTGTGCTCGAAGAGATGCTCGGGGGCCTCGATAACGTCGAGATCCGCCACGCCGACGCGAGTCGGGTGAACCTCACCGATGAGCTCGGCGGCGGTCCCTGGTCGCTTGTCGCGAACCTTCCGTACAACGTCGGTACCGGCATCGTGCTCGATGCCCTGCGGTTTGCGCCCAAAGTCGAGCGCTTCGTCGTCTTGGTGCAGCGCGAAGTCGCCGATCGCCTCCTCGCTGCTCCCGGGTCCAGGACGTATGGGCTCCCTTCGGTTATCGCTTCGCTTCACGCTCGAGGCAGCGTGGCCTTCAAGGTCCCACCGACCGTCTTTTTCCCCGAGCCATCGATCGAATCCGCTGTTGTCGAGTTGACGCGCCGCCCGGCCCCCGACGGAGCCGAACGGGCCATTGAGATTGCGGCTGCTGCGTTCGGGCAACGACGCAAGATGTTGCGCAAGAGCCTCAGCCCGACCATCGACGAGCCCGCTGTGGTGCTCGAGCGTGCCGGCGTCGACCCGACCGCACGACCCGAAGACCTTGCTCCGGACGACTTCGTGAGAATCGCCGCGGAGGTGGGGGAGTGAGGGCGAGAGCCTACGCGAAAGTGAATCTCGGCTTGCGCGTCTTCCCGCGCGACGCGAATGGCTTTCACCCATTGCGCGGTCTCTTCCAGACGATCGACTGGCACGACAATGTGAGCGTTGAAGACGCCGAGGAGGACCGTGTCAAGGTGCCCGGTGGTGGCGCCCCCGAGGATGAGACGAACCTCGCTTGGCGCGCGGTTGTCGCAGCGAGAGCGGCGGGAACCGGGACCCGGCCCGTGCGCGTCGTCGTCGAGAAGCAGATCCCGTCGCCCGCCGGGCTCGGCGGGGGCAGTGCAGATGCCGCCGCGGCCCTCAACCTCGCCGGCCGTCGCTTCGCCGTCAGCTTCGACGACATCCGACGCATCGCCGTCGACCTCGGCTCCGACGTGCCGTTCGCCGTCGTTGGAGGCACGGCCATCGTCACCGGTCGCGGGGAGTTCATCTCGCCACAGCCCGACCTGGCCGGATTCGCACTCGCCATCGTCGTGCCGCCGATCGACCTCGGGACGGCCGCCGTCTACCGAACTTGGGACGAACTCGATGGACCATCCGGTCCTGAGATCGGGGCGTCGCATCTGCCTCCCGCGTTGCGGGAGTACGCGCCGCTCGCCAACGACCTCTACCCGGCCGCGGTCGCCGTCGACCCGGCGATCGACGAGTGGCGAGCTGAGCTGGCACAACGATGGGGCGTGCCGGTCGTGATGACCGGCAGCGGCGCGGCGCTGTTCGCGTACTTCCCGACGCGAGAGGAAGCGGAAGGCGCAGTCTCAGTGGCCCCGGCGGATGCGAGAGCGGCGAAAGCCGTTGAACCCATCAACAGAGGCTGGGAACTGCTCGAGTAGCAGACACAAGACGCGCTTCGGTCTTGCTACTTGCTACTTGCTACTTGCTACTTGCTACTTGCTACTTCTTGCTGTGACCCTTCAGCTCCCCGCACGCCTAACCTTTGCCTCACCCCACTGGGGGGTGGTGTAACAGGCAGCACAGGTGGTTTTGGTCCACCCAGTACGGGTTCGAGCCCTGTCCCCCCAGCCACGTCAGTTGGAGGTTTGATGCATCTCGCTGTGATCGTGCTTGCCGCCGGCAAGGGCACGCGTATGAAATCCGATGTGCCGAAGGTGCTCCACGGCGCTGCGGGACGCTCCCTCCTCGATTGGGTGCTGACCGCGGCCGCGCCGCTGTCCGCCAAGGAGACCGTCGTTGTCATCGGCCACGGTGCCGATGCCGTCGCCGACTCGCTTCCGGAGGGTGCCGCGAGCATCGTCCAGGAGCCCCAACTCGGCACCGGGGATGCGGTCCGGGTCGGGTTGACCGCGTGCAGTGATGCCGTCGACACCGTGCTCATCGTGCCGGGCGACATGCCCTTGCTCGAAACCGGGACGCTGGCCGAGGTGGTCGAAACCCACTACAGCGTCGGTGCCGCCGCAACGGTGCTCACAGCCAAGCTCGACGATCCGACCGGCTACGGTCGCGTCGAGCGCCGCGGCGCACAGGTCGTCGGGATTGTCGAGCATGGCGACGCCGACGAACGGCAACTCGCCATCGACGAGGTCAACACGTCGGTCTACGCGTTCGACAAGGCACCCCTCGCCGAGGCCCTCGGCAGGCTCCGCACCGACAACAACCAGGGTGAGTTCTACCTCACCGACGTCATCGCCACCCTCAACAAGGGCGGTCACCGTGTCGCCAGCGTGGTCGCCGACGCTATCGAAGGAACCGGGGTGAACTCGCACGCGCAGCTTGCCGGCGTCGCACAGGTTCTCCGAAGCCGCATCAACGAACAACTCATGGCCGACGGTGTGGCCATGATCGACCCAGAGCGGGTCTACATCGACGCGGATGTCGACGTCGCCGCAGGTGCGCACATCTACCCGGACGTTCACCTCGAGGGGACGACGGTCGTTGGGGCCAGAGCCGAGGTCGGGCCGAACGTCCACGCGAGGAACACCGCTATTGCTCCGGGCGCCACCGTGCGCTTCTCCGTGCTCGACGGCGCATCGATCGGTCCCAGCGCAAACGTGGGGCCGTTCACCTACCTGCGCCCCGGTGCGGACCTCGGAGAACGGTCGAAGGCCGGGGCATTCGTTGAGATCAAGAACTCCACGGTCGGTGAAGGATCGAAGGTCCCCCACCTCTCCTACATCGGGGACACGACGATCGGCACGGGCACGAACATCGGTGCAGCCACGGTGACCGTCAACTACGACGGGTACGACAAGCACCAGACGGTGATCGGCGACGATGTCCGAATAGGCTCGGACACGATGCTCGTCGCTCCGGTCACGATCGGTGACGAGGCGTTCACCGGCGCAGGGTCGGTCATCACGAAGGACGTCTCGCCCGGAGCGCTCGCGATCGAGCGTTCGACTCAGCGTGAGATCCCTGGCTACGCTGACCGAAGGAAGCGACGGGCGGCTCAGGACGGGGAGTAATGGAGCTTCGGAGCCGAAAACGGCTGATGGTGTTCTCGGGTTCTGCCAATGAACCCCTCGCTGAGGAAGTTGCCAGCATCCTCGGTGTCGAACTCGGCGGGGTTGAACGCTCCGTCTTCGCCAATGGCGAGATCTACATCCACTACACGGAGAGCGTTCGCGGAGCGGACGCTTTCGTGATTCAGAGCCACACGAAACCGATCAACTTCAACATCATGGAGCAGTTGATCATGATCGATGCGCTCAAGCGCGCATCGGCGAAGCGGATCACCGCCGTCATGCCTTTCTACGGCTATGCCAGACAGGACAAGAAGGGCCGTCCACGGGAACCGATCACCGCCCGGATGATGGGCGACCTCTTCGTTGCAGCCGGAGTGGACCGGATTGCGGCGCTCGACCTTCACACCGGGCAGATCCAGGGTTTCGTGGACAAGCCGTTCGACCACCTCACCGCGCTTCACCTGTTCTCCGGCTATCTCGAGAAGACGACGGTGGGGCCGACGACGATGGTCTCCCCGGACTCGGGACGGGTGAAGCTTGCATCCCGCTACGCCTCTCACCTCGGAGCGAGGGTCGCCTTCGTTCACAAGCGCCGCTCGACGGATGTGAGAAACGAGTCGACGACGCTCTGGGTCGTCGGCGACGTCAAGAACCGCCACTGCATCATCGTCGACGACATGATCGACACTGCCGGAACCGTCGTCGGCGCCGTTGAGCTCCTCAAGAAGAGAGGCGCGTTGTCGGTCCGAGTCGTGTCCACGCACGGTGTGCTGTCACCGCCGGCCGTCGACCGGATCGCCGCGGCCCCGATCGACGAGCTCATCATCACGAACTCTCTGCCGATCCCGCCAGAAGCGCTCGAACTCGAGAAGATCACAGTGCTGTCGATCGGCCCGATCCTTGCCGGTGCGGTGAGCGCGATCTTTACCGATGCGTCCGTCAGCGAGATCTTCCAGGGCGAGAACATCTGACCTTGGAGAGCGAGACGCTGCGCATTGAGACGGGCCGGCGTCGAGGTATCTTCGATATCACCTCAGAGGCGGCCCGTTTCGTGAGTGGCGCGGGCGACGGTCTCTTGAACGTCTTCGTTCCCCACGCAACCGCCGGTGTGGCGATCATCGAGACCGGGGCGGGCAGTGACGATGACTTCCTCGATGCCATCGACACGATTCTGCCGAGAGACGACCGGCGATACCGGCACCGCCACGGATCGCCCGGTCACGGTGCTGATCATGTGCTACCGGGGTTCGTCGCCCCCTCGATCGTCGTTCCCGTGATCGGGGGGCGGCTTGCGCTCGGGACGTGGCAGTCGATCGTGCTCGTCGACCCGAACGAAGACAACGCGGTTCGCACGGTTCGGCTGTCGCTGCTGCGAAGCTGACAGCCCACAGTCCACAGTTCACAGTCCACAGACCACAGCGACTGTCGTCTGTTGTCCCTTGGAACCGGCCCGTCCTATGCTTCCGAGACTTCCGCACACTTCTCGAGGAGTCCAGTCATGCAGCAGGAGACCTTGCGCGCTCTCAAGCGCACCGGATCGGGAACCCGGCCCGCGCGCCGGATGCGTCGCGATGGCCAGATCCCGGCCGTCGTCTACGGCAAGGGCGTGGATACCCAGCCGATTGCCATCGACAGCCGCGCCCTGACCGGGGTCCTCACCACCGATGCCGGGTACAACGCCCTCATCAACGTTGAGATTGAGGGCGGCGATGAGGTCCTCACCGTCGCTCGCGAGATTCAGCGCGATCCGGTTCGTGGCGACATCACGCACCTGGACTTCATCAAGGTCTCACTCGACGTCGAGATCGAGGCCGAGGTCGGACTCGAGTACACCGGTACGCCCCTCGGCGTCAAGGAAGAAGGCGGTTTCGTCGAGACGATCGAGAACCTGGTCCTCATCTCCGCACTGCCGACGGCCATCCCAACGTCCATCGGCATCGACATCTCCGAACTCGGAGTCGGCGACACGATCAAGGTCGGGGACCTGCCTGAGATCGACGGCGTGACCTACATCACCGAGGCGGACCGGCCGCTCGTGACTGTCATTCTTCCTGCCATCGTGGAAGAGGAAGAGGTTGTCGAACTGCTCGAAGGCGAAGAGGGAGAAGAGGCTCCCGACGCCGACGAGGCCGAGTCGGAGTCCGACGAGGGCTAGTTCGGCCGCGTGGCTACGAGTCTCATCGTCGGTCTTCGGAATCCGGGATCCCGCTACAACGGGACACGGCACAACGTCGGCGAAGAGGTTGTCACGGCCGTTGCTTCCGGAGCAAAGTTCAAGCGTGCCAGGCTCGGAATCCGCGCCGACGTCTCCGAGATGCGCTTCGGGGACGACCGTGCGGTGCTTGCGCTCCCTCGCACATTCATGAACGAATGCGGTCAGGCGATCGCTCCCCTCGCACGCTATGAACGGGTCGAAGGCGACCGGCTCCTCCTCGTTCACGACGACATCGACCTTCCCCTCGGCAAGCTTCGCGTGCAGTTCGGCGGCGGTGCGGGCGGGCACAACGGCATCCGGTCCGCCGTCGGATCGCTCGACACGAACGACTTCTGGAGACTGAAGGTCGGCGTCGGGCGTCCGCCAGATCGCGTCGACCCGGCCGACTACGTCCTGAACCGATTCGCTAAGGTCGAGCGATCCGTCGTTGACGACGCAATCATTCGAGCTGTGCGAGTCGTTGAGTTGTTCGCCGTCGAAGGTGGCGAATCGGCACGGCAAGCGGCGGGAGAGCTGAACGACTGAGAGGGGCGATCATGGGCTCGTACGTTGCGGCGATCGATCAAGGCACGACGAGCTCGAGGTGCGTCCTCGTCGATCACCACGGGGTGATCGTCTCGAAGGCCCAGCGGGAGCATCGCCAGATCTACCCCAAGGCGGGATGGGTCGAGCACGATCCAATCGAGATCAAGGACAACGTCGATGCCGTCATTCGCGAGGCGCTCGACCATGTTGGGGCGACGCCGGCAGATATCGAAGCAGTCGGCGTCACCAACCAGCGGGAGACAACCGTCCTGTGGTTCCGTTCGACAGGGGAGCCGGCAAGCAACGCCATCGTGTGGCAGGACGTGCGGACCGCGGACCTGTGCCGGGAGCTTGGCGGAGAGCATGGCCCGGACCGTTTCCGCGACAAGACGGGTCTGCCGCTTGCCACATACTTCTCCGGCCCGAAGATCCGCTGGCTCCTCGACGAGCACCCGGCCCTCCGTTCGATGGCCGACGCCGGTGACCTCGCATTCGGCACGATGGACACGTGGGTGGCATGGAACCTGACGGGGGAGCACGTCACGGACGTCACGAATGCGAGCCGGACCCTGCTCTTCGACCTCGAGACGCTCGACTGGGATGACGATCTCCTCGCCGCGATCGGTATACCCCGGTCGATCCTGCCTCGCGTTGTCCCTTCGTCCGGCCGGATTGGCGTTGCACGGGACCCGCTTGCCGGTGTGCCGTTCACGGGCATCCTCGGCGACCAACAGGCTGCCCTATTCGGTCAGGCGTGTTTCGCTCCCGGCACAGCGAAGAACACGTACGGCACCGGGTGCTTCCTGCTGCTCAACACGGGCGAGCAGGTGGTGCACTCGGACAACGGGATGCTGACCACGGTTGCATTCCAACGCGGCGGCGAGCCGGCTCGCTACGCACTCGAAGGCTCGATCGCGATCGCCGGTGCCGGTGTCCAATGGCTGCGTGACAACCTCCGGATGATCGATTCTGCGGAGCAGATCACCGCCCTCGCCCTCGAGGTCGAGGACAACGGCGGCGTCTACTTCGTCCCCGCCTTCTCGGGGCTCTTCGCACCGTGGTGGCGTGACGACGCCCGAGGTGTCATCACGGGCCTCACCCGGTTCGCGAACCGGGGACACCTCGCCAGGGCCGTGCTCGAGGCCACGGCGTTCCAAGCCAGGGACGTGCTCGAGGCGATGGAGGCCGACAGCGGCGTGGCGCTCACCGAGCTGAAGGTCGATGGCGGCATGGTCGTCAACGACATCCTCATGCAGTTCCAGGCGGACATGCTCGACGTGAACGTCGTCCGGCCGAAGGTCAGCGAAACGACAGTTCTTGGAGCTGCATATGCGGCGGGGCTCGCCGTCGGATTCTGGGAGAACCTCGAGGAGCTCGCCACTCATTGGGAGGAGGATCGAACCTTCGTCCCGGCGATGGATCCGGCCGATCGGGAACGCCGATACGGTGAGTGGCACAAGGCCGTCGACCGATCCATGGGGTGGGTCGAGTAGCGGGAAGACTCGAACGCTTACTATCTCATCCAATGTCGATTCCGAACCTGCTCGCCGTCGCCAGGCTGGTCCTCACGCCGGTCGCCATGTGGCTCATCATCGTTGCACCGGACGATCAGGGTGTTCGCGTCGTGGCGACGGTCGTATTCGTCATCGCGGCGCTCACAGACTTCGCCGACGGCTATCTCGCTCGCCGGTGGCAACTCACGAGCACGCTCGGCGCGTTCCTCGATACCGTGGCCGACAAGATCCTCGTCGGCGGCGCGCTCCTTGCCCTGGTCGACGTGGGCGCCGTATCGACGTGGGTGGCGTTCATCATCATCGGCCGGGAGATCATGATCATGGGACTGCGCAGCGTCGCTGCGCTCGACCAGTCGACCGTTCCGCCGAGCATGTGGGGCAAGTCGAAGGCTGCGCTGCAGTTCACCGCCATCTCGTTCGCAATCATTCGCTTCGACATTGTGATCGGGCCGTGGCGCCTCGACCAATGGCTCATGGCCGCAGCGGTCGTGTCGACCGTCGTATCGGCCGGCGACTACTTCTCGAAGTTCCGCTCGGTCTTCGCTGCTCCGATGTCGAGGGACTAGTAGATGCCCGCCTTCGTCACCGGGGGCTCCGGCTTCGTCGGCGGCGCCGTTCTCCGGCACCTCGTCGAGTCCGGCGAGGAGGTCCGCGGCCTTGCCCGGTCGGACGAGTCGGCGGCAACAGTCCGGGAGTTGGGCGCTCGCCCCGTCCTGGGCGATCTCGGCGACGAGAGCATCCTTCGACAGGCCATGGCCGGGTGCGACGTCGTCTATCACGTGGCCGGCGTCAACACGATGTGTTCGGGGGATCCGGGCGAGATGTATCGAACGAACGTCGATGCGGTCCGCAGCGTCGTACGTGCCGCGGTCACTGCAGGGGTGCGCAGAGTCGTGCTCACGTCGTCGGCAGCGGTGATAGGAGAGCGCAAAGGCACCGCTGCGGACGAGTGGACGACGCACGGCGGTCGATTCCTCTCCCACTACGCTCGCTCGAAGCACCTCGGTGAACTCGCCTTCTTCGACGAGGCGACCCGCGTCGGGATCGAGGCCGTTGCCGTGAACCCTTCGTCCGTGCAGGGCCCGGGGCGTGCCGACGGGTCTGCGTTGCTGCTCCGCTACGCACTCAACGCCCACCGTCCGATCGCCATCGACACGACGCTGTCGATCGTCGACATCGACGACGCCGCAAGAGCCCACCTTCTCGCCGCATCGCACGGTGCCGACGGTGCCCGCTATCTCATCAGCGGGTCCTCGGTCTCGATTCGCGAAGCGCTGTCGCTGCTCGCGGATGCCTCAGGCCGCTCGATCGATCCGATCCTGCTGCCCCGGTGGGCCGCCGTCGCTGGTTATCCGATCGCCGCACTTGGATCGCTGATGCCGGGGGACCGGCCGATCTGTGTGGAGATGCTCCGTACGCTCCTCCACGGGCACCGGATCAACGCGTCGAGGTCGGTTGCCGAACTCGGGATGATCTATGCGCCGCTCGAGGACACCTTTGCCCGGACGATTGCCTGGCTCGACGAGCAGGGACACATCAGCCACTGAGGTGTTGGTCGACCCGCTCAGTACGATGGCTACTCGTGCCGGCTCCACTCTCTTCCGTTCTCCGCCGCTTCGGTCGCGACCTCGTCCCCCCGATCCCGGGGCGGTTCGTGGTCCCACCTGCGCTGCGTGCCGTGGTGCTGGCCGGAATCGCCGAGCGCACCGGGCGAAGTGTTCTCGCCGTGGTGCCGGGCGAGCGCGAGGCTGAGGAACTCGCGGAAGACGTCGCCCTCTTCTCGATGATCGGGCACCACCTCCCGGCGTGGGAGACCCTCCCGTTCGAGCATGTCTCACCGAGCATCGCAACGATGGCTGACCGAATCGTTGCCCGTCACGCGCTCGCGAGCGACGATCAAACGGTCGTCGTGGCATCCGTTCGCGCTGTGACCCAGCGGCTCAGTCCGACCCCTACCGATCCGCTGCGACTCACTGCGGGGGAGGATGAGCCGTTCGACGACCTCGTCCGCAGGCTCGCAGACCTCGGCTACCGCCGAACCGACCGGGTCGAAGGGAGAGGCGAGTTTGCGATCCGGGGCGGGATCATCGACGTGTATCCGATCCAGGCACGGTCGCCCGTGCGCGTTGACTTCTGGGGCGACACGATCGAAGAGATCAGGCCGTTCTCCGTATCGACCCAGCGCTCCGAAGGCGGGCTCGAGTCGGTGGACGTCTTCCCCGCAGGGGAGGTGCTGATCTCCGACGACATGCGTGCGAAGGCGGCGGCGCTCGTGACCGACGCACCCTGGGGTGCGATGACGTGGGAGCGTATCGCGGAGGGAATTCGGTTCCCCGGGATCGAGTCCTGGCTTCCCTGGCTGTCTCCGCCGCAAACGATCCTCGGCGAGACGAATGCCGTCGTGGTGCTCTTCGACCCGGTGCGAGCCCGGGATCGGTGTCGCGACCTCATCAGCGAAGAGGGGGACCTCGCCACGGCGCTCGCAGGGACGTGGGGAGAGGACGGGCCGAAGGAAGGCGCGCACCCGCCGCTCTATCTGCCGCTCGACCCGGGCGAAGGCGTGGACATCCTCGATGCCCCTCCCTCCGCCGCATCACCCGGCGACGAGGGCTACGAGATGCGCGGGCTCGGAGCAACGGCTGGAGATGCCGAGTCGGTGGCAGCATCGATCGGTGAATGGGCGAGTCGCGGCGTTGATGTGATCGTCGCCATGGACGGCCGATCCGCAGCGAATCGAGTCTCCGGTCTTCTCGCCGAAGCCGGGGCCGGGCTCCCGGTCGTCGATACGCTCGAAGTTCCGTCGTCGGCCGTGCTTCCGACCGGCATCCACCAGGGATTCGTCTTCCCCTCCCTCGAGGTCGCGGTTGTCGGCGAACGGGAAGTGGCCGGCAGACGGCGCTCTCACCGCACCGTGCGCGCCGGTCGAGGCGAGCGCCACGACGAGGGGTACCGGGATCTCAACCCCGGCGACTTCGTCGTCCATCACCATCACGGCGTCGGGCGCTTCGAGGGACTCGTTCACCGCGACATCGCCGGGGCCGCCCGCGACTACCTGCTCGTCGAGTACGCGGCCGGGGACCGCCTCTACGTCCCGACGGACCAACTCGCCGCGGTGCGGCGATACACCGGAGGGGAGACCCCGCGACTGTCGAGGCTCGGCGGGACCGACTGGTCCCAGACGCGGAGGAAGGTCCGCAAGGCCGTCGCGGTCGTGGCCGAGGCGGTCGTCGACCTGCACCGCGCAAGAGCCGGCGCCGCCGGACACGCCTTCGATCCGGACACGCCATGGCAGAGCGAGTTCGAGGCGGCCTTCCCCTACGAAGAGACGCGAGATCAGCTCACGGCGATTGCCGACGTGAAGCAGGACATGGAGGGCGACGCCCCGATGGACCGTCTCGTCTTCGGCGACGTCGGGTTCGGGAAGACCGAGGTGGCGCTCCGTGCCATGTTCAAGGCGGTTCAGGACGGCAAGCAGGCGGCGCTCCTCGTTCCGACGACGCTGCTCGCCCAGCAGCACGCCACGACGATGGAAGAGCGCTTTGCTCCGTATCCGGTCCGGGTCGAGATGCTGAGCCGTTTCCTCACCGCGGCACAGCAGCGCAAGGTCATTCGCGGACTCGGGGACGGCTCCGTCGACCTTGTTGTTGGGACGCACCGGCTGCTCTCAGCCGATGTCGAATTCAAGGATCTCGGCCTCATCGTCATCGACGAAGAGCAGCGGTTCGGGGTCACAGCGAAAGACAAGCTGAAAGCGCTGCGGGCCTCTGTTGACGCCCTCACGCTCACCGCTACGCCGATCCCCAGGACGCTCGAAATGGCGCTCACCGGGATCCGCGAGGTCAGCCAGATCCGCACCGCTCCGGAGGACCGTCACCCGATTCTCACCTACGTCGGCCCATACGACGAACAGGCAGTGTCGGCTGCGATTCGCAGGGAGATGCTGCGCGAGGGCCAGATCTTCTATGTCCACAACCGGGTTCAGTCGATCGACCATGCCGTTGCCCGGCTCCGGGATCTCGTGCCCGACGCCCGGTACGCTGTCGCCCACGGGCAGATGAGCGAGGGTCAGCTCGAGCAGGTGATGTACGACTTCTGGAACGGTGAGTACGACGTGCTCGTTGCGACGACGATCATCGAATCTGGGCTCGACCTTCCGCAAGTGAACACCCTCATCGTCGAGAGGGCCGACCGGCTCGGGCTTGCCCAGCTCTATCAGCTCCGCGGCCGGGTCGGCAGGTCGAACCAACGTGCGTACGCCTACCTGTTCCACCCGCCGGAGGAGCGGATCGGCGAGAACGCCTACCGGCGCCTCGAAGCCATCGGCGAGTTCTCCGATCTCGGGTCCGGGTTCGAGCTCGCGATGCGCGACCTCGAGATCCGTGGGGCTGGCAGCATTCTCTCAGAGACCCAGTCCGGGCACATCGCCGCCGTCGGCTTCGACCTCTACACCGAGCTCGTCGCCGAGGCCGTACTGGAGTTGAAGGGCGAGCCGATCGAACGTGTCGTTGAGAAGGAGATCCGCATCGACCTCCCCGTCGATGGTCGTCTACCGGACTCGTACGTACCGGATGCCGACGGCCGCCTCGAGGGGTACCGACGCCTTGCGGCCGCTTCGACGGAGGGCGAGGTCGACGACGTGATCGTCGAGTGGCAGGACCGGTTCGGGACGCTGCCCCCCGAAGCGGAGACGCTCATTGCCGTGGCTCGGCTGCGGGTTGAGGCACTGCGCATCGGCCTCGACGAGATCGTCCAAGCGCGCAATGAAGTGAGGATGGCGCCCGTCTCGCTTCGTCCATCTCAGGAGGTCCGGTTGGAGCGGCTCCAGCGCCGCTCAGTGCTGCGCGGATCAACGCTCTTCGTCCCGGCGCCCAGACGCGACGTCGCATCATCGCTGCTCGAGTTTCTCCGGACCATGTGGCCGGTTGAATAGCGGAGCGACCGACGCGCTTCCTCCCCTCAGCCTGGATCCATGGTTGTGGGGCGGTGGATCGGTTGGATGCCGTGATGCATAGGAGTTTCGGTCGCTGCGGGTCTTCACGATCCAGGTGACTCTGTGACGGGGCTGAGAGTGGATCGGTCTCCCCCACGGCGCGGGGGAGATGCCCGGCAGGGCAGAGACTTCCCTTGTTCGTAATTGTCAAGCGGCGATGGCCTCGATGGCGGGTCGTTCCGGGGCAGCAGAGGGAGCAAGTAGGTGCCGCTGTGGGCGGGTCATGCAAGAATGCCGACGACTCGCCCGAGGTAGGAGGAGAGATGCATCTCGAGTTCGACGAGACGTTTGACCTCCCGCCTGCCGAGATCTACGACTACTTCAAGACGCCCCAGGATTGGGGGCGCCTCTACGGGGCGTTCGGCGACGTCACCGATAGAGGCGATGGGTGGTTCGCCGTGCCGATGCGCCGCTCCCCGTTCCCGCTCGTGGCCAAGATGACGGTGACCGAGCCGGAGACCGAGGCAGCGTGGGACTTCAAGGGCTTCTGGAAGGGTCACGGTGAGGTCCATCTCGAAGCAATCGATGGTGGTACACGTGTGACCGGCTACGAGACCGTGACCATTCCCCGACTGCTTGGGCTGGGTCCGTTGCTCGAGAAGCGACTGGAGCCGTTCTTGGTTGCGGTCTGGGAGTCCGGATGGCGGCGACTCCGAAAGCCGGACCAAGGCCTGGAGTAGGCGTTCAGCCGGGAAGGCAGCCCTGGGAAAGTCAGGCACGTCTATCGCCGGCCGTTGGCCCCGACATGCCAGCCAATTGTGCCTACGTGCCGATCTGTGCGCCCTGGAGGAAGGGGTGGGGGGCGTGGTGTCAGGTGGCCGCGGCAGGCTTTGTGTTGATGAAGTCGAGGATGTCGGGGGCGAGTTGGCGGTTCTGGAAGACCCCGAGGTGGCCTTTCCCCGGGTAGACCTTGAGGGTGCAGTCGGGGATGAGCCGGGCGGTCTCTTGGATGAGGGGAACCGGGAAGTTGGGGTCCTTGTCACCATTGATGAGAAGCACCGGCACTTCGATCTCAGTCAGAATCGGCCGAGCGTCGAAAGCCACTGCGGCATCAGCTTCGACCATGACATCCGAGGCGAACTGGTCGTGGGGGTGCGAGCGGAACATCTGCCCCATGACCGTGCCCAGGGCGGGGGCGGCCCATCGCAGCCACGAGTCCGACAGCATCG
>JBDLHX010000010.1:0-43579 GCA_039715165.1 Actinomycetota bacterium
TTGCAGCAGGTCGTCGACAAGCAGGGCCGTGCGCTCGAGGAAGTCAAGAAGGCGCTCGTCGGTGCCGATGTGGTGGATCTCGGGTGGGGTGACGACCAGGAGCTCGCCGACCTCGAGACGGAGGTCGAACGCATCGAGCGTGCGACGAAGGAGCTGTCGGGTGCGCTCGACACAATCAGGACAGGGAGGTAGCGATGCCGAGGAAGGACACAGCACAGGTAGCGATCGAGGGCTTCGATGCGATGGTCACGGAGGCTGTCAAGTCACGCATCGAGGTGTCGATCACTGAGGCGTTGGCGCAGGACCAGGAGAAGCTGGTCGCCAGCATCGTCCGGGCCGCAATGACCGGCAAGGTGAAGTCGGGGTATCGAGATGTCCCGTTCATCGAGAAGCTGGCAACCGACGCCATCCACGGTGCGGCGAAGGAGGCGATGACGGAGTGGGTGAAGGAAGCTGCGCCCGCCATCAAAGCCGAGATCGAGCGGCAGTTCGGGACGGCGAAGTTCAAGAAGGAGCTGGCGACGACGATGCTCAAGCGGCTCATCGACCAGACCCGGACCGGCTACTCGGTGCGGGTGAACTTCGTCGAGCACAGCGACGAGTAACGGTGGAGCATTCAGTCGAGGAACTCGATGTCGTCGAATGCGGGCACGGCAAGGTGACGATCCTTGCTACGCCCACATGGGACCACGTACCGGACGGCGTGAAGGTAGAGAAAGGAACGGGGCCGCTGTCCGGTACATGGATCTTTCTGATACCCGACATCTTCATCGCAGAGCAGCGCCAGAACGACAGCTACGACGTGATGATGAAGGCGATGAAGGAGCTTGCGGCGTTGCTCATTCATCAGCCGGAGATGTTGGATTGACAACCGTTTGTCAAGTAAACTGAAACCGTGGACCAAGCAAGGAGGTACACATGCCGAAGCCGTTGACGTTGCGTACGTTGCAGGAGATCCCTGCTCGAGCGAAGGTCATGCTGCGTGAGGCCGAAGGGGAGGACGGGGTTGTTGACCTGCTCGGCGAGTTCCGTGCCGTGGAGCGTGGGCTTGCGAGCCTGCGTCAGACCGCAGCGTCGGAGCTCGAGTCGCAGACTCATGGCCGGCGTTGGAAGATCGTCGTCCCGGCACCCAACAAGCGTTCGTTCAACACGCCACGACTTGTGGCGAAATTTTCGAGGGCGACCGGCGAGTCGCTGTTCGACACGATCATGCTGCTATTGCGTGAGAAGGCGCTGTCGATCTCGTGGACGTGGACGAACCTCGAGCGGGTGGCGGACAAGTACGACGTGTCGTTGACGATCGCCCGTCACGAGATCACCGATGGGGATGACGCCGACGTTGGCGTGGTCAAGGGCCGGGGCACCCCGTCGTATGAACCGGTAGACGAGTAACGAATCCTCTCGAGTTGCCGGACCCCTTTCCGTGCGGGTCCGGCAACTCTCGAGAGGGGGAAGTAGGACGATGAGCCGGGAAGAGAAAACGTGGGTGAACGTGCAGATGCCCGCCTCGATGCGTGATCGTATCGGGAAGGCTGCGGCCCGCAACGGAGTCGATCGGTCGAAGTACCTACGGGAACTGATCGAGGCGGCGATGAAGGGACGAGGCGACTGGACCATTCCGGGTCCGAGAAAGGGGTCGGCGTGACCGACGAACAGCAAGCGAAGATCGATGCTCTCAAGACGAAGGGTGAAGAGTCGGCGAAGGAGGCCGTCGCCGAGAGGGAGCAGGGAAAGAACTGGAACAAGGGCCTTGAGGAAGGTTCCATGCTCGCCGGGATCATGGAGTACGGCGACAAGATCTACAAGGAGGGGTGGGAGTCTCCCCGGTACATCATGGCGATCCGGGATCACGAGACGGCCGAGCTCTACACGGTGTGGTGTTCGGCGTACATGCTGAACGAGGCCGTGATCCAGAAGGCGCCGGCGAAGGGCAGCCTGGTGGTGGTGCAGTACCACGGCAAGGAGCAGTTGCAGAACGGTCGTTCGATGCACGTGTTCTCGGTGGAGACGGAGAGCACGGACTTCGAGTATTGGGAGAACCTCGATCGGGCGTTCAACAAGAAGCAGGCGCAGAAGGCCGCTGCTCCTGCCGCCGCATCGAGGCCGAAGTTCGGTCCGGATGAAGCCCCTTTCTAGGGCGGAAAGAGAGAGAACCGATGAAGGTCAACAACACCTTCGAGTTCGACGACCAGCTGCGTTTCGGCGTGGCGATGGTGGAGCACGGTGAGCTTCGCATGGCGACTCGGGAAGAGTGCCGTGCGTGGCTCGAGACGGTCACGGCGATGCCGATGGTCAACCTTCGCAAGAAGGTCGAAGAGGTGAAGGCGTCGTTCACCAAGAGCGATCCGACACCTCCGCTCGAATCGGCGGGTCAGAGCAGAACGGACGCCTGATCCGTACCTCACGATGCACGGGCTGCGATGGCCGTGGCTCGGTCCCGACCCGGATGGGTCGCAGGATCGGGAGCGGGCCTGATCGCCGTGTTGAGTGGGGTCCCAAGACGCCGGACAGAACATGTCCGGTGTGCCGTGGCGAGGGCGTGGTGCCCTGGAAGAAGCATCACGTTCCTCGTCGTGGCCGATGGAAGCTCGAGGACGATGAATGGGTCGAGTACCCACTGAAGGAGGAACCGATGGCGGAGAACGAACTCGCCACTACCGGCCAGTCAGACAAGATGTCGATGCCGTTGACGGATGCGCCGATCACGATGAAAACGCTGCAGACGTTGATGGCCACACCGACCGTGCCTTCGAGGTACAAGAACTCGGAGACGGGCGTGCAGGACATGTATGCCGCCGTGCTGCACGGGCAGGAGATGGGGCTGGGTCCGATGGAGGCGATCGACAAGTTGATCTTGATCGACGGGTCGAAGTCGATGTACGGCACGACGATGTGCGCCCAGATCTGGCGTCACGGCCACGCCATCAAGATCGTGATCGAGGACAAGGGCGTGACGGCGATCGCTTTCCGGCGTGATCCGTACACGCATGAGCTCGTCGAGATGGGTGAGTGGACGTTCACCCAGGAGGACGCCAAGGCTGCCTATCTCGAGAAGAAGGACACGTACGACGAGTACCCGAAGCTGATGTATACGTGGCGTGCGGTGTCTGCGTTGGCCCGGATCTACTTCCCGGATTGTGTGGCCGGCTTCGGGTATGTGCCCGAAGAGGTGGGCCTCGACGACTTCCCGGTGGAGCCGATACCGGAGTTCGTGCCGATCGTGATCGACGAGGACGGGTCGAAGATGGAGGTCGAGCAGGCTTCGGCGGTCGTCGAAGAGGTGCTCGGTGCCGAGGTGGTGATGGACAAGTGAATCGGTTCAACGGCCACCAGGCGTACGACTTGTCGAAGAAGCATACGTACTTCGTGCACGGTGCTTCGCTGTCGTACATCCAGTTGCAGGGCCGGGAGTCGGGTGAGGTGCAGCTGGGGTTGGCGATGACGTTCAATGCCCGGCCGCCGCATGGCAAGACGACGAAGGAGATGACGTTCATTCTGCCTCCGGGTCAGGACATCGACTTCGCTGCGCTGACGGGGCAGGCGGTGGCGGAGCATCACGGCATGTTGCAGGTCGAAGAGGCGGAGGCGTTCGACGATGACGAGCTCGACGACAACGAAGTGGAGTAGCTGGTTCAGGGTCGACGGGGTGGATCTCCGTTGGCTGAGGCAATCACCGTCTGCTCGCACTTCCCGATGCGATAGGAGGTGGAGTCACGTTGTTGCTGCGGACCGGCCTCGGCTACAGGCTGACACGGGAGCCGGGCCGGTCCGTAAGCGTGGGAAGGGGAAGGCGCACGAGTACCTATGCGCTGCGTGTGCGCTCGAGGTGTACGGAGTCAAGCCGCCATCAATCATGGCGGAGGATCAGGAGAAGTTGTTCTGATGTTCTATCACTTCACGGCTGAACGGAGGGCGCTGCAGATTGACGGCTGGCTGCGCCGGTTCCCGCAGCAGTTGTTGTTTGCCGAGCCGTTGATCTGGGTGACGGACCTTGCCGATCCGCAGCGTGAGGCGGTGGGATTGACGTCGCATCGGATTCCGTATGACCGGATGGCGACGAGGTTCACGCTCGAGCCGTGGTCGGAGGGGCTGGTGAAGCGGTGGTTGGGTTCGGCGTTGCAGCAATCGACGCCGGCGCATGTGCTCGAGATGCTGCATGAAGGTGCGGCGCCGGAGCATTGGTTCATTGTCGATCGTCCCGTCGCTGTGGTGGGCGGGGTGGCGAGGTTGGTCTGATGGAGCTCACCGATCTCGCCGGTCATTTCTCCGGAGTGCAGATGAATGGGCGGGGGTTCCGTGCCCGGTGTCCGGCGCACGGGTCGTCGGGTGATTCGTTGCAGATCCTTCGAGGTGAGAAGGGATGGCTGGTCCGGTGCTACGCCGGCTGTTCTTTCGATGAGGTCGCAGCTGCGGCGGAGCTACCCAGGTCGGCGTTCATGTACGACAGCAATCAGAGCTCGTCGTCGGTGAGTGCAAACGCCGGGTTGGATGCCCGCCGCAAGCTGCGGTCGTTGATCCTCGAGAAACGGACGATCAAGCACCGTCTGGGGGAGATCGCCGAGGTTGCCCTGAGATTGCCGCCTGAGATGATCGTGCGTATGGCGTCCAGGTATCCGACGTATGTGGCGCTGCCGTTGCCTGACGCTCTGAGGATGTTCTCGGTGGTCATGGACACGGTGGTGTGGGACATGATCGGAGGCGAGTGGGATCGGTACGGGCGGAACTGGCACGAAGCGAAGGAGAAGATCCAGATGTTGTTGTGGGAGGCGTATCGCAGCGAGAGGGGGGAGCTGGCGTGAAGGAGGACGATCTCAAGTCTGCCGTCACTGATGCGCTCGAGTGGAACGGGTGGAGATGGCAGCACCAACGGCCGGCGATGAAGAAGGACGGATCATGGATGACACCGATCGAGGGGCACAAGGGATGGCCCGACATCGTGGCGGTGAAGGACGGGAGGATGATCCTGGCGGAGTTGAAAGGTTCCTCTGGTCGTTGTTCTCCCGATCAGCTTGTTTGGCTGACGATGCTGGCGGAGGTATCGGGAGTCGAGACGTACTTGATCGGGCCGTCCGAGCTGGCCGACTTCCTCGAGGTGATAACGGGACGAAGCGATGGGAAGGAGATCCGATGGGTTGGAAGGAAATGAAGAAGCCACGGTTCGAGATGCTGAGAGGCGAAACGGGCACGGGGATCAAGACGTTGCAGGTCGCAGCGAGGTGGAAGGCTCCGGTGAAAGAGAGCAGCAACGTGGTTGAGATGGGTGCTTCGACGCAGGTGTTCTACACGGGTGCGCTCGACGGCCCGGCTCTGGACAAGATGATCGTTGCCGGGTTCGAGCAGGTCGTCGACGAATATCTGTCATGGCGGAAGGGGTACGAGGATGATCGTGGATAGACCGAACGAGTCACAACGCCACCGGGACGAGGCGTTGAAGCGGTTCAAGGAATACATGGAGGAAGCGATCAAGGCGCTGTCTCTCGCCGTTGATTGGGCCGACGCTTCACCCGACGTGGACGACACACAGCGTGAGCTCGTAGCTGAGGCGCATGACGACGCCCGTGCGTTGATGCGCCGGTTCGACAACCCGGAGGTGCAGCGTCCGCAGCGGACGATGGGTGAGCCGTTTGCGGTGGTGGATCATGGCGTGCCCAGCCACAAGGTTCTGTACGTCGGGAGCCACGATGACTAGCCGACTCCGCTGGTGCTGGGCGCATGGTTCCCGTGCGTCGTTCGTCGAAGGCGGGACGAAGTGCTACGACAAGATCTACACGAAGGCGCCGGGTGGGTGTTCGATGACAACGATGTTCGACGTCAGAGACATCGACCGGCAGGCGATTCGTGACACGCTCGTCGAGTGCGACGGCATGGACTACGACACCGTGACCGACCGCATCCTCGCCCTGTTGAGCATCAAGGAGGGAGACGACGATGGCAACTGAGAGGATCCCCGAGCGATTCGTTCACATATGTGACCGATGCGGATACGAAGTCAAGAACGGATTCGATGGCCATATCGACCTGGTGGCCCGTGACTACCAGGGAGGCATCGTGGCAGGCCAGAAGCTGGACTTGTGCGGGGGTTGCACGACGTCGCTGAGGAAGTGGTACAACACCCTGCAGAAAGAGGACCAATGAAGATGCCACGGCCCATGTTCTACGGGACCATGTTCGCAATCCTGATCCTCATCGTCCTCATCGCTTCGGGTTGGGGGTGGTTTGGCGAATGAACAACCTCTACACCATCGACCTCGACAGCCCGAAGCCGACGCCTGGTAGCTACCTGGCGAACGACGCAGAACTCGTCAACTACCTCAAAGGCCGGGGCGTGCTGCGACAGGCCGAAGTTGTGCGTGTCGTCACCGTCGAAGAGCTCGGCAACGGCGGTGCGTGGAACATCGTATGGGCGCCGGCCGGTGACGGAGAACCGATGGGACCACCCAACGGGGTGTTCCTGCTCGTGAAGGAGGGAGACGATGGCCCCACATGAATGGCACGCCATCATCGCATTGATCCCAGGACTGCTACTCACGATGTGGTGGTTCGACGAAAGAGAAAGAAGGACACATGGACAAGTTCATCGTCGTATCGATCGAGCCGTTGCAAGGGCCGCCACTCAGGTACGCCGTCTACTCACCAAAGGACGATCCGCTGAGAAGTAGCACCCACGCCAAGCGGCTCATCAACCACGGCTGGTTCGTCGGCTGGCAGATCCTCCGCACCGACGACGAGCACGATCCGGAGACGTTCATCGACACAGGTGGGCCGGTGACGCAGATCCCGCTCCATGCGATCAAGTCGCTGGCGATCATCGGCGGATACGAAGGAGAAGTCCGGTGAGGTCGGCAGACATGCGGATCAGAATCAAGCGTCCGTGGTGGCTGCCTGTCGGGAAGCGGGCGATCAGCCTGCCGCCGTTCCGCACCTACATCGATCCGGACACGGCGAACAGCGGCCAGTACGGTGACGTCCTCCAACACGAAGGCGTGCATTGGGGCCAGTTCTACCGGGACGGCTGGTCGTTCTACCCCCGGTACGTGTGGCAATGGGTCCAGGCCCGAGGCAACTTCAAGCTGATGCCGTACGAGCAGGAAGCTCGGAAGATCTCAGGCGTCTGGTAACAGCGAACCCCCTCCGGTGGACGGACCGGAGGGGGTTCTGTTCGTCTCAGCCCCTTGTGTGGTGGGAACCATCGGCAAGGAGGTCGATGGGAAGGTCAGGGCTGAGGCGAATCCTGGGCTTGGGCATCGACCTTCGACCATACGCCTTCGGGTACGAACCAGGCGCAGAAGAAGCCGACGATGAGAGCGAACGCTGCGAGCACGAACGCCTCCGGCCAGCCCTCAAGTACGCCCACCTCGATGAGCAGCCAGAAGGCGGCGACGGTGACGGCCCCGCCGAGGGCGAATGCTGTCACCTTGTATGTCGGTAGTGCGTCGACGATCTTCACTTCTCGCCCTCCTTGGTGTTGGCGTTGACGGTCAACTGCGGGATTGTGACCTGGCGTTCGGGGATGGTGACGACGATCCCATGTGTGTGGTCGAGGTCCAACGCCTCCTGCCCCTTGGTGCCCAACGCCAGGCCGACGAAGTGCAACGTCACGCCATCGGCGATGCCGGTGACGATGAGGTCGTGGCCTTCCTGGAACTTCTCAACCGCCGTTTCGGAGGCGCCCCCGTACTGGCCATCAGCGCCGGCCGGGAACTCTTCATGCGAATCCTCCCACGGCGTCCAACTCCCGAGGTCGTAGCCCAGCGAGATGAGGTCACGCTGTAGGCGAGCGACACTGATGCCTTCGCTACCTCGTTTGAGTACCTGTGCTTCGCTCACTGTCACCAGCTCCTTGTCGGGCAACTCGTGGTATCCGTTGGCCGGTCCCGGATCGCCGTTGACTACGTTACCGCTGTTGTACTGCATCCTCAACGATGCGTTCGTTTCTTTGTCGCACGGTGGTGTCCCGTACCCCTTGGGCCAGAAGTCCAGATGGATGTGGTTGAAGTGGTCCCGCTTGCGCCAGATCTTGATCCGTATCGACAGTTCGTCGGTGTACGTTTCGATGAACTGCCACACGCCATCGAGGTAGACCTGGTGCTCCACCTTCGTCGAGTAGCCGAAGTCCCGGTGGTAGAGGTCGAGCGCATTTCCCCATGCGTGCTGCGACCAGATCGACGTGCCGCTGATCTTCCGGCAGTTCCACACCCCCGCAGCGAGATCGGGGAAGGCTTCTCTCAGTTCTCCCATTGCATGGTCGGCTGCCTTACTCCCCATCCCTGCGCTCCCTTCCATCCCACACTCTCTCGAGCAGGTGGTCGATCAACCGATCGACCTTCTCTTCGATGCGTACTTGTCGGTCTGTCAGTCCGTTGTCGATCTTCGCCTCGAGGGGAGCGATGCCGCTCTTGACGGCCCGTCCCACCGTGGTGGCGATCGCTTCGTCGCACTTCTCGTCGACTCTGCGGTCGATGTGTGCTCTCGCAAGTCTCACGGTCACCCCCAGGATGATGCTCGCTACTGTCAGTGTGGCAGCAACGAGGCCGACTGCGCCTTGCCAGGTGGTCGGGAGCGACAGCGTTGCGAGGTACTCAAGCACCGTCCCCCTCCGTCTCTGCCCCAAGCCCCCCGGCCTCTGCTGCCATCATTTGCTTCTGCTCTTGGAGGATCTCGCCGGCCCGGATCATGGAGAGCCGGTCCTCCGCTTCGATCGCCCGGTCACGGTTGGCGGTTGCGATTGCACGCCAGTTCTCGTGTGAGTCACGAAGGGCCTCGATGTCCTTCTCGAGAGCTTCGTATTTCTGCTTCCAGTTGACTCGTCCACCCTGGCTCATGCTGCCTCCAATATGGCTATTCGTTCATCCAAGTGCTGTAGTGCGGCAAGCATGGCGTCTTGCAGCGGTCGTCCGTCGAGGATACGTTCGGGCTCACCGATCCCGTTGACGGCGATGATGCGTGGTTCGACTTCGTACACCTCGTCGGCGACAAGGCCTGTCGGTGGACCCCAGGCGGGATCTTTTGGCCTGATGCCGTGAACGAGCTCGTAGGCGTCACGGTCCCAGTCCCATTCACGGAGCTTGGCGTCGAGGACTGCCCGAGGGTTCATGCTGTGGGGCCTGATGTTGAGCTTGTACCGGGCCGACGACGAGTACGTGGTGGAGATTGAGCCAAGACCCGCCGAAGGTTCGTCTGTCTCGTAGTAACACGCCCATGAGCCGTTGCTGTTGTAGAGGTTGCCGTTGAACTGGACGGTTTGCAGGTTGCCGAGCCGGATGTCGCCGGCCGTTTCGACGCCGTATGAGGTGGTGCGGAACGACCACAGCCCGTTGTAGTAGAGGTACGTATACGAGTTGATGTCAGCGTGGACGATGCGTTCACCGTTCGACGGGTGGTAGATGTCGAAGTCGGTTTCGTTCTCCCACACGATCATCCAACGGTTCTGGTTGTCGTCGTAGATGCCACGGTTCTGACCAGCAGCGGCAGCCATGAACACCGTATGACCGGCGATCGAATACCCCTCGAAGCCGCCCGCACCGGAGCCGATCGTCTGCACCGACCCGTAGCTGCCGCTTACGGCACCAAGGCCATCATCGCTCGATGTTGCTCCGATGTGGATGCTGCCGACGTAGGCGCTGGCGAACCGCTGCGCTGTCTCGCCGAGGTTGTGGACCTGGTTCGTGTACGGGGCGAAGCCGCCATTGGCTCGGACCTGCTTGTTGAAATAGAAGCGTGCGCTGGTGGTTTCGATGCGGCCCCAGGTGGCATCGGGTATGCCTATCTGGGTGTAGTAATCACCGTTGAGTCGCTGTATGGCCCCTATGAAAAAGGCGCCCTTGTTGAAATAGAAAGATCCACGATCGGTGTAGATGTGGGCGTAGTTCACGTTCTGCGGCCCTATGTCGATGTAGCCGGAGTTCGTCTGCACCCTGACAGCGTTGTTGGACCCTTCTTTCAACTGCGTGTTGCCGTCTACGAATTCGAGTATGGCGGCCGAGGCGAGGCGCACGCTCGACGTCGAGCCGAGGACGAGAACACCGTCATAGGCGTTGACGTAGCCAGATGCACCCTTGAACGTGATCTCGTTGTCGTCGATGCCGACACCTTGTGTGAGCGTGCCGACGAGGATGCCAGCCTGATCCATGTTCCCGGCTGCGCCGCCGATCGTTCCGGCCGGCGTGAAGTAGTGGATCTTGTGCGACTGGACGAGCTGCGTCTGCGTGCTTCCGACGACCACCTCGAGGATCTCGTTGCCAAGGTGGTCCTCGAGGTTGATCGAGTCGGGGCTGGTGCGGTACACGATCTGACCCTGCAACACACCGTCCGGTGCGAAGCCGATGCCGGACGGCCCGGCCGCACTCGTGAACCGGATTGCCGTATCGGTGCCACTCGAGAAGTCGACGGTGCCGGTGATGGTCCCGCCCGCCAGCGGCAGGTAGTCGAGCGCCGCTTCCTTCGGCGCCCACCACGCATCGAGCCGGGTCTGGTCGAAGTACTGAGGATGGTCGTCATCCGTCAGGCCTTGCAGCAACCCGTGGTCGGGACGAGACACGTGCTCCCCCTACGTCTTGATGATGAAGTTGACGACCTGGAACGGCGGCAGCGGCAAGGCGAGCGCCGTGCTTCCGCCCGTGTGCGTGTTGCCGGGATCGGTGGCACCGGAGCTTCCCGAGTGGTCGGTGACGCCGCCCGTGACGGAGTGCGTGTGGGCGCCGGCCGAGTTCGTGTCGCCCGGATCGGTCGAATACGTGTTGCCGGGATCGACGCTGCTCGAGGTGATGTTCGTCGTGCCGAGCGCCGGGAGATCGACGGTGTGGCTGTGCGTGTCGGTGGAGGTCGTGTCTGAGACGTAGTGGGTGTGGGTCGAGGACGCAACGTAGGTGGTGCCTGCGTTGGCGAACGGCCCCGTCGTGGAGGACGGTCCACCCGAGGTGTCCGATGTCGCATGGCTGTGACCATCGGACGAGGACGTGACGATCGCATGGTTGTGGTCGATGTTGACCGTGTGGGCGTGCGACGGCATCGTGTGGATGTGCGTCGGCATCGTATGGGTGTGGGCACCCGCCGACGCCGTGGCGATCGTGTCGGCGTGGCCGTGGTTGATCGTGTGCGTGTGAGTCGGCATCGTGTGGGCATGGCTGATGTTCACCGTGGGGGTGATGTCTCCACCCGTCTCTCCCAGGGCATCGCCGACACCGGATGCGGCCTTGCCGAGCGGGAACCGGCCACGGAGGTCCGGGACGTTGAACGTCGTGGAGCCGTCACCGTCGCCGTACGACACGAGGAGCTCTGCGAAGAGGTCGGCGTAGGTCGCTCTCGAGACGGCCTGTCCGTTGCACATGAGATAGCCGAGCGGGGCCGTGTCGCCGCCGAACATCTCGATGACCCCGGCCGGGACCGCCGCCGCCGCTGCTGCGTCTGCGTATGCCTGGGTTGCCAGGGTCAGGGCGTTGAGCCGGTCGGCGTTGTAGTACTGCGGGTGGTCGTCGTCGGCGAGGCCGGCGAGGTCGTTGCCGTGGTCGAGGCCGGCGATCAGGTCGTGGAGATCCTCGATATGTTGCGCCATCGGCGTGACCCGCACGAACGCCCCGATCGGGTGCGTGAGGTTCGACCCGGCAGCGGAACCGGCGAGGTACCGCTTTGCGATGTTCGACGTGACGAACGACGTTGCGGTGAACGTCCCGTCGAAGAAGATGTACTCACGCAGCGTGTCGGAGTCGGGGTCGATCGTGACGTAGCACGGCGACGTGAGCGCCCCGATGGTCGTGACCTGAGCGGTGAGGTCGTTCGGCCCCATCTCGGCGGTGAGCTGCGTCTCGAACGAGTTCTGCAGGGATGATCGGATGGCGGTCATTCGTTTACCTCTCCCTCACCCAAGACGACTTGGCCGAGAATGTCTTGTCCGAGGCTCGCCCCGGAGGTCTTGATGACGATAGCTTCGGAGTCCTCGAGCTTCGACCCTCGCACCGTGGCGTAAAGCACACGGCGCACGGAGCCACGCATCGGGATCTCCTGGACGGACGACTCGAACTTCTCGATGAGGCCCCGGACTTGGAGTGCGGGACGGTAGAGCTCGAGAAGGACGTGCTGTCCCTCGAATGCCCGGATCGCCTGCTCGATCGCCTTGCCCCGGCCGGGGATCGTGAGGGCACGCCGGCCCCTCGATTCGATCTGATCCGACACGTTGATGGGGATGCGGAGCAGGATGTCCCGTCTCGGGTTGGGGAGGGCACGGAACGAGTAGGACCGGAACGCTGCGGAGTAGGTGCGTGACGAGTCGGACCGGATGATGATCTTCGCTGCGTGGTACCGGGAGTTGCGTCCGGTCAGGGTGTTGATGAGCGCCGACGACTGGGTGGCGCCCAGCTGGGTGACGAGCTGCCACGACAGCGAGTCGGGGTCGTTGATGAGCGCCGGGTCTGCCGAGTCGTACAGCTCGAGCGACGTGCCGTAGGGGAGCTCGACGCCGGAGAGTTCACCGCCGACCCATTGCTTATCGTCGGCGGTGAAGAAGTCGGCGAGCGGGCCGATGATGTAGCCCGACACCACGTAGTCGTCCGTCTCTCTCCAGAGGTCGTCGCCGTCGACTGCGGCCCACATGCGATCGTCGACTTCGATCAGGTCGTTGATGTTGCGGATCGCTTCGGGGTCGATCGAGTGCGCCCGGGCGTATCCGGCTCTCGGCGTGTAGTAGCGCCAGAGCGTCAGTTCGGTGCCGCCTTCCTCCGGGATGACGAGGTAGATCGAGTCTCGGGTGGCGAGGATCGAGTGGGGGGTGAGGTCGTCGGTCGTGTCCCGGTCGCCTCGCTGAAAGACGAGTTGCCGCTTCGACAGCTGGAACGAGCCGGTGAGGTCCAGCTCGGCGGTGTAGAAGCGGCAGACGGCGCCGCCTCCTTCGGTCGTCTCGGCGGTGGCGATGCCGACGACGCCGTTCGATTCGGCGGCCATGATCGGCCGTTCGTCGATGAAGTTCTGCTCGCCGGCCGTGACGAGGTTCAAGCCCTGGTCAAGCGTGAGGGCGTGGACATTGCCCGTGGTGGCAAACACCAGGATGGCGGGGCCGACGTCCACGACGTCGACGACCGTCTCGGCGGTGGGGAGTGGGAGGATGATCGAGTCCGAGTCGCAGTCCCACAGGTTGTTGTCGATCACGCCGACGATGCGGGACTTGACGGCCCAGATGCGGTCGAAGGTACGGGTGCTGACCGATTGGGCGGACCAGGAAGGGGGGTCGTATCGGTCAACACCCGTGGTCGTGCGGACGTACAGGCTGTTGCCCATCGCCAAGAGTTCCTGCATGGTGGCCCCTGCGACCTGCTGGGCGGTGAGGTCGTAGACGCCGACGTTCTGGCGCAGGTAGTACACGGTGCCGTCGATGTGGCACACGTTCGTGATGTCGGCGCCCTTCGACTGGCCCTCCATCGAGTGCATGAGCCGGGCGTCGTAGATCTCGCCACGGTCGGTGCCGAACACGTCGACGCCTTTCGAGTCCCAGTAGCGCAGCGCAGCGTCGTCCGGGCGGGTCGGCGAGTGGAGGAAGTCGAGGCCGGCGCCGCCGGATAGGTTGGACCGGGAGTAGCGGCGACCGACCTCATCCCTCACATCTTCGGACATCTCGTTCGTATCGACACGGGGAGGGGTCGCTTCGGCGGTGATGTCCTCGAGCTTCGACTGCGGCGTCACGGCGAGCCGGATCAGGACGTTGCCGATATACCCGTCATACCCGTGCGCTTGCGGGTGCTCGACGATATCGACGGTGGGGATGATCGCCATCGGCTACCCCCACAACGACAGAGGCTTGCGGCTTACCTTCTTGGGCGTCTTGGCGGTGAGCTCCGCCTTCTCTTGATCGACGAGGTACTCCCGGTACCGGATGAGGTTCTGGCTGATGCGGGACCCGGAGGTGACCGGGAACCCTTCGGCCTGGATCTGCTCGGTGAGGCGCTCCTGGGTCGTTGCGTCGATGTCTACGCCCGACAGCAGTTCGGCGGCTGCGTCGGCGAGGATGATGCGTTCCCAGTTGGCGGGGAGATTCTCGATCGTTTCGGTCGGGTCGTCCGGTGGGGCGATCCTCACGCCGTAGCGGATGATGCAGAGCGCCGAGTCGTAGGGGAAGCGGGAAGAGATGAACACGGCAGCCCGATCGCTCTCGAGAGGATGGGTCGCCACGAGGCGGGAGCCGACCGAAGCCCACTCGCCGCTGTCCGTCTCGTACTCGACGAGGGCACGCACCGTCGTGAGGGGAAGGGGCACATACTCCGCTGCGGAGACGGAAGCGATCTGTTCCTTCTCGACGAACAGCGGCTTCCACAACGAGGCGATGGCGTCACGCAGCGATTGCAGCTGCGTCTCTCTCGTCCACCTCGTCGGGATGCGGCACTCTGCGGTAGCGGCGTCGTGCGATACCTTCGTGGTGCCACGTGCGCCACGCACACACGTCACCTCCTTGAGCAGCGAGTCGTAGTTGAGGATGCGTACCAGCTCGTTGTCGAGCTCGAGCAGACGGCCGGGCCCGATGTAGGACTCTTCGTCGGGTGACAGGATGCCTTCGCCGATCTTGAACATATCTTCGCTGTTGTCGATCGACACCTGGATCGGGACGGTCGCCGTCTCTTCGATGACAGGTTCGAGGTACTGGTTCTCGAGACGCTGGCGCAGGTCGTTGAGGGTCGTCATCACACCGTTCCCGTCAGGTTGGCGTCGATTCGGATGAGGTCGTAGTGGATGGTGGGGAACGTCTCTTGGGTGCCGTCGGACCAGGTGACGACCCATGAGGCGTAGAAGTCGCCGGCCATGTCGGTGTCACCTTCGGCCCATCGGTACTCGACGACGCCGTTGGGAGCATCGACGATCGTGGCAGCGCCTTCGGCGGTGAGGTGCATCTGCGACTTGAGGCGCATCTTGAACGTGATGGACGCAGCGTCCTCGAGCGAGACGGCCACGCCGCCCTTGTTGATGGTGGCCGGTGCTGCCGGTTGGCGATCGCCTTGCTTGACATGGATCATTGTGACTCCCCTCGGGATTGTAGGTTGCTCGTCAGTCCCGGCAACGAACCGTCGTCGGTCTGGCCCGGCCCCGCTCTCTCGGCGATGCGTCCGATGGGGCTGGTGTTGTCGGTGAGGCCACGGCCTGCCTGTGCCCGTTGTATCCAGACGTAGGCGAGGTCGGTGCTGGTGGCGACGTCGGACTGGGCGAGGTCGTAGGGGGCGAACGTCTCGTTGCCGTCGTCTGCCACGCCGGTGTCGGTGTCGTACAGCGACTTGATGAGCACTTCGGTTTCGGTGGCGTTGCCGGTGTCGTCGTAGCCGGTGAGGGCGATGCCGACGAGATCCTCGCTACCTGCCCCGGCGTCGAGGTCGTCGAGTGTGGCGGCGTTGGCCTGCGTGTCTGTTGCCGTGCCGGTGTCGTCGGTGGCGACCTGCACCTCGACGGACTGGGATTCGGCTGCGGTCCCTGCGTCGGTCTGGTCGATGAAGGTGCCGGTCGAGACGCTTTCGGTATCGGCGCCGGAGCCGGAGTCGGAGTCAACCGTGGAGGCGGCGAGCGACTCCGACTCCGTTCCGGCCGAGCTGTCGGTGTCGGAGTCGGCGGCGGCGATCGTTTCGGCTTCTGTCCCTGTCCCTGTATCGGTGTCGGCTTTCGGTGTGCCCGAGTCGACGGTTTCGGTGTCCGCTCCCGTTGCGGTGTCGGTGTCGTCGATCGATGCGGAGACGGCTTGCGTCTCGACGCCGGCCCCGGTGTCCGTGTCGGTCTTTGTGTCCTCGGTGGAGACGGTTTCTGCGTCCGTGCCCGTTCCAGCGTCCGTGTCGCTGAGAGCCGCTGTGTGGCCCTGTGTGCTCGCTGCGGTCCCGGTGTCCACTTGTTCCAAAGCGGCGCTCAGGGCCTCAGCCTCGTTGGAGCCTGAGCCGGCATCGGTGTCCGTCACCGGGACGGCGGAGGTTTCCGCCTCGCTGCCCGACCCGGAGTCGGTGTCGGACAGGACAGAGGACAACGCTTCCGCTTCTGCGCTTGTCCCGCTGTCCGTGTCCAACATCGTCGAGGTCAGCGCCTCGAGTTCCGTGCCGCTTCCTGCATCGGTGTCTGCCACGGCGTTGGTTTCGACGACCGTCTCGGCTTCGGTGACGGCGCCGTTGGCGTCGGTGTCGGCAATGGCGGCGGCTACATCGTCGAGCTCGCTGTCCGTGCCACTGTCGGCATCCGCAACGACGGCGGATGAGGCTTCCGTCTCGGAGCCTGCGCCCGTGTCCGTGTCGCTGTCTGCTGCGGCGAGCGCCTCCGTCTCGACGCCAGAACCGGAATCGGTGTCCGACTTGTCGATGGCGCCTTGAGACACCGACTCGGCTTCGGAGCTGGTACCGGCGTCCGTCTCGGTCGTGAGAGCGGCGGCGAGATCCTCGGAGTCCGCCCCGGATCCGGCATCAGTCTCAGTGTCAGATGCGATGACAGTAGGTGTTGCTTCTGTGCCGGACCCGGAGTCGGTACTGGACTTCGGGGTGGACGAGGGGGCGGGTCGGATGGCGAACGTCGCCACCTTCATGTCCCGGGTGCCTGCGAACCCGGACCATGCGCTCGGATCTTCGGAGCCGGCCGTGGCGACGATCTTGTAGGCCCACGTCATCTGGGCGTCACCGTTGCCGCTGCCCATCTCGAGACGACCCGGAGCGCCCTCGGCGTTGGTGCCCCTGTTGGCGGTCATCGAGCCTGCGTCCTCGACGGTGTAGCCGGTAGACGGGACAACCGTCCAGTTGACGCCGAGTCCGTCTGAGCCGAGATGCTCCGTATCGGATCGGTTACCGACGAGGGTGATGACGGCGGCGCCATCGGTGACGGTTGTGATCGACGGCGGGTCGGGCGTGTCGTCGTTCTGTTGCGAGGCGAAGTGGGAAGCGGCGGCGAACGTAACGTCGAGGAAGTTCGTGGGGTCTGCGCCACGGACGACCATCATCACTCCGACCTGCTCTTCGCCGCCGCTGCGAGTCAGTGTTTGCGAGTATCCCGCAGCATCGGCCTTCCTATACCAAGCGCCGATCGAGGCATCATCGCCGCCAGTGTCGTTGACCTGGAAGATCTCGGTCATGCCGGTCGGCGTGTTCCACGTCTCGGCGTCGTCGTCGCCCGTGGCTAGGAGCAGGAGGTAGTCATCTTCGGCGAGCACCTGGACCCAGACCTTGGCGACATTCGTCGAGGCGATGTAGCCGGATCCGAGCTGCTGGCCGGACGAGTGGTAGGTCAGCTGGACACCGAGAAGGTCGTCGTCGTACATGCGGACTTCGAGCGCCTGGACCTTCGCCCACGTCCATCCGCCCGTCGGGGTAAGCAGCGTCGTGTTGCCGTTGATCGTGTGGCATCGCACCTTGTCGATCGCCGGTCCGGACGACGGGGCGTTGGTTCCGGTGCCGGACAGTGTCCTGTCCGGGATGATCGCCGTGGCGCTCGTCGATGTGCTGCCGTCGAAAGCGTTGGCATCGTTCGACCAGCCGGCCTCAGAGTCAGTCGGTCCGGCATCCGATGCGTCGAAGTAGTAGAAGCCGGGCGTGTCGAACACCATCGATGTAAGGGCGTTCGCCTGGAAGTCATAGAGGTCGGTATCGGCATTCGACGGGAAGGTGATACCCATCAGGCCCACCGCCAATCAGGGATGTCCGACTCGTACTTCACCGCACCACCGGCGTTCACGCTGAACGACTCGCCGGCCGGGATCGTATGCGCCTGCCACATCTGGCCGTTGCCCTTGCGGATCTCGACGGTGCGGGGATATGCGGAGTAGTTCGTGCCGTAGAAGCGGACGAGGCGGAAGTCGTCGGGATCGCCGTCGTCGTTGATCTCCTGGTAATCGTCGTCCTGGTACTCCATGAATACCTCGAGGATGACGACGCCCTCCGCAGACATGCGGAGATACGGCTTCGTCTGGACGGCCATGATTCACCCTTCTGTGAAGAGGGGGGCCGAAGCCCCCCGTTCACGATCAGCTGAGGGTGATGTCCACCGTCAGGGTCCAGGTACCCGACGCCTTCGTGCCGAGCGCTGCGACCTTGCGGTTCAGGTTCTCGGCGGTGCCGGACGAACCGTTGGCGACCGACCACTCTGCCCAAGCGAAGTTCGCCTGAGCGTCTGTGAAGTCGGCCTTCCACTGGCACGTCTGCGCCGTGATCTGCGGCCACGTTGCGACCATCGTTGCGTAGAACTTCGATGCACCGAGCAGGTCGGTGTCCGAAGCGGACGCAGCGGTGGCGCTGTTGCCCACAGCGAGATACGAGTTGGCGTTGCTGAACGCCGTCCCCGCACCACCCGTGATGAGCAGCCACATCTCGGCGATGCCTTCATTGAGAAGGAGGTTGCCCTCCCCCTCGAGAACATCGGCCGGCGTGATGAGCCGCTTCAGCTCCGGGGATGGGGTGAGCAGGTCGAGGCCCGCATCGAGAATGTCCCGCTTGGCGAACTTCTCGACCGACCACTTGACGCCCCAACCAACCCGTTCGAGTTGCTTCTGCATGTTCCCTCCTTCGGGAAACACTCGGGGAGGGAGAGCCGAAGCCCTCCCTCACACCGATGGGTTGGTCTAGAACGACGTCGGCAGGGTCGTGACCTTGCCGTGGTACGTCTCGGGACCGTACTCGAGGCCGACCTCGCCGTAGATCTGCGCCTTGTCCGTTGCACCCGTCTTGCCGAGCGGCTCGACGAAGAACACGCCCTTGCCGGGGATCGGCAGGAACACGGGGCGGAGGACCGACAGGTCCACGATGAGCAGCGTGCCCACGGGAATGTACCGCTCCGAAGAGAGGTAGAACTCGCCGTGGTCAGTGACGATCCGCTCGAGCGCCACACCACCGACCTTGCGATCTCTCGGTGCGAGAGCGCCATCGGCGGAGTAGACGGACGAGAAGCCCCGGCGATGCTTCGGGTTCATCAGGAACACGATGTCCTGCATCACGGCCGTCTCTGCCTCGACGGTGGGAGCCACCATGTCGAGAAGGATGTCCTCGACGACCTGCTCGAGCGACGTGTACGCCGTCCCCTTGCCGCCTACGCCATCGAAGTAGTTGATGGCATGGGTCGTGATCGCCTCGAGGATGCCCCTCGTCCGGCGAGCCGTGGCGTTCGTGCCGGGGTTGTGATACGTCCCGTTGATGAACGTCGTGTTCAGATCACGCTTGATCTTGAGGATCTTCTTGTTGATCTGGTGCTGCATCGGCGACTTGACCGGCTGGTCGCCATCGAGCGCAATGTCGCTGGCCGACACCGGAGCGTCGGTAGCGATCTGGTCGATGACGGCCTGGGCCGTGTAGCCGAAGTCGACAGCTTCCTGGTGGATCTCCACCACGTTGCTGACCGGCTGGCGAGGAACGAGGTCGCCCGTGACCGATGCGTTCTCAACCCGCTGGTTGGTCGCTCCGCTCGGTTCGCCGTCCTCGATCTCCCACACGAAGTCACGAGAGCGGACGTCACGGCCACCGTTGGTGGCGATGAGGTTCCAGAACTTCGTGACCTGCGGCATGAGGTCGAAGAGCTCGCCGAGGTAGTTCGGAAGGTCGTACGACGTTGCCGCCGCTGTGCCCGGAATGAGCGTTGATGGAATTGTGAAGTCGGCCATCTCTGGCTATCCCTTTCTCACTTGAACAGGTTCTCGAGCTGCTTGGCTTTGATGGCGCCAGCTGTGTCGTAGTCCTTGTCCGCTTCGGCCTTTCCCAAGGCCTGGTCTTGTGTGAGAGGAACCGTCGGTGCCGACTGCGAATGCACTCGTTCGAGCCGTTCGGTGCCGGCCGTGATAGCCGGTGCCTGCGGATGCTCGGAGCCTTCCGGGAACTCGACGCCGTACTCGTCGGTGGCATATGCCCTGAGAGCGTCGGCCGTCATGTCTCCGTCGTACTCCTTGGCGATCGCTTTGCCGATCCCTTTCTCCGGGTCGAGTCCTGCGTCTGCGAATGCGCCAGCCATGAGCTGACCCTTCAACGCCTTGTTCTCGGCCTGGCTCCGCTTGTACGCCTCCCGCAGTTCCTTCGGGGCGCCGCCCTCGGGAGCTTCGGTCGTCTCCGTACCCTCGGTGGTTTCGGTCGTGTCGGTCATGGTTCCTCCTACACGGCATGTGGTTTCCGCATCTGAGGCGACGGGCCGGACCGTCTACCTCGGCGGGCCGGTGGAGGGACTGAGCAAACGAGGGGGGAAGCCACCGGCTTCTACCTCTCCTACGTCTGCCCTAGCCAGAAGGCTTGTACGCAGACAACTCGGGACGATCTGTCGTCTGGTGAGCCGGACAGTAGCCGATCAGTCGGCCAACAGTCCAGTCATTGCGCCGGTGCGGTCCCGTGCAGCGGTGGACCGGGCGCCGAACAACGACCGCTCCTGAGACATCATGCGCCGCATACGGAGGTTCTGTGCCGGGTCCTTGAAGAAGTCCGCAGCGATGAACTCTTCGATGTCGAAGTCGTCGTCCGGGTCGTGGTGACGCTTGGCGAGCACGTCGAGGATCGGGATCAGCGTCTCGGCTTCCTGGAACAAGTCGTTCGCCTTGCCACGGGTCATGCCGCCTTCCACGAGCTCATCGACACGGCCGATCGAGAGACTGAACCCGGACTCCGCCGCCTCACCGCCGACCTCGGCGATCGACAGCTGGCCGGAAAGGACATCCGAACCGATCGACGAGTCGAGCGCCCCGGCGATCAGCGCCTCAGTCGTCAGCCCCTCGATGCCGTACTCCGTTGCGTAGTACTGCTTGATCGAATCGGAGGCCGACACGATCCGGTCATACACCTCACCCACCCTGGTGGCGAACTCGTCGTCCATGACCTCGCCCTGCATCAACCCCGTGATCTGGTCCTGGAACAGCGCAGGGTTCACGCCGATCGACGACAGCACGTCGTCGTAGGACTGGCGCACGCCCGAGTACCTGTCCTCCGAGTACCGGACCTCGCCCTCGTCGGTGAGGTTGCCGGGGAACCACGTCTCGTACCGTGCGTCGGCACGCACCGTCGCCCACGCTGCGGCCTCGTCCTCCGAGTCCGCCCACACCTCGTAGTAGACCCACAGCGCATCGTCGGGGATCGTCGGGTGTTTCAGCTGTAGGTCCTTGAACCCCTGGTCGGTGCGTGCCAATGCCATCAGACGGCCCCTCTCACGTTCCTGGTCATCGCCCGGCCCATGCCATCCGACATCGCCTGGCGGGTACGTTCGTAGCCTTCGGAGAGGCCGATCTCACGCATCTTCTTCTGCGCTTCGTTGGCGTTGTTCATCCGGACGATCTCTTGGAAGCGGGGATCCGTCTCGTCGACCGGGACGCCCCACACCGAAGCGGCCATGTTCTTCCACGGCCCCGCAATGTCGTCCCACTTGAGCGTCTCGTCCTCGTA
The DNA here is from genome assembly GCA_039715165.1 of Actinomycetota bacterium. Taxonomy (GTDB): domain Bacteria; phylum Actinomycetota; class Acidimicrobiia; order Spongiisociales; family UBA5794; genus JAHEEL01. Next base: position 21,330 of record JBDLHX010000010.1, read on the forward strand.
CTCAGGGAACAGCGCCATGCGCTGGCCCTTGAGCATCTCGATGAGCGAGTCCTCGCCGTCGGCCGTGTTGCGGATCTTCGCCGCCCACTCCGCCACCTGAGCGTCGGTCGGCGAATACGCCGGCCCCAACCATGAGCTCCACAGGTCCTTCACTCTGGCGTAGTTCTGCTCCGACGTCGCACCCTCGTAGCCACCTTCGGACATGAACGTGTCGAGATCTTCGTCGACATCGGACCAGCCGGACGTGACCGCTTCGATCTGCTTGATGAGGTACGCCTCGGACCAGCTACCCGTTGAGTACCTCCGGGCGATCCAGTCGATGAGCGCCTGGTCGTTGCCCTCCGCACCGATCTTCTCGAACAGGCCCGCAACGTACAGCTTGTCGTCCTCGAGCTTGCGCTCCGCCGATGCGGGATCTCCGACCGACAGCTCCAGCCAGGCACGCTCCTGCTCGTTGTGTTCCTGCCACCAGTCCGTCGTCTTGAGCTCCCACGGCTCAAGCTCACGGCCCTCGAGATAGGCGCCGCCGATCAGGGCGAGGATCTCGTCGTCGTCGCCCCACGCCGACACCTCGGCGTATCGCTCCATCCGGTCCAGGAACCCGAGCCACGGGTCGCCCTCGGAGTCGTCGAGGTTGTCGGTCGTGCCGAAGCGGACAGCGCCCGTCGAGGTGAGTTCCTCGGCCGACAGCTCCCGATCGAACTTGACATCGACGCCTTCACCGAAGAAGCCTTCGAGCGCCTCCATCGTCGTCTCGTACAGCAACGGGACGGGAGGGTCGGTGCCCTCGGCGAAGTGGACGATATACATCTTCCCCGATGCGTCCTTCCACACCTCGGGGTGGCCGGCGATGCCCAGGAATCGTGACTCGGGATCTTCGTCGTTGTAGTCCTTGACGCTTGATCCGCTGCCGGTCGTGACGGGACTCGTCGACGTCGAGGTGGGCGTCGAGGCCGTTGAGCCGGACGAGCTGGACGTCGAGGGGGTGGGCGCCGGCGTCGATGCGGGCGGCGGCAACGGCCCGGGAGTCTCCGGGTCGGGAATCGTCTTGCCCGGTAGCTCGACCATCAGACCATCACCTCTCCGTCAGTTGTTTCGTTTGATTCGTCGCCTTCGACGAGTCCCTGCCCCAGCGTGCGGTAGTCGGTGCGTTCGCCGCCCGCTACCTGGTTCGAGATCTGCGTCAGGAACGACGTGAGCTTGCTCTTGGTCGTCGGCTGCCCCTCGACGGCGTGAGCGGCGTCACCCGGCGAGTAGTAGTTCCCGGCGTTCTTGGACCCCTGCAGGTAGGTGTACGGGTTGACGATCGTCGAACCCTTGCGGATCGAGAAGTGGAGGTGTGGCGACGTGCCACGGGCGTTGCCCGAATCGCCGACGAACCCGAGATGGGAGCCGGCCCCGATCCGCTCGCCGTTCTTGACGACGGCCTCTCCGTCCATGTGGGCGAAGTAGTAGGTCAGTCCGTCATCGCCACGAATCCTCGCCGTGTACCCACCCTTCTCGCCGTAACCGGCAGCGATCACCGTGCCGCCCACCGGGGCGACGATCGGGGTGCCCTTCTTGGCGTAGAGGTCGATCGCTCCGTGAATCCCGGCCTTGTTGTCACGGGGCACGAAGAAGCTGTTCGAGTACTCGTTCGCTCCGGCGACCGGCATGAGCCAGCCCTTCGGGGCGCCCTGCGGGTTGATCCACTTGCCGCCGGCCCTGGGCATCCGTGCCTCCTGGACAACCGGATCTTCCTGCGCCTGCGTGTAAGCGTCGAGCCACTGTCTCGTCTTGGGATGCTTGAACCAGCCGATGCCCTGATCGGACTGGGCCGCACGGTCGGTCTGTTCGGCCCCGGCGAACCAGGCCGCAGCCACCATGTCCCACGACCCGTACCTCGAGAAGAGCTTCTGGCCCCAGAAGGCGGCAACGTAGTCCTGCGCTGCCGGGTCGAACTTGTCGTGGCCGCCCATCCCCGCAGCGGACGACCAGGACTCCCAGTCCTCCATCAACATGCCGTACGCACCGAACGGGCGGACGCCGTTCTCGGCCTCGCCTACGTCGCCGTAGTCGGTCGGCTGGATCGATCGGAGCGTTGCAAGGAACTGTGGTAGCCCGTTCATCCCATCATCCTCGAGATCGTGTTGAGCGAGCCGAAGAGGTTGCCTTCGTTCTCGCTGACTTGCTGGACTCGTTGGCGGTGGGCGAGCTCGTTGTCGAAACGATCCTCGAAGAACTGGGCGAAACGGGCGTCGGAATCGACGGCCTGGATCGTGTCGGGACCCTGCTCTTCGCCCGTCTCGTAGGCACGGGCCGTGCGCTCCCAGTTCGATCGTGCGAGGTCGTACTCGTTGGACCTCCACTCGTCGTGGTGGACGTCGCCCATGAAGTCGGTGAGGATCTTCATCTCCGACGACGTGGGGGTGCGCCCGAGTCCGGCCCGTACTGCGTACTTCGCACTCTGCGACAGGGTGGCGTAGTCCGGTTTCAGGTACGACGGGGCGACGAACGGGTTCAGCTCACGCCACGACTTCTCGCCTTCGTCCGGGTTCTCGGAGAGCCACGTCTGGTAGGTATCGACGTCACGGCCCAGCTGGTCCTCCCACGAGATCCGGTTCATGTCGGCGGATACGACGAGCGCAGAGAACGCCGATGCGAGGCTCGACCTGTCGGCGGACACGATGTCATCCTCGGAGAATCCCTGGTATCCGGCACGGACGAACTCACGCTCGAGTCCCTCGAGTTCGCCGGCCGACATTCCGTTCAGGATGAAGCGGGCCGACTCGGTGGAGTACTGCGGCACCCGGCGTCGAGGGGCCGGCTGTCCGGGCGGTAGCCCTCCCTGGTATCCCCACACGTCGTCGACTTCGGTGCCGAAGCGGGAATCCTCGGGCGGCTGATCGATGCCCCATGCACGGGCATCCCATGCTTCGCCGGTAGACGTCTCGGGGCCTTCGTCGTCGTCGCCCTGCGGCCGGTAGAGCGCCTGCATGTAGGACATGAAGTCGGGGAACAGCGTGGACTCTGCGCCGCTGCCGTAGCTCTGACCGGTCTGTGTTGACCCTGCTGCGGAGGCCGGATCGACTGGATCGCTCGATGTGTCTGCCCTGCTGGTCATACGATGCGCTCCGTTCCGCCACCGGCACCCATCGCCTGCGTCTCAGGCGGCGCCTGCTGCTGTTGTGCTCCCGTCACTTGCGCCCACTCGAGAGCGGCACGTTCCTCTTCGGACATGCGTTCCGAGCCGAGCGGAATCTGTGTGTCGCCGAACTCGACGGCAAGACGATTCTGTGTCGCCTGGGCGCCGGCATAGGCGAGCGAGCCACCCAGGACCATGCGAGGCACGTCACGAAAGCGGCTCAGGCCGTTGGCGAACTTGTTGGCGTTTCGGATGCTGTGCATCAACCCACGGTTCACGACCTCCGGTGTCGGCTGGCCGAACGTACCGAACAGCTTCGACGCTTGACGACTGCCGAATCCGACTATCTGCCCTGTTCCGCCGATGATCCCGGAGCTGAGGTAACCGGCGAGGATCGCATCGCCAACAGCCGGGGAAACGATGTCCATTGTGTTCCCGAACCACTGATCCCACTCGTCCTCGCCGGGGCCACGGGCGAGCTCCTGCTGCGTCGTGAGCACGTCCACGGCTGTCGGCTCGGTCGAGAAGCCGAACCCTCCCGGTGCGTCCGGATCTTCCCGCACGCCGATCTTCGAGTCGAGCCACTTCCCGACCTCTTCAGCCTTGCCTGCCATGTTCCACATCAGCTGGACGATCGCCGGTTTCCGGGTGTAGAAGTCCTGGCTCGAGCCGGTGACACCCTGCCGTTCGAACGTGTCGATCATCGTTTCGTGCGCCCATGCGGGTTCGGCGGTGTTGATCTTGGGGAGGTCGAGGTAGGCGTACTCTTCGATCGGGGGATGGAAGCGGCCGTAGCCGTACACGGTGTCGTGGAGGCCACGCATCGCCAGAGCGTCCTTCGTCGGGCCGGCCTCTTCCATGAGGGTGAGCGCCGCCTGCTCTGCGGGCTTGTCCAACGAAGCGGCCATCAGCACGACGAGCATCTCGTCCGTCACCTGATCCGGTGCGCCTTGAGACAGGAACTCGGCGGTCTGCCAGTAGGTCGAGACGTATGCCGTGTACCGCTGCATCGGTGTCATGTCCCACCAGCCCAGGTTGCGGGGGGTGGGCTTCCCGTTCGCATACGGGAACCAACGATCGTTCTGATCCCCGGCTTCGTTCTCGGGGATCTCTGCCGATTGGTTGGGGCGCTTCGAGGGTCGTGTCATGGGGCTGCTCCGATCGGGATCATATCGGTGTAGGTCACGGACGGATAGGACTGCAGCTGCGGAGCGAAGTACCGCTCGATCCACTCCCAGTCGTCCATCGACGGGTCGAGCAGGTTCTCGTTCAGCCACTTCGCATACGACTGGGCGTCGGGATCTTCGATGCCCTTGTAGTACGTCTGCACCTGGTTGGCGAGCGCCGCACGCAGCGCCTCGGCCATGTCGGACTGTCCGTTCATCCACCACTCGCCCGACGCCGTGCCCATCTCCTGCAACCGGCTGATGCGGTACAGGTCGTTGAACCATGCCGCATACTGCTCGGCCACCGGAGCGAGCGTCGGGAGGTTCTCGGTGAACGCCTTGTGCGCCGGGGAACCGGGGGTGCCGATCGTGATCGTCTCGTCGATGAGCGCCCGTACCTTCACGCCGTTGACCGACCCGATGACGTTCCCCTGGTTCGAGCCACGCACGATCGGAAACTCGGCGTAGATCGCCTCGATGTTCTGCCGGTGGATCTGATCGAGGGTGCGTTTCTTGGCCCGGTACTCGGGGTCGGATGCGTAGTCCTCGTCGAACGCCGCCCGGAGCTTCGCTAGCCGGTTCTCGTAGAGATGCTCCTGGTGGTGCATCTGGTCGTAGCCCATGCCACGCTGCACCGCCTGGGCCACCTCAGACGGGGAACGGCGACGGCGGATCGGCTGGTTGTCGATGCCCTCCACCTCGAGGATTTCACCGAATAGGTTGTTCCATGCCTCGGATGCGAAGCGGTCGTCGGCGTTGGCCGGGACCGTGCCGACGAGCGTGTACGGGGCGTGCTCGAGAAGCCACTCGTTCGCATTGAGGTGCTCTACGCCTCCCCAGGACACGGGACGCTGCACCAGGCCCACCGACGACGATTGCAGGAGCGAGGGGAGAACGTCGTGGCGCTCGATCATGTAGAGCGCAGCCTCGGCATCGCCGAACAGCTCACGGGAGTGGCGGTACTCCGCAGCGAGGCGGAGCACGCCGATGATCGGCGTCTGCTGGTCCGGGTCCAACAGCGCCGTCTCTTCGAGGATCTCGTCGAGCGTCATCTGCGGCTCCTGGACCGCTGCGCCCATGTCGTCGGGCTGTGCGAACTCCTGGCTGTACTGCGGCTGTCCGGGCAGCATCCACGAGTCAAGGATGCGGAGCCACGCCAGCCACGTCCCGGCCGTGTCCGCAACGTCCCATGCGTGTGCTGCGGACTCCTGGTCGCCCATGTAGAACTTCGGGTCGCCCGACATGCCGAGCGCCTCGAACAGCTGGAACTTCGTGTTGCCCACCGACTCACGCTGCTGCTCGTCGAAGAGCGCAGCGACCATGCGGTTGAGGACGGTAGGCATGAACGACTTCGGGACGTCGGACAGTTCGTCGATCGTGCCCGGCCGATACTCTTCCTTGTTGCCGTACGTCACCCATTGCATCGTGTCGTGGAACAGGGGGATCCCCTCGGTGCGGGGAGCGGCGAACCGTGCGGCGACCTGCACCATCGGGGCGATACCCGGCATCGCCACACCACGGGCCGTCGGGTCGATGAACATGAGCGACGAGATCGGCATCTTGCCCTGGAGGTGGACGTTCGACCCGTTCGGGATGAACGAGTTCGACAGCATCCCCGGAGCGAACGACCAGTTGAACACCTCGTCGCCGTACTCGTTGGTGGACAGGAACCCGGACTGGCGCCCTGCGTTGAGCGCCTGCTGCGGCCGGCGCACGTTGCGGAACGCCTGGGCACCGGCCTTGCGGGGATTCATCATCATCGCCCAGCGGGTCAGCACCTCGTACCAGGCATCGCCGAACGGGTAGATGAACTTGTACGCATCAGCGACGTTGGCCTTGTCGGAGAGGTCGTAGAAGATCCGCTTCGTCTCGTCGATGGCGTCGTACTTCGCCGCCTTCATCAGTTCCTCGAGCTCGTCGATGCGGTCGATCGGCGTGTTCGCCATGACCTCGGGTCCGCCCGTCTCCATGTAGGCGTACTGCTGGCGATCGGTCGGCCCGAACCACTTCTCGGCGACACGGTTCCGCTCTTCCGGGCTGATGCCGTCGAGGTCGAGCTTGATCGTGCCCCGCTCGAGTGTTTCGTCGGTCGGCTTCAAGTGTCCGAACGAGAAGCCGTCACCCCGATCGCCGGAATAGCGGGCGTGAAGGCTGATCCATTCGTAGGCATCTTCGTACGCTTCGATCATGTCGTCCAGGAAGCGGCCACGATGGTCGAGCGTGAACCCGAGTCCCATCGGTTCGATGCGGGTGGCTTCTTGTGCCTGAGCCAGTTCGTCCTCGAAGAACCGGGGAGGTTCGGCATACCCGTCCTCCCGGTGATAGGGGTATGCCCCTCCGCCCCACTTCTCCCCTTCTTCAGCGAGCTCTACTTGCCAATCGGCCCGTGTCACGTCCTCGATGAGCTGGGTCACGTCCTCGTCCCAGAACTCTTCGGGCACGTCGAGGCGTACCTTCTGGTCTGGGAGTCTCGGCTCCTTGACGATGTACTGAGTGAGGCTTTGGTCGAACGCCTCGACCCGGCGGCTGAGGATCTTGTAGCGATCCTTGAGGGCGTAGACGTAGGAGCGGAAGATCTCAGAGCTGTTGAACAGTTCGAAGGCTTGGCTCGGAATCCACTCTCCCGTGTAATAGTCCACGTGGCCCATCATCTGCTTCATGCGTGACGGCATCTTGTCAAGTGCCGATCGGGTCGCTTTGATGATCTGGTGGTTCTTGTCGGTGAACTGCTCTGCCCATATGTGGGACCGCAATGCGGCAGATGCCTCGGTCGCTGCGTGCTCGCCCTCAATCGCATCATCAAACGGTGTGAAGTCGTTGAGGTTATCCCCGAAGGCCATCGGATCGGTGTTGAGCTCACGCATGACGGCGGCTCTTTCGAGGTTCTGTTCGAACACCTGAGCCATGTCACCGACCTGGTGATTCGCCGTCACCATCAGGCCGTGCTCGTCGAGCACCTGTGCAAGATGGATCGGGAGACGGGCGGCTGGCTCGAGCGGCGATTGGGCGACTATGTTCTCGTCCGGCCGGTAGCTGCGTCGTTCGTACAGCCGGTAGAAGTCGCTTGCTTCTGCGTCTGTGAGTGCACGCCCCATCTCATTCTCGACGAGCTTGCGGGCCGTGTCCGCTCCGACAAACTCGGCGTTGGACAGGTGATTCGGCGCAACGAGATCGGCGATGTAGTCAACGATCTGGCCCTGCAATTTCCGGTTGCCGGCCCATCCGCTACCGAAGGCGTTCGCCATCTTCTTGATAGTGACGGCTCGCCTGTCGGCGCCTTCGTACATGGCCATGAGGCCACGGGCGAACTGCTCTTGCAGCTCTACGCCAAGCGGTCCCTCGAACGCTTCCGACAGACGGGTGTAGATGAAGTCGAGGGTGGAGAGGTCAACGCTGTGGCTCGCACGCCCGGAGTCGGCTGCTTGGGGCGTCGGCATCCCGTCAACGATCTGGTCAACGAGGTGGAAGATCCCTTCGACGTCCTCGTTTCCTGCGAACTTCGCCTTCAGCGCCGGTATCTGATAGCGGAATCGGGTGTCTGCCCGCACCTTCGTGTACGCCTCGACGAAGCCTTCCGCCTCGGCAAGCTCTCTGAACCGCTTCTCGAGCGTGTAGAGCTGTTCGATGTCGCCCTCTTCGGCGAGGTGACGTTGCAGCTCTTCGGGGAAGAGGTCGGTGCGGTGAATGTCAACGTAGCCCGTTGAATACCCTTCGGTCCTCTGGAGTGAGGTTGTGAGTCCTCCGGTGCGATGGCTGCCCTTCCAGCCCAATAGTTCGGCGGATCGACGTACCGACTCTTCAGCAACCTCCATGCCGCTGACCTTGCGTGCCAGTACCCGTGCCGCCTCGAATGCCTCTACGAACTCGTCCCCAGCGCCAGCCCCTTCTCCGGGCAGGAGGTACGTCACAGCCTCGCCGGAACGGAGTGCGTCAAAGTCCTTCCTTGAGGTCAGGCCTGCCCGACGACCGGCCTCGAGAATCGATTCTCTCGTCAGTGGAATGTGGAGGTTCTCGGGACGGAGCAAGTCGTCGAGAGCGAGGTAGACGGCGTTGGGTACTGCCCCTTGGTGCAGCACCGTATCCAGTCCACGCCCTTCGAACTCGAGTAGGAAGTCCTCGATCGGAACTCGGTTCGATCCGGACAAAGCGATGTTCGGATAGTTGGAGTACTCCTTCGACTGGCGCCATGTTGTGGCGTAGATGCCACGGGCACCCTGCGGCGAGTTCTCGACAATGCCGATCTGTTTCAGCGCATCGACGAGCGCCTCGGTCACGAACCCTTCCGGGTCGCCCGCCAGTGGGATGCGGTCGTACTTCCCGGCCTTCATCGCTTCCTCGTACAGTTCCTCGGGTGTCGCCTTCGGGACGCCCGGCATGTCGATCGGGTCGAACGCCTTCGGGAACTTCGACGTCCCCATGTCCTTGAAGATCTTCCGCTTCCCCAGGTCGAACGTGACCTTGAATGACGGGTTCACCTCCATGAACTCGTCGAGGGACGCACGCAGCGCAGAGTCGCCGAAGTAGTACGCCTCGGCGAGCTTCGCCCCGTATGCCTGCTGGAAGAACGGCTGTCGGTTCAGGAGCTTCGACGGCACGCCGTTGAACCACTTGAAGAACAGGTCCGGTGCGGCCTTCGCTGCGGACAGCGCACCCGGCTTGGCGTGGTCCATCTCGGCCGTCGAGATCGGCCACTGGGCCGGCGCTTCGACGCCTCGAGACTCGTACGCCTTCTCGACCTTCTTGCGGGCGGCCTTGACCTCTTGGAGCGTCATGTCGGGCGTGATCGTGATGTCGTCCAGCTGCTTGCTGCCGACGAGGTTGATGAGTTCCGAGTTGCCTTCCCTCGTGACGTGCGCCGCACGCTGGGTCTGCTCGAGCTCGTCGAGGTCGTAGCCCCGCACCTCGTTCAGCAGGGCCTCCGCATCGGCACGGGATCCGGCACGGTGGCCGACGAGGATCGTGTCGTCGCCGCCGTTGAGCCGCACGACCTCATCGTGAAGCGTCTGGATGTTGTTGAACCGCTCCGTGTCGGTCGCCTTGTAGACCCGGTTGTCGTACAGGTCGAGCCATTGCATCGTGTCGGGGTTGAGCCAGATGCCGTCGCCGCCGCTGATCTGTGCGAGGCGCAGCTCCACGACGTCCATCATCTTGTTGAAATCAGTCTCGTTGGCGATCTTGCCGAGCGACCCCTCCTGCGAGGCGTCGGCGGCGATCTCCTTGATGACCTTCCTGCCTTCCTTCGACTGGAAGAACAACGCCGCCTGGTCACGGCCCATGAGCGCCACGGTGGACACGACCCGATCCGAAGCGTTCAGGAGGTACTCACGGGTGATCGCCGCCCAGAACTGCTCCGGGTTGTTCGCCTGCGAAGCGATCGTCCACGACGTTCCCTGCACCATGTGGGGCGGGAACCGCAGGTCACGCAGATCCGCCGATCCGAGCGACTCCTGCATCTTGATGAGGTCGGCGAGGGTGATGTCGTCGCCGGGGATCGTGAAGTCCATCCGGTTCGTCAGCGAGATGAAGTAGTCGATCGGGTCTTTGAACAGTCCCGAGTAGCCGGACGCACCGAACCGCAGCTGCTCTTCGGGGAGAATCCGCATCGCCCAGCCACCACGCATCAGGGCGAGGTCACGCCACACGCCGAACGTGGCATCCCCGGCCTTCATCGCCAGCGTCGAGTCGTAGCCCAGTGGCTCCCACGTCCCGGTCTTGCCCGACAGGGCACGGTTCTGCATCCACCGCTTCGACCGTTCGTAGGCGTTGCGCTGATGCGAGTGGAGCCTGCGGAGGCGGCGAATGTCCGGCATGACCCGATGGGTCGTGGCGAACTGCGCCTCCATGAACGCCTCCGGCTGGATGTCGCCACGGGCGAGCTTCTCGGCGTCCTGGAACTTCGAGTTGACCCACAGCCACGGCCGATCCTTCCCGGCGTTCGACACCCAGTAGTGCCGGTTCTGGATCTCGTACCCCTTCCACTCCTTCCAGATCGTGTCGATCTCTTCGGGGGAGTAGAAGTCGTCGTCCTTGAGCTTCTGCTTGATGACGTGCTCGAGGCGCTCTGCGATCTCGTCGATGCCGGTGCGGGTGTCGCCGTACCGGATCGCCTGGCGCTGGATCGAGTTGATCGAGTCCCGGTCCACGCCGACGGTGCGGAGCACGGCATTGATCGTGTCGAGCGTCTGCGTCATGTCGGTTTGGGACAAGATGTGATTCCCGACCCCGACCGTCGCTCGGCGGGTCCAGGTCCCCATGCGTCGTGATGCTGCGGCGACGGGACCGCCGATGAAGTTCGCCGATGCGACCCAGCGGTCCATGCCCCTGGTCCGCATGTCGTAGAAGCGGCCGATCGTCGGTGTCTGCATCCCGGCGATCTTGTTGCCGTTGAATGCGTCTTGGAGGATCTTCGCTACCTCTGCCGGGTCGTCGGTGAGGGCCAGGAGGTTGAGCTCTTCGTAGAGGCCCGCACGATCGAGGTACGGGGCCTTCTTGCGGATCTCTTCGATGTCGTCGGTGCGTGCGAGGATGCGGAGGGTGCGCTGCCCCATGCCGGTCTGTACCCACTCAGTGAACGACTTCGGCTGCACGAACGGGCGCAGGAGGTTCGACAGCCCGGCCTTGCGCTTGTACTTGGCGATGATGCCGGGTGCCGACCACGATCCGTCGAGCATGTTCGACAGGGCCGTGTCGACGGCGTGGGCTTCGGTGTAGGACTCGGCGAGCGCATCGAGGGCACGGCGCTGATCGACCATTGTGTTGTGCTCGGCGGCGAGCTTCCCGGCTTCGACCTTCTTGCGGGCGAGGTCACGGCCCGCATCGGTGACCTGGCCGTTGATGGCGCTGCGTGCCTCGGGCGACATCTTCTGTGAGGCTTTGCCCTTCAAGCCGTCGAGGTGCTTCCTCGCCGTCTCCACCGCTTCGTCGGCCTGATCGACGAGCTTCTGATGCGTCATCACCTGCTCGATCGTCAAGCCCTGGTCACGCATCTGCTCGGCGACCTCACGCAGTTCGGCCGGCGCATCGCCCTTCGGGAGAGCGTGGTCGATCTCGAAGGTGCCGTCGCCCGAGTCAATGAGGTGGTACCAATCCTGCTGGACCTCGGCGTGGACGAGCTCATGCTCGATCGTGTAGTAGAGGAATCCCTGGTCGCCGCCCTTCGTGGCGAGTTCGGCACGCACGTCGTTGGGGGTCATGCCCCGCTCGATGTAGGGCTTGTGGTAGGCGTTCGTCGGATCCCACTCTTCGATGTTCTGGAAGCGGCCCCAGCCTCGATCGATCGCCTCGGCGGAGATGTCGATCGGTGCCACACCTTCGGGGGAAATCTTCTCGGTGCGGGTACGGGCCATCGCCTCGCCCATGATCTCCGTACCGTCCGCTTTGTACCGGCCCGTGCGGATCGGGATCGGCTGGTTCACGACCCGAATCCCGAACTCGGACAGCGCCTCGGACATTGCGGCCCCGCCCTTGCGGTAGGCGGTCATAAAGTCGTCGCCGACCTTCGTGGACATCATCAGGTCGCCGGCCTGCAAGAACAGGAAGTCGGTTGGCTCCATCGACACACGCAGCGTGGCGTCGATGAGGCCGGAGAACAGGTTGTACGGGACGGTGCCCGGCTTCGTGAATCCGATGGCGAGCGCAGCGCCCGGAGAGAACGGCGCCTCATAGACGTTGCCGTAATGCGTTGTCCGGTGGACACGGGTGGAGAGCCACTGATCTCGTGTCAGCGCCCACGGGTTCATCCCCGTCTCTTGGAGCTGTTGGATCATCGCCGACTGTTCGGCCTGGACGACCTGCTGCATCGGGGAGCCGTCGTACTCGCCGTCGAGGATCGACTCTTTGACCCGGAGCCAGAAGCCCTCACGGTCGGGAACGAGCTCGTCGGACGGGAGCCACCCGGTCCCGTAGGAGACGTCGAAGCCCAGCTTCTTGATCCTCGCCTCGTTCGCCCAGTTCGTCGCCACCGACTTGTCGTGAGCGTCGGCGAGCGACATACCCTGCCGGACATTGATCGCCGTGCGCCATCCGACCATCATCGGCGACGAGTTGTAGAGGTCCTCCATGACGACGATCGAGCGCCTCGATGCGGCCTTCCCCGCAGCGAACAGCCAGTTGTCCGACGCCGCTTCCTGCGCCCGCTGATCCATCTGGACCATCTCTTCGAGCAGCTCGGATGGGATCTGCGACCCCATGCCGGACATCACGATCGCAACGAGCGTGTCACGGCTCAACGTCGGGTACGTCTTGATGAGCTTCTCGGTGCCGTACCACAGCGACGGGTCGGCGTCGATGACACGGGCCGCCGAGTCCTCGAGCGCCTTCTGCTGCGACGAGTTGAACCACTTCGACGTCCGTTGCGGCGTCTGGGCGTGGACCGACTGGTCCCGGCCTTCCGGCATGTACGGGTCTTGGCTAGTCACTGAGCAGCATCCCGATCCACGGCGACGGGTAGCGGTCGTAGATCATGCGGAGTACCGCCTTTGCGTCGAGGTGTCGTTGCTCTCCGGTCCCGACACCTCCGGCCATCATCGTCTGTTCTGGTCGCTGGGTGGGTCCGAACGGGTCTGCCGTTGGGCCTGGCGACGGAGCACCGCCAGGCTGTGGAACAGGTGGATTCCCCCCGGATGGAACTGGCGCAGCTGCCGCCTGAGCTTCGATGGCTTGGCGTTCGCCGTAAGCGCCTCCCGGAGCAGCGAGTTGAGCTGTCGCACCGTCGGTTCGGGCGGAGAATCGCCCTGGACCCGATACTGCGGCCGGCTTTGATGGGACACGTGCGCCTCCACTGGGCATGGGCTACCTCCGGGACGGGGGGCGTTGCAGGTAGGCGACGGTCGCCGTCTCGAGCGCAGCGCACACGGCGTGGATGACGGTGCCGTTCCAGATGGGGATCTCAATCTCTTCGTCGATCTTGAGCGGATAGCCGTCGCCGATGAGGACGCCGGACTTGCCGATCTCGACGGTGTTCGGGCCGATGTTCTTCAGCCAGATTCGGCCGTCTCCGTCTGCTGTGACGAGCAGGGCGCTCGTGGCGTCAGCGGCTACTTGGTCGGTGTTCATGCGTTCTCCAATGCGTCGAGCAGCTCACCCTTGTTCATCTTCGAGACGCCGGTTGCGCCCCGTGCCTTGAGCTCGGCCTTGAGCTCCTTCACGCTGGCCGTTGACCAGTCGATGACTCTCTCGGAGTCGGAGCCACGGGCACCTTCGTCGTTCGGCGGCTCCGTCGGCTCCGCCACGGCGACGGGATAGGGCCGCCCACACATGCGACATCTCTTCCTGCCAGCGTCCGCTTGCGATCGTTGTAGCCCACATGCCTTACATCTCATGGATCTCTCCTTCTAGACCTGGGCGACCGTCTGGACGCCGCCTCCCTGCCCCTCCATGAGCGACAGGATCGTTTGCACCGACTCGGGGCCGCCACCCATGCCTCCGCCCGGAGGCGGAGCGCCACCCATGCCGCCCATCTGGGCCATCGCCTCTTCCTCGGGCGACATCTGTGGCTCCTGCGGGGTGAACAGCTTCAGGAGCGTCTCGGCCGTGTTGGACGGGTTGTCGAGGATCTCGGCGAGCGCCAGCGCAGCGGCCGGGTCCTGGGAAGCGAACCGCTGTCCCAGGCCTTGCAACATCTGTTGCTTCGCCGTGTCCTGGTCGATGCGTTCTGAGATGAGGTTCAGGTTGTCGAGTCCGTCGAGGTTCTCACGCAGCGTCCGTACATCGATCACGCCGGCGCCCAACAGCTGCATCCCGGCAAGGAGCTTCTGCGTCTCGTCGAACGTCGCCATTGCGCCGTACACCCGCTTCGTGCGGTAGTCGCCGTCGATGTCGACTTCGGCGCTGTACTTCTCTTCCATCTGCTTCGAGCCTTCGTACCAATACACCTTCTTCTTCTTGGTGCGGTGCATGGCGTCCTCCCACTCGAGGCGCTTCCGGTCGATCATCTCGACGGAGTGCTTGATGGCGAGCTGGTACTCACGGACGTTGTTGTCGGCTGCGCCCTGCAACTCCTTCATCCCGGCCCCGGTCGCCCAGCTGTTCGGCGAAGAGCCGTCCTGCTGGACGTCGTAGTTCGCCACGACACGGAACTGGCGCTCGAGGATCTGGATCGCCTGCCACGTCTGGTTGACCTGATCGGCGGACACCTTCTCGACCCTGGTGCCCGGCTCCAGGAAGTTGATTGCGTCCCGGCCCTTCTCGTACTTGCCTTCGATGAGGTCGCCGAACACGTTCGTCTCACGGAACGTCGAGTCCTCCGCACCGATGAGGCCCAGCAGGTTGAGCTTCGCCATCATCGCCATCACGCCGAACAGGTGCGTGTACTGCGACTTGAGCTTGTTGAAAGCGAACCGTTTCGTGAACACGAACGCCGGCCCGGACTCGAGCGGATTCGGGATGAAGTCGAGGATCTGCTTCGTCTCGGTGCAGATGATGAACGACCCCTCCGTGTTGAGGTACTCGATGACCTCGAGGTTGCCGCCCGACCCTTCCCATCCGCCACGGCCCAGGATCACGCCGCCGTGACGACGTTCACGGGACGGCTGCTTGGCGTGCGGATAGATCCTCCGCAGCGCAGCGGCGGGGATGCGGCGGATCACGGCAGCGTCGTCGGGCTGCTGGCCCGGACCCCACCAGCCGGGATACACGTCGTACGGGTCACGCAACTCGGCAACGGGGTACATCGTGTCGCCGAACTTTCTCTCCTTGATGCGCTGCATCGTGAACGAATAGCCCGGCAGCCACCGGCCCATCTGCGGGAACTGCATCTCGAAGCGGTCGATCTCGTCCCAGCCGGTCACGACCCGGTGCCGCTTGTCCGCAGCCTCCCGAGCCTTCGACGTATCCCGCACCGGGATCGTGTCGGTCTTGAGCGTCGGCATCCTCCCGATGCGCTGCGCCAGGCGCTCGAGGCCGGACCACATGATGTTCGCCGTTGGGAGGTCCAGGCCGAGCTTCGCTGCCTCCGCAGCGGGATCGTCTGCCCCCCAAGTCAGGACCGCCATGATCCCTTCGGCACCGCCGTCCATGACGGCACGTATCCGCTCACGGTCGGAATCGACGTGCAACTGTCGAAGCGTGTCTACTCGGTCGGAGACTTCGTTGTAGTTCACTCCATCATCCCCTCGGATACGTCGTCTGCCACGGTACTGCCCCGCTTCTTGAAACACTGGGATACGACGTTTCGCCACGCCGCTCCACCTCGGCCTGCCTCGACGTCGCACGGTTCCACCGCACCATGCGGGGGAACGGGAACCAATGCGCCATCTTGATGTCCGTCAGCACGCCCTTGCGGACCACGCCGTCTGACGTCCAGAGCTTCAACTGGCCCAGCAGCATCTCCACCTTGCGGCGGGCCTCGACTGTCCCGTAGGGCAAGTCGATCATGCCCAAGTGGTACCACGGCGCCATCGACGAGATCCCCAGCTCCGGGTCCTGCTTGTTCTTCCCCGTCGTGTGCGGCAGGATCGTCAGCCCGTACTTCGTCTTGAGCTCACGCACCCTCGGGTCTTGAAAGAACTCTGCCTGCTGTGCGTTGTCCTCGTAGTACCAGTCACGGATCTCGTAGTTGACGGCCCACTCTTCCATGATCTGGAGCGCACCGGCGAAGCCGCCGGCCTTCTGCGTCTCGAGATCGATCATCGACAGCTTGCCGGGAACGAAGTGCCACGCAAACGCCGCCTGGGTCCCTCTCGACGCCGGGTCCAGACCGGCGACCATCCTGCCCGCACCGAGCCCTTCGACGCCGATGTCCCTCGACGGGTTCAGCGCCCGCTTCCGGATCTTCGTCATGTCGAACACGATGCCCTCGGTCGGGATCGGGTCGTTCTGGTACTGCATGTCGAACAGGCCCGGCTCGCCCAACAGGTCGGCCTCGGCTTTCTTCTCCATCAGCCAGCGATACGACCGCACCTCGGGGAACAACATGCAGTCCACGTGGGCGTCGTAATCGTCCGGGTCCAAACCGCATGTGTCGTCGTGCGCCCGCTCGACGATGATCTTCCACGCCAGCTCCGTGCCTTCGAGCTGCAACACCGACTGCGGAATGTCATCCGGATGCTGCCGGGAGGCGATCAGCACCTCGGCGGTGTGCTCTTCCTTGCGGGTGTTGATCTCGACGAGCTTCCGCTTGTTGTACTTCCTCGACCCCAACTCACGGGTCGAGTCATAGTCCTCCATGTCGTCGATGATGATGAGGTCCAGGTCCCTCGACAGGAACTTCGACGTGATCCCCAACGCCAGCATCGACGACGACTTCTGCCCCACGTGCGACTGCTGCCGGACCTTGATCTCCTTCGCCGACCACGGACGGCCCTGAGAGCGCAGCGGCTTGAACGCCTCGAACGGCGGCAGCGCAGCGGCGATCAGCTCGACGTTGTTCTCCAAGTGGTCCTTCACCGCACCGAGCATCAGCCCGGCAATGTCCTTCGCCGAACAGAACCACCCGATACGGATGTTCGGGAACATCGCAATGAGCCACACCACGAACCGGATCAGCAACTCCGACTTGCCGTGACGAGGCGGGCTGAGGATCATCTGCTTGCCGCCCGTGGCGAACGCAACGAGGATCGACCGGATCCACTTCAAGTGATACGGCTTGTGGATCGGACGCCGGCCCTCGAGACGGAAGAAATACCGGCCAAAGACGTCGAACGCCGCAACGAGCTCGTCGATCAGCGTCTCGAACTCGACGGTGCCATCACGCCCCGACAGCCCCAACTCCCTCGCCCGCACCAGCTTCGCAACCGGCAGGAGCGTCCGGGCGATCCACCCCTGACGCCACTCCCCCTTGAGCCGCTCCAACTCCTGCTCCGTGCGCCACGTGTCCATCCACTTCTTCACCGCACCCGACGTCACCCCATACAGCAACGCCGCCTGAGACGCCGACAGCGCCCCATCGTGAACCCGTTGAGCATCCCCCGACTCGACGAACCGCTTGTAGTCCGCCTTCTTCTTGACCTGCGAATATCCCTGGCCCTCTTCGATCCGGCCCTCAGCAACCGCCTTCTTCTGCTTCCGCTGATTCGCCGCACGGTTCTTGCACGACACGCCGCAATACTTCGCCGACGACCGCTTCTGCATCGGAATCAACCGGCGACACCCCGGCGCTTCACACGTTCTGCGTTCCTTCACGGGAAAGAACCCTACACACGAGAAAGAGGCTCCCGAAGGAGCCTCCCCTCTCACGCACGGGGCGGGAGGGAGTCGAACCCTCCTGTTCTACACCATCACCACAGACCCCGGCTCACCTGCGGCACGAACCGCATCGTGACGGTGAACTACTCGGCGTGACCCTCATAACTGTTCTCGACACCCTGCACCGTCCGGTTCCGGGTCCGCAGATCCAGCCACGCAAGAGCCGTCTCGAGATGCGTCAACGCAATCGCATTCTCCCGACACCTCGTCTTGGAGTTCGCCTGGAAGAACCGCAACCGCTGACGGGCCGCCTCGATCACATCCTCCAAGAACGCACCGTTCTGACCCCCCTCGCCAATGATCCCGTCCTGCCACACGATCGCCATCGCATCACGATCGTCGAAGAAGGGATGCTCCACATTGAGATACGTCTCCCCCCCGGTCGGCCACCCCTCAGCATTCGTCTTGAACTCCGAATGGACGAGCTTCTCGCTCTGTCGAATACCCATAGTCTTGGCTCCTTTCGCCATCGGGCACCCACCACCCTACAACGAAACTCGCCCCCTGCGTTTGCAAGGGGCGAGGAACGGATCTACCATCGAGGTCGCTACAACCTAGAAGGGATGCTACCAAGATGCCACGAGGACGCAAGCGGAACCAACCGAAGCGCACCGCCGACACCCCCCGCAACGGCGAATCCCTCGCCTCACGCAAAGCCCGCCTCGGCACCATCCAATACGGATACAAGTACCGCATCCGAGGCCCCCAGTTCCCCGTCACCACCACCCACATCGACGACGGCTAACCCCACCCACGCCATACAAGTCGTGAGGTGGCGGTTGACCGCAAGAGCCCGGTCCCGGCCCCACGCAAGCGCAGCGGCAGCGCCCCCCACAACCTGTAGAGGCCACCTGTGCCCACTCCGAAAACACAACCACCCGGAAACACACGGAAACACAAGAAAACTTCCAGGAACACAAGAGAGGGGTACGTACTCTCTTAGAGGCACCACCGGGTTGACATCGGGGTAGGTCAAACGAGCCTCACCTGCCTTGTGTCACGCTGGACCTGTTGGGTCACGGCTGTCGGTGCTCGTTTGACTCTGCCGATGGTTGTGTCGGGCTGGTGCTGCGGCGCCGGCCCGACTCGATGGTGTGTGTTGAGGGTTCGATGTGGCGGCTGGTGATGCTGTACCCGTGGGCGTGGGGTGTGTGCCTGGTGGATCATCGAAACCAAGACATGCGGCTGGACGCTTCGCTGTCGGGTGGTTGTAGCCCTTGCTTCGCTGCGGTACAACCACGCCGATCCAGCCGGTTTCGATGATGCTGATTGTCCATCGCCTCGCAGAGCCTCGGCGTTGGTGCGGCACACACCACCTACTCGGTGTGGGCGTGTCAACCGCTCGGACCCAAACGAGTGCGACGGACTGCCCCTCCCAGAGCCTCGGGGCACGCCTTCGGCGGTCGCACACGTGTTGATTCTTCCTCGCTCCTGGTTCCCCCCCCTGTACTTCTCAGGGTGTCACACCGAGTCAAGTCGCCTGGATGCTCGGCGGTGAGGGTGGCTATCCGTGCGTCGCATCATCCTCACGACCGTCCTTGCTTCGCTGCGGAGATCGCTGCGGTGTGCGACGCATCGGCAACCTACGCCTCACCACCTCGACTACCAGTCGTGCGACTTGACACTGGTGTGAACCCGTGGAAGTACAGCGGGGCGAACACATCGCAACGCAAAGACGCATGGAGGTGCGTGATGAGTAGCCAGGTTATCCCGACGGGTCGTTGTTACACGGAGGCGGAGCTGGCGTGGGGTCGTCGGCCGGTTTCGGTCGTTTCGCCGACGCCTCTCGACATCGAGGCGAGGATCGGTCGTCAGTCGGTTCGTCCGGCCGACGAGTCGTTCGACGAGCCGCTCTTCCGTCTGCCCGAAGGTTGGGTGGACATGAGTGTGCAGGAGATCTCGGACTGGGCGACCGTGGAAGCGGCTCGTCTCGGCCGGATCGCTGGCCTCGGTCGTGTCGACTATGAGGACATGGTTGGGCACAACGACTGTCCGAATGACCGCCAGTGGAGCGATCCGGGCGTCCGCAGCCGTGCAACGTGCCGGTTGTGCGGAGGCACGATCGAAGAGGCACCGTGCAACGAGTCGGGGTGGGAATGCGACGGCTGCGGCGCCGGCAACGGTGACGTCATGCAGGAGCTCGCATACGTGGCGCCCGGTGCTGCGGATCGCTGGTTGGGGACGGGGCCGAAAGGTTCGATGGGCCTCTACACCGATGCGGAGCGATCCGCAGCGTTGGTGACGTATCACGAGGATGAGCCGGTCGTGCCGGAACAGCCGGCCGTCACCACGCATACGTACCCGGCCGGGTGGGATCGGCCCATCGGCGACGTCGACGGAGCTGATGGTGGACGGCCGGGCCGGTCGGTTGCCGAACGCCGCCGCCACCTCGTCGAGTGGGCGAGATTCCGTGCGCTGCGGCCTCGGCACATACTCACCGTCTGAGGCGTTCGGCTCGAGGGTGCCCGGTGCTCGATGCGCCGGGTGCCCTCCCCCTTTTTGGGGATCCACGTGACGTCCGGGACGGGCCGGCGCCGTCTCTGGGCGTGCCCGGACGTCGGCCCCGTGTGGACGCACGGCCGGTGTCTGCGACGTGGGTGCGCCCCGGCGACTTCGGCTCCGTGGTGTGTGCGTCCGCAGCGAGGGCGACGCCTCCGGCGCTCTCGATGCCCACGGGCGACGTCCGGCGTGACCGCAGCGAGCGAGGCGTGGTCTTGCTGGTGGTCGTGCCACGTTGATCCTTTCGTCAGGCTGGGTCGGCGAGCAGAGCCAACCCTTAACAAGTACAGGGTTGGCTCGAACGCCAACCGCAGCGACGAAAGGAAGTGGCAATGACCACTGCAGCAGACCTTGTTGCCTCGCTCTCTGAGCAGTCAGCCAAGGACGTACCCGAGGTCATCGAGATTCCGATGAATCTCCACCTCGCAGCGTACGACAACCACCGGAACCAGTACCGGGGGCGCACGGACGCCGCAGGTACGGCCCGGGTGCGTGTCTACATCGGCGGCGACGTCGAGGAGCACGCCGGCGAGATCATCGCCGGGACCGTCAAGGACATCACGAAGGGCTCCCTCACCGGGAGGAACAAGGGCCTGGCGCTGTTCGAGTACCGGGACACCGTTGCTCCGAACACGCTCGTGATGGTGTGGGTGCCGAAGGACGCCGCCCACAAGGGAATCAAGCTCACCCTCTGAGGGGTGGCGTAGGCGTTGCGGCCCCGGCCTCCATCGGGGCCGCCGCCTGCGTTCAGCGCACGATGCAGCACCGCACCGTAACGGAGTGCAATGAATTGGTGCTAGGGCGTGCGTTGAACGGAGGTGACATCATGCGAAAGTGACGGCTTCACCGACACACGGGGACGGTTGCGATCGTCCCGCCAGCCAGTGGCACTCATGCCCCGGCCGACTGCGTACATGCAGCGGAGCGGGTGCAACTACGACAGGGTGTCGCCGGCTGGCGAGGCGAGCGCAAAGGAGGCGCCGATGAATGACGAGATCAGATGCTCAGATTGTTGGCAGAAGTGCGGCATCGCCCCTGCGGTGCCGTGGACGTTCTGTGACGGCGAGCCGGTGTGCTTGGAGTGCATCGAGGCTGTCGAAGCGGCGCAGCGGATCGACACCCGCTGATGGGTGGCGCAGAGTTCGTGCTCTGGGTCATCATCATCGGGTGGCTCGTGTGGCTCACCGCACGGGACTACACCCGCTGAAGTGTTCACCGCATGGGGTGAGGTTGCCGAGATGGGTATCGGCCAGTGATCTAGGCGCTGCCGGCTGGAAAGCGCCACAGCGACGGGGCCATGCAACCCCGTTGCTGGCCGGCCCCGTCGCCTGCAAGGGGTCCGGGGACAGCAGGTCCCCGGTGTCGCCGCATGGCGACTCCTTCTGCTGTCTACAACGTGGATCGCCGTTCGAGGCGTTCACCCACTTTGAGCTCCTGGCTGCCCCTTCCCCTTCCCAGGGGCAGCCAGTCCCTCTCGTTGACAAGAGTTTGTCAAATGAGGTATGATGGGTCGTGTGGGAAGCCAGTCGTGGCAAGGAGAAGCAATGACGACTGTTGAACAGGGTCACCGAGTTGACCCCAAACCCGGACCGTGGGGACGGCTATGCCAGTCGTGCCACACCAAGTGCGCCGAAGGGATCGCCATCGAGCGCCGTGATGGTGAAGTCGTGTACTTCATCCACGTGTGCGGATGGTGCCGACCGACGGACCATGCCCGGTTCGACTGGACGGCATACGGGACGATCATCCCGCTCGCCGACGACGACAGCTACGAGCTGCCGAGATGACGACGTTCAACGACGACTTCGTGCAGCTGCACCTGATCCTGGGTGTGTCCCGCATTCCGCTCATCGTGTTGGATCTCGAGTGGCCGCCGCCCGAGCGTCTGGTGATCGAGCTCGACGACAACGGCGACGGCAGCTTCCGTGAAGCCGTCGAAGGCGACACGGGTGTGCTGGTTCGCACCTCGATGTCGGGGCTCTCCGACGAAGCACGTGCCGGGACGGAACACATCGCTCGGGGCGCACGGTATGACTACGAGGATCTGTTGTGAAGGTGCAGCCGGCCGATTACACGAAGCTGCATTGGACCGAGCGGCGGAAGTTGCGGGAGCAGTACGTCGTGGCGCAGGAGGGCTTGTGCTTCCACTGTGGGTGTGATCTGGCGAAGCCGGCACCCAACCGCATCACGTCGATGGCGATCAACTGGTCGCTGTTCCCCGACGGCTTTCTCACGTACCCGGTCCACCTCCAGCACGACCACGACACCGGCATGACCGA
>JBDLHX010000011.1:0-43201 GCA_039715165.1 Actinomycetota bacterium
TCTAGGATGCGCACGCCACACACGACAGGCGGGGAGGGAATGTGAACAAGCGCGTCATCTTCATCGAGGCACCGGGGGGATCCGACAAGGGACCCGACGGGCACCGGCGCGACACCATGCCGATGGTCGAGGCTGTTCGCGAGAAGGGCTGGCATGCGGAGACGCTCTTCTACACCGACGAACGGCGCGACGAGATCCACGACTACATCGCCGGCGACTTCGACGCCTACGTCCCTCGCGTCAATCCGGGGACCATCCCCAGCGGCGAGGAGATCTACTTCAACATGCTCCGATCCCTCAGCGACACCGGCGTCGTCGGCATGCCGCACCCGGACGCAATGATCGGCTACGGCGCCAAGGATGCGCTCGTCCGCCTCACCGACACCGATCTCGTCCCCGACGACACGTACGCGTATTACACCATCGACGAGTTCGCCGAAAGCTTCCCGGAGTCCCTCTCCAAGAGCGAGCGAGTCCTGAAACAGAACCGCGGATCAACGGGTGAAGGGATCTGGCGGGTGGTCGTCGTCGACGATCGACCGTACGAACCGGGCGACACACTCCCGCTCGATACCGCCATCAAGTGCACCGAGGCCGTCGACAACCACGTCGAGATGCGGCAACTGGGCGAGTTCATGGAGTTCTGCGAGCAGTACATCGTCGGCAAGGACGGCATGCTGCTCGACATGCCCTTCATGCCGCGCATCATGGAGGGTGAGATCCGAATCCTCATGGTGGGAGACAAGCCCGTCTTCGTCGTGCACAAGAAGCCCGCGGAGACGGCGGATGCCTTCTCGGCAACGCTCTTCTCTGGGGCCAAGTACCGCTACGACGACCCCGCCGATTGGCCGGAGCTGACCAGTCTCTTCCACGCCAACGTCGACACGATCACGTCGAAGCTCGGCGGATGGAGCCTCCCACTCATCTGGACGGCCGACTTCATGCTCGACGACGGCGAGAACGGCGAGGACAAGTACGTGCTCGGTGAGATCAACTGCTCATGCGTCGGGTTCACGAGCCACCTGGAGTCCGGCATCCAGGAGATGGTGGCCGACGAGATCATTCGCTCCGTCGTCTCCGCCAACTGAGCGGAGTAGAAGGCGGAGCAGAAGAAAGAGAGTAGAGAGACAGGACCCGGGCACGATTCTCGGGTCTCTCTACTTTCTACTCTCTACTTTCTACTCGTTCAAGGGCGAGGCGCGCCGCGTCCTGCTCTGCACGCTTCTTCGAGGTACCGGTGCCGGTCGCGAGATCCTCTCCCAAAGAGCGGACGATCGCCGTGAACTCCTTCGCGTGCTGGGGCCCGGTCTCGGTGACGATGTACTCGACCATGCCCCCTTCTGCGACGACGACTTCCTGGAGTCGTGTCTTGTAATCGAGTCGGCCGGGCTGGCCCGATCGCTCATCCACGAGCGGCCCCCAATGGGCGCGCACGATCTCTTCGACTCGATAGAAACCCGTCTCGAGGTAGACGGCGGCGAGCAGCGCCTCGACGACGTCGGACAGGATCGATGACTTGCTCCTGCCCCCCGTGAGCTCCTCTCCCCTGCCCAGCCGAAGGAGGTCCGGCAATCCCCAGGTCCTCGCAACGGCAGCCAGGGTCGGCTCGGAGACGATGCCCGCGCGAACAAGCGTCATCTCCCCTTCGCTCGCGTTCGGCATCGCCTCGTAGAGGTACCGGGTCACCGCGAGCTGGAGCACGGCGTCGCCGAGGAACTCGAGCCTCTGGTAGTCCGTCGCACCCTGGTTCTCGGACGCGTACGACCCGTGGGTCAGCGCTTCGGCCAGGACGGCACCATCGCGAACGCGGTGCCCCAGGACCGCCTCGAGGTGTTCCGCTGCGTGTTCGACATCCGGGGTCGGCGTCGTCATGTCGACGCTCGCCCGATCCCGTCGCTGATGAGGCCGACGAGACCGTGAGAAGCACCTTCTGCGGCCAGTGTCACAGCGTTCGTAACGGCGCGATGAGAGCTCGCGCCGTGAGCGATGACGACGACACCGCGGGTGCCGACGAGATGCGCTCCACCGATCGACTCGGGGTCGATCGCCTGGCGCAGCTTCATGAACGCCGGCATCAAGTCGGCCAGCGCCTCCTGGTACTCGTCCGCCTGGAGCGCTTCGAGAAGGAGCCGGAAGAGCGCGCGGCTCGTGCCCTCGCCGGTCTTGAGCAGGACGTTTCCGGTGTATCCGTCGGTGACGAACACGTCGGAGCGGCCCCGGCCGAGGTCCCGGCCTTCCACGTTGCCGACGAAATTGACGCCGCCGGCTGCAGCGAGCAATTCATGAGCTGCCCGCTCGAGCTCGCGTCCTTTGCCAGCCTCCTCACCGATGTTGAGGAGCCCCACCCGAGGTTCGGCAGCATCGAGGAACACCTCCGCGAGGGCAGCGCCCATGACTCCGAACTGGACGAGGTGCTCGGGCCGGACGTCGAGATTGGCCCCGACGTCGAGCACGATCTCATGCGTTGGGAAGATCGACGCGATTGCGGGCCGGGACACGCCGGGAAGGCGTCCGATCACGAAAGCGGCGGCTGCGAGGGCAGCGCCGGTCGATCCGGCCGAAACGAGAGAATCCGCCTCACCGTTCTTGACGAGACGCGCGGCGACCATGATCGACGAATCCTTCTTGTCGCGCACGGCGCGTGCGGGATCCTCGTGCATCTCGATGACCTCGCCGGCGTGAACGACGGGAAGGCTCGATTCGAAACGATCGAGGATGGGATCGATCTGAGAACGATCGCCGACGAGGACGACGTCAAGACCGGACGAGGCAGCGTCGACGGCTCCGCGCACGATTTCGAGCGGAGCGTGATCGCCCCCCATCGCGTCGACGGCGACTCTGGTCATCGGATGATCAGGCTTCGGTGATGATCTCGCGACCGTTGTAGGTACCGCACGCCTGACAAACGCGGTGCGGAACGTGCTTCGCTCCACACTGCGGGCAGGTGGCGAGCGTCGGGCTGGATACCTTCCACTGCGCCTTGCGACGCCGTGTACGGGACCGCGACATCTTCTTCTTTGGGACGGCCATCGGGAGAACCTCGTTTCGTCATTCTCCGGGCGGGAGAAGGTCGCGCAGCGCGGCGAATGGTGAGCCGCTGACGTCCGAGTCGCCCGGGGAGTCGGTATTCAAGTCCGATTCTGGTGTAGTCACAACTCCCTCACACGATTCTTGGCAGATCGGCAGAGTCGGGAGGCCGAGCAGGGTCTCGTCTCGGAGGAACGACTCGAGGTCGATCTCGGTTCCGTCGATCGGGTATCCGTCCTCACCGGGATCGGGTTCAAAGAGGCCGGTGATCGGATCACAGCCGTCGTCGACGAACTCCGTGAGGCAGCGGCGGCACGTGTGCTCAACGGCGTAGCAAACCTCCCCGCGGACGAGAATGCCCCCCGGCACAGGATTGATGGAGAGGTCGGCGACGAACGGTGGATCAGGGAGAATGCGGCTCATCTCGAGCGCCCACTCGACGGCGACCTCGATCTCCACCGACCGCGCCGGCACATCGCGACCCAGGAGGTCGGATACGTCGATGACAAATGGTGACCGAGGCATGAGCAATCAGTGTTCAGTAGTCAGTAGCCGAACCGATGGCTACTGGGAAACGGGGGGTTCGGGCTGGGGAGGGAGCGTCTGATGGAGCTCGGCTCGCGCCTCGCGCACATATCTCAACAGCTCGGCGAGTACTTGCTCTGCCTCGGCGAGATGTCGCTCGGCGAAGTCTTCGGACTCGAGGCGGATCCGCCTCGCCTCCGATTCGGCGTTGCGCACGAGCGTGTTCGCCTCCTCGACGGCCTCCTGGACGATGTACGACTCGGAGACCATCTGCTCGGAACGCTGCTTCGCGTCTGAGAGGACTTCGCGCGCCTTCTCGTTCGTTCGCGCGATGTACGCCTCGCGTTCTCTGACCATCCACCGGGCGGCGCGCAGCTCCTCGGGGAGCCCGCTCTGGATCCTCGCGAGCTCGTCGAGCATCTCGTCCTGGTTGATCATGACGCTGCTCGAAAGCGGCACCTGCCGAGCATTCTCGATCTCGATCATCAGGCCGTCGAGCATGTCGAGGAGCCCTCCCGGAACGGGCGGAGGAGGCTGCGGATGATCGGGGTGTTCCATGGTCATGCCTGACGCTCCTTCATGGCAGCCGCGACGCTCGCCGGCACGAGCGCGTCGATCTCCCCGCCGAGCGAGAAGACCTCTTTCACGAGCGAGGAAGACAGATATCCGAATTCGGGCTTCGTCGCTACGAAGAGCGTCACGATCCCCGAGAGATGCCGGTTCATCTGCGACATCTGGAACTCGTAGTCAAAGTCGGTCATCGCCCTCAGGCCCTTCACGATGACGTCGGCGCCGGACTCTCTCGCGTAGTCGACGAGAAGCCCCTCGAATGAACCGATCCGCACCGACGGCCACCGGGCACAGAGTTCGCCGAGCATTTCGACGCGCTCGGCTTCATCGAAGAGGGCGTCCTTCGAGGGATTCCTGATGACGCCGACAATCACCTCATCGAAAATGCCGACGCATCGCTCGATCACGTCGAGGTGTCCATTCGTCGGTGGATCGAAACTTCCTGGGACGAGCGCCGCCGTCACTCTTGCTCCTTTTCGAGGATCCAGATCTCGCTGTCACCGTACCGTCGCCGGTCGGTGCACCGCAGGTTATCGGAATCTGGCGCCGTTCCCCCGGCACGCCGGTGGAGAACGACCACGCCGCCGGGAACGACGCGATCTGCAACGAGTTGGAGAACGTCTGCGACGTCTTCGTCCGTGAACGCGTACGGCGGGTCGGAGAAGACGACGTCGTAGGTGTCACGGTCGCGACGGAGGTGAGCGACGACGTCGGCGCGGACGACATTGCCGCCGAGCCCGACGGCGGAGACGTTCTCCTTCAGCACCGCGACCGCCGAAGTGCTCTTCTCGACGAACACGACAGAGGAGGCACCGCGACTCAGCGCCTCGAGGCCGAGCGATCCGCTCCCTGCGTACAGGTCGAGAACACGCGCTCCGGGGATTCGCTGGTGAAGCGAAGAGAAGACGGCTTCCTTCGCGCGTCCGGTGAACGGACGCGTCCCGCTGCGCGGGGCGTTGAGCCGCCGCCCCTTCGCTTCTCCTGCAATGATTCTCACGCTGGGTCTCTCCGTCGCACGTTCAGCTGCGCTCCAGCCATTCTGCATCATCGCCCAGCATTGCCTGTACCTCGGCGGCGAGTTCGGCGTGCTCCGCGAGATCGGGGTCTCGCTCAACGAGGGCGAATGCCTCGCGGCGGGCATCGACGAGCACGTCGACATCGCGCAGGATGTTCGCAAGCCTGAGGTCCGTCATCCCGGATTGGCGAGCTCCGAACACCGTGCCCTGACCACGGATGCGCAGGTCCTCCTCTGCGAGACGAAACCCGTCCGTGGTAGCGCACATCGCCGCAATCCGCGCCTCGCCGTCGGCCGTCGACGGTTCCGCCACAAGAAGGCAGGTCGCTTGGTGTTCGCCACGGCCGACCCTCCCCCGAAGCTGGTGCAACTGGCTGAGGCCGAATCGGTCTGCGTCTTCGATCACCATCACCGTCGCATTCGGGACGTCGATTCCGACTTCGATGACGGTCGTCGCGACGAGGATGTCGAGGTCCCCGGCTCGGAAGTGGTGCATGGCGTCGTCCTTCTCGGACGGGCGCATCTGTCCGTGGAGAAGCCCGAGTCGGAAGTCTGGGTACACCGCCTGGAGCCGATCGAATTCCGCGGTCGCCGACTTCGCCTCCAGCTTGTCGGAGTCCTCGACGAGCGGGCAGACGACGAACGCTTGTCGCCCTTCCTCGACCTCCGCGCTCACGACGCGACGCACCGTCTCGAGCGACGCCGCGTCCTTGCGCAGATGGCGGGTCTTCACGGCAAGTCGCCCCGGCGGCATCTCGTCGAGCACCGACACGTCAAGATCCCCGTAGATGGTCATCGACAGCGTCCGCGGAATCGGCGTGGCGGTCATGATGAGGAGATCCGGGTCGTAGTCGATCGCCTTGTCGCGAAGCATGACGCGCTGATGCACGCCGAATCGATGCTGCTCGTCGACGACGGCGACCCCGAGCCGGGAGAAGTGCACGCCTTCCTGGATGAGCGCGTGCGTACCGATGACCAAGTCGACGACGCCGTCACCGACCCAGCCGATCACCGAGGCCCGGTCTGCGGAGCCGTCGAAGTTGGTGATCGCCCGGTTCGCGGTGAGCAGGGCGACCCGCACCGTCGGCTCGCCCTCTTGCGCGAGCAGGCTGCCCGTTCCGGCGGAACCCGGTCCCCCCTGCGGCGTCATGCCCGCGCCGTCGAGAGCGTCGGCGGTCGAGAGGTAGTGCTGCTCTGCGAGCACCTCCGTGGGCGCCATGATCGCCCCCTGGAAGCCGCCCTGCACTGCCGTGAGCAGCGTTGCGAGGGCAATGACCGTCTTCCCGGATCCGACTTCTCCTTGGAGCAACCGGTGCATGGGGTGGCTGCCCCCGAGGTCGGACCGGATCTCTTCGATAGCCCGCACCTGGGCGCCGGTGAGGTCGAACGGCAGCCCTTCGAGGAATCGGTCGACGAGAGGGCCTCCTATGTGGTGATCCACGCCGCGCGACTGTTCTGCCTGGCGGCGCTTGCGCAAGGCAAGGGCGAGCTCGAGACGGAACAGCTCGTCGAAAACGAGGCGCCGGCGAGCGCTCTCGGCGTCCTCGGCGGTCTCCGGGAAGTGCACGTTGGAGATGGCTTCATCTCGTGAGACGAGCCCGTGGCGGTCGATCACGTCGTCGGGGAGAGCCTCGCTGATGGGCCGAGAGCGGCGCAAGGCGTTGTCCAAGGCCCTCCGCACGTTGAGCGGAGTGAGGCCCCCGACGCTCGAGTGGATCGGCACAACGCGACCGGTCAGGAACGTGTCGCCCGCCGGCGTGCGATCGAGGTCGGGGTTCTTCATCTGGAGATGCCCTTTGAAGATCTCTGCCTTCCCGGACATGACGATCTCCTCCCCCTTCTTGAGCTTGAGATAGGGGTTGAACCACACGACTCTGACCTCGCTCGTGCCGTCGCTGATGACCGCGGTCGTCATCAGCCGGCCGCGAGAGATCCTCCGCTGGTCGACGCTGCGCACGACGCCGCCAACCGTCACGTCCTCTCCGACGGGGACGGATGAGAGGTCGAAGATCTGCGAACGGTCCATGTAGCGGCGCGGGGCGTGGAGAAGGAGCTGCGCGACCGACTCGATCCCGGCCTCGGCCAGCTTCTTCGCACGCACGGTGCCGATGCCCTTGACTCGGTCGACAGGGACATCCATGAGGTAGGCGAGCGATCGCCCTGGGTTCTCGTTGTCTCGGCTCGTCACATGCGCCATGATGGTCCATCCGATTCCGAAGGTCGGTGTCTGTGGGAGGCTGCTAGCCTCCCGTTTCGCCTCAGGAGGTTTCCCCACATGTCATATCGGTGTGAAGTCTGCGGCAAAGAGCCGTGGTTCGGGAAGCAAGTCAGCTTCTCTCACAAGCGTTCGAGCCGCCGCTGGCTCCCAAACATCCAGCGTGTCCGCGTCAAGGACGGCAGCAACTCGAAGCGCGTGCGCGTTTGCACGGCCTGCATCAAGGCCGGCAAGGTCGAGAAGGTCTAGCCCGTGCAGGGAGTCGTCAAGGTCTACGACCCACAGTCGGGGGTTGGTGTGATCGTGCGTGACGACGACCGCTCAGAGGTGTACCTCCGGCCCGGCTCTCTCGAGGGCTCGATGTTCCGCATGCTGCGCCAGGGCCAGCGCGTGATCTTCGACACAGACGAAGCCGACGGCCGCCTCTACGCCCGCGACCTGCGCTTCGGCGCCGACGGGTATTGAGCTCACAGCTCACAGCCCACGGCACCTCTCCATCGTCTTGCTTGTCTGCTGTTCGCTGTTCGCTCTTCCCCAGTGGCCTTCCCCCTCGTCTCGCTTGGGTACACTTGACCCACGACTCTGAGGAGGAACCGTGGTTCGAGCGTATATCCTGATCCAGACCGACACCGGTCGGGCTGCCGACGTCGCCAGCGCGATCCGTGGTGTTCCGGGTGTGGTCTCCACCGAGGCCGTGACCGGCCCTTACGACGTCGTCGTATTCATCGAGGCCGCGGACGTCGATGCGCTGGGACAGCTCGTCGTGACCGCCGTGCAACCCGTCGATGGGATCGTTCGCACGCTCACCTGCCCGGTCATCAGGCTGTAGGCGCCAGCTTCGCCGGCGCAGCTCACAGCTGACAGCTCAGAGCTCAGAGCTGAGCGCTAGCTCCACGAGTTCGTTGCAGAGCTCCGAGTAGCTCATCCCCGACGCCATCCACATCTTCGGGAACCCCGAGATCGGCGTGAAGCCCGGCATCGTGTTCACTTCGTTGATGAGGAAGCCGCGGCCCCCGTCCTCGAAGAAGAAGTCGACCCTTGCGAGGCCCCGGCACTCGATGGCTTCGAACGCACGCGCCGCGAGCGCTCGCACCTCGGCGATACGGCTGTCCGGGAGGTTCGCCGGAGCCTCGAAGTCGCTCATCTCGTCCTCGTACTTCGACGCGTAGTCGTACCAGTCGCCCGCGGATTGGACCTCGCCCGGCAACGCCGTCCTCGGCCCTTCGAGGACAGCGACCTCGATCTCGCGGCCCGTGATGTGCTCTTCGACAACGACCTTGTCACCGTGCCGGAGGGCTTCGTCGATGGCGTCCTTGACCTCTGCTGCTTCTGATGCCTTGTTGATGCCGACCGACGATCCGAGCTCGGCAGGCTTGACGAACACCGGCGAGCCGAGGTCCTTCAGGATGCTGTTGACGGTGCCGTGGGGATCGTCGCGATAGTCGGCTCCCCGCACGACACGCCAGCGCGACGTCGGGATTCCAGCCTTGTCGAAGATCCGCTTCGCGATGTCCTTGTCCATCGCGACCGCCGACGGCAGCACGCCGCACCCAACATACGGCTTGCCGGCGATCTCGAAGAGGCCCTGCATCGTCCCGTCCTCGCCGTGCGGGCCGTGGAGGACCGGGAAGACGACGTCGTAGGCGACCTCGGAGTCTCCGAGCAGGAGGCTGCCGTCGGGTATGCGAAGCGTCGCCGGCCGGCCTTCAGCGCGAAACGGCCGGTGCACGGGGTCGACGACCCACCAGCTTCCGCTGCGGTCGATGCCGATCGGGATGACCCGATGGCCGGCGTCGACGAGGGCGTCGTAGATTGCAACGGCCGAAACGCACGAGACCTCGTGTTCGGCCGATCGCCCACCGAAGAGCAGGAGTACGCGAGACATCGGCGAGAGGTTACCGGTGCGCTGCGGCCCGTCGTGTGACCAACGTGGGGCTAGCCCGTGGTCGGACGGTCCATCGACATGGCGTGGTAGCCGCCGTCGACGTGGATGATCTCACCCGTCGTCGCCGGCGCCCAGTCTGAGAGCAGGACGCAGACCATGCGCGCTACGGGTTCGGGGTCGTGGATGTCCCACGGCAGCGGTGCTCGCCGATGCCATGCGTCGATGAACTCTTCGATGCCCGGAATGGACTTCGCAGCGACGGTTGCGAGCGGTCCGGCGGCCACGGCGTTGACGCGGATTCCGTCGTCGCCGAGGTATCGGGCGAGGTATCGCGTCACGGATTGCAGCGCAGACTTGGACACACCCATCCAGTCGTAGGCGGGCCACGCCGTCGAGTTGTCGAAGTCGAGAGTCACGAGGGATCCCCCACCGGCCTCGAGCATCAAGGGGCGGAGCCCGACGGCGAGGGTCTTGTACGAGAACGCGGAAGTCACGAACGCCGTTGCCGCGGACTCGGCGGGCGTGTCGAGGAACCTGCCACCGAGGGCGTCCTCGGGAGCGAACGCGATCGCGTGGAGCGCTCCGTCCACCGCACCCCACCGTTCACCCAGGTCGGCGGCAAGCGCCTCCATGTTGTCGGGGTCGTTGATATCGAGTTCGAGGACCGGCGGAGGTTCGGGGAGTCGCTTCGCCGAACGCTCGGTGAGCCGGATCGCCCGACCGAAGCCGGTGAGTACGATCTCGGCGCCTTGTTCCTGAGCGAGTCGTGCGACGTGCCAAGCGATCGAACCATCGGTGAGCACACCGGTGATCACGAGGCGTTTCCCATTGAGCATCGCCGACTCCTTCCCGCGGCCGGTCATGTTAGGTGCCGACGTTCGACCAGGCCCGGAAACCGAGCCCCATCACGAACAGCAGCAGCAGTCCGTACGAGAGCGCTGGGCGCCGAGCGAACTGTGTCCGGTAGATGTAGGCGAAGCTGAACGTCACGACGATGAGGATGCCGTAGAAGACATGGAAGCCGTTGACCGGTCTGAGGCCCTTCCCGTAGAGGATCAGCCCGGCGCCGACCTGGACGAGCATCGCAACGACTGCGATCCCGGCAGCGGAGCGGAACAGGCGACCGGGCGGACGTCGGAGCACGGCCAGCACGAGTCCCCAGGCCCCGACGAGCCCTGTCGCGGTGAGAGCGACGAATACCCAGCGCTCGTGGAACCAGAGGATGTTGTCGATCATCCTTCCCCCGCCGGCTTCGTGATCGCTGCTGCGGCGGCGCCGACCGAGCCAATCAAATCGTCGGCATCGATGTGGATCGCAACGCCGGGCACACCTGCGCCGACCGACACCTCTCCCCTGCCGAGTGCCGCCTCGTCGATAATGATTGGGAGTTCCGCGTCGACACCGAACGGCGTGATCGTGCCCCGGCGGTATCCGGTCGCCTCGTATGCCTGCTCGGCATCGGCGAGTGAGAGCCTGCGCAGACCGAGATGGTCGCGGAGCCGGGACCAGTCGATAACCCGATCTCCGGGGACGAGTGCCAGCACGTAGCCGTCCTCGCCGGTTCTCACGACCATCGTCTTGAGAATGCGGTCGACCGTTGTGCCGCGTCGCTCTGCGGCCTCGGTGAGGTTCCGAGCGGGCTCGAACTCAACGATCCGGTAGCCGACGCCTGCTGCTGCGACGGCGTCGAGTGCGGGGCTGGTCGGCATGAGAGCAGACTAGATGACGTCCAAAGCCTGTCCCCCCCCCACCCAGGTTGGATCCGCGGTTTGTCGTCGGCGTGCGGGCCGAATGCCTTGGTATGACAGTGCTTTCGCAGGTGCGGCTCTTCACGAATTGGGTGAGCCCACCCCCGCGGCGCGCCCCTCTCACCCGTCCCCCCGCCGGAACGGTGGGGGGACGCGAGTCCGCTGTGCGGACTCGCAGGGGGGAGCGTTCCACATGTGGGTGACGCGTACACCAGGCGTTGTGGACTCAGGGTGGTGGTGCGCGCCGCTGGGATCTTCAGCGTCCCCCCTGCGCATCGGCAGAGCCGATGCGCGTCCCCCGTCCCTTCGGTCCGGGGGGACATGGGTTGTGGGGAGGTGTTCGCTCCCGTCCAAGAAACCGTGGAATGAGGTTTCCGTGGGAGAGGAAGCGACGATGAGGCCCGGCGAGATTCCGTCTACCGTCTCCCTATGGCCCAACTCACCATCGATTCGATCGCCCATGGAGGCGAAGGCGTCGGTCGGATCGAAGGGAAGGCACACTTCGTCGCCGGGGCGATGCCGGGAGAACGTGTCGAGATCGAGATCGTCACCGAGAAGCGGCGATGGGCCCGGGGCCGGCTCGTCGACATCGTCGAGGCATCACCCGACCGCGTCGAGCCACCCTGCCCGGCCTACCCGATCTGCGGCGGATGCACGTGGCAGCACGCCGCGTATGAGCAACAGCTCCAGTGGAAACTCGAGGTCGTCGCCGGTCAGCTTGCACATGTCGGCGGCTTGGACGACATCGAGGTCCGGCCGACGATCGCTCCCGGATCCGCATTCGGCTACCGCAATCGTATGGACTTCTCGGTCTTCGACGGGCGGCCCGCTCTCCACGAGCACCACTCGGATCGGCTCGTCCCACTGGACGGATGCCCTCTGCTTCGGCCGGAGCTGACAGAGCGGTTCGAGAATCTCGGGGACCTCTCCGGTGTCAAGAAGGTCATCCTCCGAACCGGAGTCGCAACACGAGATGCCCTCGTGCTCATCGAGGGAAAGACTCCCGACCACGCCGAAGGGTGGGACGCCTCAGTAGTGCACCGTTCCCGCGACGGACTCCGCACGATCAAGGGCCGTCCCTGGTTCGAGGAGGAGGTCGGCGGTGTCCGCTTCCGCGTCCCGGCGGCGTCATTCTTCCAGGTGAACACAGCCGGAGCGGAGGAGTTGGTGCGCCTCGTCACTGCCGCAGCGGCTGCAACCGACGACGATGTCCTCCTCGATGGCTACGCCGGTGTTGGGCTCTTCGCTGCCACCGTCGGACGGTCGGCCGGCCGCGTGATCACGATCGACACCGGTCGCTCGGCCTACCGAGCAGTGACCGGGAATCTGGAACGGGCGATTCCCGGCAAGTTCCGCTCACTGCTCGGTTCGTTCGAGCGTCTCGCCCCCACACTCGACGACTCGTGGAGCGTGGCAATCGTCGATCCGCCGCGAGCCGGGCTCGGCAGCGCGGGCGTGGAAGCCGTCACCGGGCCGAATCCCCGGACGATCGTGCTCATCTCGTGCGATCCGGCCTCCCTCGGGCGAGACGCCGGCCTTCTCCGCGGTGCCGGGTACGACCTCGAGTGGGTGCAGCCGGTCGACCTCTTCCCTCAGACGTATCACGTGGAAACGGTCTCCCGCTTCGTTCTCAGCTAGATCTCGTCGACGAGCTTCTGGCGCTTCGCCGCGAACTCCTCGTCCGACAGAACCCCATCATCGTGGAGTTGCTTGAGCCGCTGGAGTTGTTCGGTCGGGTCCTTCGCCGCCGCAGCGGACGTCTCGACCACCCTGCCCTGGAGCGCGAGCGTCCGCTCCTCACGAGCCTTGTACAGGACCTTCGCGAACTCGTCGGGACGTGGGATGTTCGAGAACCTGCTCTGACCGGTCGCACCGGCGGACTCGACGAGCAGATCGCCACCGCCGAGAAGACGCTCGAGAACGGTCTGGCTGAAGTTGACGTTCGTGACCCGCTCGAGAGGAAGATCGATACCGGACTTCGCGATGAGCCCCTTCCTCGTCATGAGCCGCTCGTTTGTCAGTACGTAGCGCGTCACGATCCAATCCACGACGGGGCGCACAATGAGCCAGACACCACCGCCGAGGACAATGAGGGTGAAGAACCACTCGGCCAACGGCCACGGGAAGATCGCGATCACCAGACCGATCAGTACGACCCCGAGGACGAACCACCCGATTGGGATGATGAGGAGTTTCCAATGTTGACGGAACGAGACAATGACGTGCTCGTCGTCGCTGAGTGCATCTTCAGGCCATGGCATGGCCGGGAGTGTAAACGATGATCCCCCGCCCTGCCGGGATCACGAGAAACCCCGAGGAAGCTTTCGCCCCCTCGGGGTGTCCTCGTTCCGGCGGTCGCCGTCCCGAGGGACGGTCTCCGTCGGTGCGAGCGGCCTTGCGACCGTTCGCTCCTCGCCGCCCGGCCGAAGCCGTTTGGCGGGGTGTCCTTCCGTCCGCTCCCGGCCCGAAGGCCGTTTCCGATGACCCCTTGCGGAGCCGGCACCTCCCCTTTCGGGGTGCGCCCAGTTGGACGTTCCCGTTGCCCTTTCGGGCTCCGGGCCGACCCTTTCGGGCCGGTCGCCGCCGAGTCGGTCTCCCTTCCCGGTGACAACCCGAAAACTAGGCCCCGGCCATGCATATGTCCACTTGAAACGCTGGTTGGTTTTCGCGCACGGTTCCCAAGTTTCGCGCTCCGGGTGGAGTCCGGAGTACTCGGCGCTCAAGACGCGAGAAACCCCGAGGGAGTTCGGCTCTCGCCTCGCCCTCTCGGGGTTCTCAGTCGAAACGGCAATGCCGCTCCTGTGTGCCTCCGGCGCCGACTCTCGCCTTCGCCGATGACGGTGGCCCGGTTCCGTCGGACCTCGGTTTTACCCGAAACCCTCCGGCCGTTGCCGGTGGCCCGGTTCCGTCGGACCTCGGTTTTACCCGAAACCCTCCGGCCGTTGCCGGTGGCCCGGTTCCGTCGGACCTCGGTTTTACCCGAAACCCTCCGGCCGTTGCCGGTCACGGTCGGGACCCGGAGGTCCCTTCCGGACAACCGATCCGCCTTTCGGCGATTCGGTGTGACTCGCCGGGATCTGGGCGGTCCCGACGGCCACCGGTGCCTCGCTCCGAGGAGCGACTCACCGATCCGGGCTTGCCGGCCAAGACCGGCTCCCCCGGTGACCCGTCCGGTCCGTCGTTCCGGCGGTCTCCCGCCGGCCCGCCGGTGGGCCCGAGGGCCCGTCGTCCGGGTCGCTCTCTGGGCCGAAGCCCTTCGAGGAAGCGGCAAGATACGACCACTGTGCGCGGCCTGTCAACCTGTATGCGTAGTCGTTTTTCGCGTACTTGCTCCGTTTTTCCCACACCATGAATCCGTGTAGTTACAACGCTGTGGTTCGTGTCACACGGGTCCCGTATAGTGCCGCTCATGGCTTCGAATCATCGGGAGAACGAGAACAGAGCAGCAGGGCTGAGGAGCCTCTCCCCCTCGCGTGCAAGCGACTTCAAGCGATGCCCGCAGCTGTTCAAGTACAGCGCCATCGACCGGATCGAACGACCTCCGAACGTACACCAGGCGCGGGGCACGACCGCTCATCTCGCTCTCGAGAGGCTCTTTGACCTCCCCGGCCCCGATCGCACACCGGAACGGCTCCACTCCCTGTTCCTCGAGTCCTGGAACGAGCTCAAGCCCACCGAGTTCCCGGAGCTGTTCACCGATCCGGAGAGCGAGCGGACATGGTCGGAGGAGAGCCTCGCCGTCCTCGCGAACTACTTCCTCGTGGAGGATCCCCAACACCTCGAACCTCTCGCGAGGGAGCTCGATCTCACACAGGCCGTCGATGACATGACCATTCGAGGCATCCTCGACCGGATGGAGGAGACGCCTGCCGGTCTCGTCATCACCGACTACAAGACCGGCAAGGCGCCGAAACAGCAGTACGAGGTCGCGGCGTTCTTCGGCCTCAAGATCTATGCACTCCTCATCCGGCTTCGGGAGGGCCGCACGCCGGTGTCGCTTCGCCTCCTCTACCTCAAGGGTCCCACCGTCCTGGAAATGCCCGTCAACGACGCCCAACTGGACGCGATGGCGCGCCAGCTGCGAGCATTGTGGACGGCGATTGAGCGGGCGATCGAAACGGACACCTTCCCAACACGGACCGGCGTGCTCTGCGGCTGGTGCTCCTACCAAGATATCTGCCCGGCATTCGCTCACGAACGGGAGACGTGACGAACGGTGACGACGATCTGGACCATCGGCTATGGAGATCGGTCGGTCGAGGACATCGACCGGGATCTCATGGTCCACGGAATCTCCACGATCGTCGACGTCCGAAGAGCGCCGGCAGACCCGCTCGTACCACGGTTCGACCGCAGGCAGCTCGAGATCTTCGCCGCCCAAACTGATCGGGGCTACCGATGGATGGGGCTGACACTCGGTGAGGGGGCGGAGTACGGCCTCGACGACGCAATCGCCGAGCTCATCGCACTCGCCGCGGTGGCCCGGACCGTCGTGATCTGCCGCGAGGTCGAACCGGACAAGTGCCACCGATCGACGATGATCGCCGCGCTCCTCAGAGATCGAGACATCCGGGTCGTGCACATCCTGCCCGGGGGCGTTGCTCGACCCG
The DNA here is from genome assembly GCA_039715165.1 of Actinomycetota bacterium. Lineage (GTDB taxonomy): Bacteria > Actinomycetota > Acidimicrobiia > Spongiisociales > UBA5794 > JAHEEL01. The sequence goes on from JBDLHX010000011.1 coordinate 15,596, forward strand.
ACGAGCCGCACCTTCCGCTCGAGCGATGACCGCTCCGCTCCGCATCGATCCCGGAGAGTGGGACCGTTGGCTCCCTGCGCCGGAGCACCCCCAACTCATCGTCGGAGGACCTGGGACGGGGAAGAGCGAATTCCTCGTGAGGCGAGCAGCACACATTGTCGACGGCAACCCGGGCGCCGGCGTGCTTCTCCTCACCTTCTCCCGCGACAGCGCCACCGACCTCGACACTCGGCTCGCATCCGCGATCCCGGGATCGCGGACAACCATCGACGTGTCCACATACCACTCGTTCGCGCGGCGGCTCCTCGAGGCGCACGCCGATCGTCGGGGATGGGAGCAAGCGCCCGAGATCCTCGCCGGCCCCGACCAGCGCTGGCTCATCGCCGAGCTCCTTGCCGGAGAAGACGTAGCTGCGTGGTCGGCGGCCTACCGCTCACTTCTCACGACTCGCACATTCGCCGATGAGGTCACGGACTTCATCCTGAGATGTCGCGAGCAACTGATCGATCCCGCGAATCTCGCCGAGCGAACACAACAGCGAGCCGACTGGAGCGGACTCCCAGGCTTCCTCGAACGGTATGACCGCACGCTCCGCGAACGTCACGTCATCGACTACGGGACACTTCTCGCCGAAGCGGCCGAGCTGCTGGCAGAACCCGACGTCGCGAACTCGGTTGCCGTGCAGTACCCGTGGATCCTCGTCGATGAGTATCAGGACACGACGCACGCCCAATCCGTCCTTCTCCGGCGTCTCGCCGCTCCCCATGGCCACCTCACGGCCGCCGCCGATCCGTACCAGTCGATCTACTCGTTCCGCGGAACCGACGTTGGCGCCGTCGGCAGATTCGCCGACGACTTCGGCTCCGACCAACGTCCGGCGGAGCGGCTCGTTCTCACGACTTCGTTTCGCGTTCCCGCAGCGATCCTCGATGCGGCCGTGCGGGTCTCCGCTCATGAGCTTCCCGGTGCCGCCGGGAAGGTCGCTGCGGCACCCGGCGCAGGATCCGTTGAGGTCTACCGATTCGAGCAGCAGGTCGCGGAGGCCGAGTGGATCGCAGCCGAGATCCACCGACTCAACTTGGAACAACGGATTCCGTTCAGTCGAATGGCGGTGTTCACACGATCGAAGACCCGGTTCCTCCTCCCCCTCTCCCGCTCCCTCGAGAGGAGGGACATCCCCCACGAACGCCCCGACCGTCGGCTCGTCGACCAGTCCGCCGTCCGTTTCGTCTTCGACGTCGCAGCCGCCACGTCGGACGCAGACGGGGAGGCCGAGACCGACCGAGCCGTGCGGCGCATCCTCCTCGGCCCCATGTTCAATGCGCCGCTGGCTCGAGTCGCCGAGATCGAACGGAGAAGGGCGGACGGGGACGGATCGTGGGCCGACGTCGTTCGACGAGGAATCGACAAAGGCGCCGGCCTCGCCGACCTGCTCACCGATCCGTCGTGGGCCAATGATGCGCCCGCCGTCGCCGGCTTGTGGCAGATGTGGTCGACGCTCCCTCAACTCGCCGATCTGGCAGTGGATCCCCGCCGGCATCAGGATCGTGCCGCCTGGTCGTCGTTCACGCAGGTGCTCGAGCGATGGAACGACCGCAATCCGAGGGGCACCCTTCTCCAGTACAGGAGGCACAGCGAGACCGAGGACTTCGAGGCGAGCCCGCTGCTCTCGTACAGGGCCGAGGAGCACGACCGGGTCACCGTCTCCACGCTTCACCAAGCAAAAGGACTCGAATTCGACGTTGTGTTCATCGCCGACGCCGTCGAGGGCGTCTTCCCGGACCTCCGCACGCGAGACTCGCTCCTGGGGACGCGTCACCTCCAGCCCCAGCTTCCGAGCGACACCGCCGGGTACCTGGCGTTCCGGCTGCAAGAGGAACGCAGGCTGGCCTACACAACGATGACGAGGGCGACGCGCCGGGTGATCTGGACGACGACCGATTCCGGCTTCGACGCCGAGGGTGGAACGCCCAGCCGGTTCCTCCCGCTCGCCGCCGGTGCCGCCACGATCGACGATGCCGTCTCGGAGCCCACAGGCCACCACCGGCCAATCACAGCCGGGGAATTCGAAGCGGCGCTCCGCCGAATGGTCGCCGACCCGACGCTGTCCCCGCCCGAGCGCCTCGGAGCCGCCGAAACCCTCGCCCGCAGCGATGATCTCTGCCTGCGATCCCCTGCAACCTTCGCCGGCGGCCTTGCAGCCGGCCCCGACACCGGTGTGGTGCGGCGTCCCCTGTCACTCTCCCCCAGCCAGGCCACGGCGTACGAGACGTGCCCCCGCCGATACGTCCTTGAACGCAAGCTGGGCATCGGGGCGGAACCGAGCAAACACATGGAGTTCGGGACACTCATCCACGCGATCCTCGAACGCGTCGAGAACGCCGCGACGGAGCGCGGTGATATCCACGGCACCGTTGAAGAGGCGTTCGAGGCACTCGACGACATGCTCGCTCCCGGGGCATTCGGCGAAGGTCCTTTCGACGATGCATGGCGAAACCGAGCCAGGGTGGCGCTGGAGAACACCTACTCGTTGTGGCCGAGCGCGGGGACGGCGGTGGGGTCTGAGACCGAGCTCACGGTCCAGCGGGGTGATGTCCAGTGGATCGGCCGAGCCGACCGAATCGAGCAACGCGGCGATTCGGTGTCGATCGTCGACTACAAGACCGGCGGACTCGTCAGCCTCGATGAGGGGGCGACGTCGCTCCAGCTCGGCTTCTATCTGATCGGTGCGCGAGAGGACCCGGACATCGGAGCGTACGGTGAGCCCTCTGCGGCCGAGATGTGGTTCCCGATGCATCCCCAGAAGCGATCGATCGCCACACGGTCGTTCGATGTGGCCAACATCGACACCATCGAGGAACGGATGGCGGCCGTTGCCGAGGGGATCGACATCGAGGACTGGACCCCGAACCCGAGCGCCGAGTGCGACCGTTGCGCGTTTCGTCTCGTCTGTCCCGCCATGCCGGAAGGCAAGGAGGCGTTCAGCTCATGAAGTTCGAACTCACTCCGGAGCAGCAGGCCATCGTCGAGTACCCGCTCGCACCGCTCCGAGTCGCTGCCGGGGCCGGCACCGGCAAGACAACCACAATCGTCCTCCGCCTCAAGGCACTGATCGGTGCCGGCATTGAGCCGGAGTCCGCCCTTGGCATCACGTTCACGAACAAGGCGGCCGGGGAGCTCGCCGAACGTCTGCGATCTGAGTTCCCCGATCTCGCCAAGGACGGCCGCGAGGTGCAGGTGGCCACGTATCACGGTTTCGCCTACGACGTGTTGAGAGAGTTCGGTGCCCTCGTGGGCGTTGAGCGCGACACGACCGTGATCACCCCGGCTCATCAGCGTCAGCTGCTCGAAAAGGGGCTCGGCTCTGTCGGCTACGAACACCTCGACCTGACCAAGCCGGCCGGGATCATCGACAAGGGCCTCACACTCGCGGGCCAGGTCGGAGATAACCTCCTTGCTCCCACGACCGTGAGGGACGCGGCGCCACCGATCGAGGAGCGCGACGAGGTGTGGGCAACCCGCCTCGAACTCCTCTCACTCGTCGACGCGTACGCCCGAACCAAGGCGGAGATCGGCGTGGTGGACTACGCCGATCTCGTCGCGCGGGCCTACCAGCTCGTCACCGAGCACCCCGCCATCGCCGACCGACTCCGTAACCGCTACCGCATCGTGCTGCTCGATGAGTACCAGGACACCGATCCGGCACAGCGCGAGCTCCTGCGTGCGATCTTCGGGAATGGGTTCCCGGTCACGGCCGTCGGCGACTCGGATCAGACCATCTATGAATGGCGTGGAGCTTCCCGGCTCAACTTCGACGGATTCGCTCACCACTTCCCGAATCCGGATGGAACGGATGCCGCGACGCTTCCGCTCACCCTCAACCGTCGATCGGACGGAGTCATCCTCGATCTCGCCAACCGGATCAGGGAGCGCCTCCACGGCGCGAACCCCTTCGATCCTCTCGAGCCGGCTCCCAGCGCATCGATCGGGGCCGTCGAGACCGCGTGGCTCGGAACCCGCGCCGATGAGGCCGCATGGGTCGCTGCACGCATCGAGGAGGTCCACGAGGACGGCACGCCGTGGGATGAGATCGCCGTCCTCGCCCGCAAGAACCGTGACATCGCGTCGATTCGGGAAGCCCTGCTCTCGGCGGGCATTCCGTCCGAGGTCGCATCGGTTGGCGGGCTGCTGGATGTCCCCGAGATCGCTGAGCTCCATACGTGGCTGCGTGTTCTCGACGATCCTTCGGACTCAATCGCTCTCGCCCGGCTCCTGCTGGGGAGTGGGTACCGACTGGGCCTCGGGGATCTCGCCCCTCTCACCGCCTGGGTTCGGAAGCGCCACCGTCGCGACGACGCCGAGGCTTCCCTGATCGAGGCCGTCGAGGATATCGAGAGTGTCCGCGGTTGCACCGCTGAGGCGAAACGGCGGTTGAAGTCGTTCCGATCCCGATACCGGCGGCTGCTCGTTGAGGCGCAGAGTCTCACGGTGCCGGACTTGTGTCGAGCCGTTCTGGCCGAGATGGCGGCATGGACCGAGATCGATGCGATGGACGAGTCCTCGGCACTGTCGGCCCGTTTGAACATGTACCGGTTCCTCGACCTCGTTGAGGGGTGGAAGCCGGTTGTTGGTCGCGCCACGCTCGGTGCGTTCCTTCTCTACCTCCGCCTCCTGTCCGACGAGAGCGCCGCCAAAGAACTCGACACCGTTGCCATCTCCCACGGCCCGGCGGTCTCGCTTCTCACGATTCACCGATCGAAAGGGCTCGAGTGGGATGTGGTTGTCGTCCCGTCCGTGGTCGAGGGCGGCTTCCCGTCGCGATCCCGGTCGTACCCGAGTCCCGTCGACAAGGCCGAGTACCTTCCCTACTCCCTGCGACTCGACGCGGAGAGCCTCCCGGATCTGAGCGGCGCATCGACGCAGAAGGAGCGCAACACAATCCTTCGCTCGTATCACGAGGCCGAGGAGTGGCGGCTCGCCTATGTAGCCGTCACGCGAGCCAGACACCACCTCATCGTCTCTGGTTCACACCGAACTCCCGAGCGCAAGACCCCACGAAAGCCGTCCCCTCTCCACACCATGGCTTCCGAGATCGCCATTGGGACCGTGGTTCGCGACGACCCGGGTCCGATCGTCGATGCCGCGTGGGAAGCGCCGGGTCCCGTCCCCGATCCTCTCTTCGTCGAGGCTGGTTGGGAGAGCGCGCTTCGCGAGGCGCTGGATGATCCCGCCTGGATGGATCGGTACGCAAAGCATGCGCCGGCCGCCGCAGCGAGGGCGGATCAGATGAGGCTTGATCTCGAAGAGCTGCCCCAGCCAACGATCGTCGAACACACCGCCCCGAAGAGCACGTCGGTGACCGGGCTCGTCACGCTCGCCCGGTGCCCGCTCCGATTCCGATGGGCATTTGTCGATCGGCTGCCAACGCGGCCATCCCCCGCCCTGCGGCGAGGTGTCGACTTCCACCGCAAGGTCGAGCTTCACAACATTGGCAAGGTGCCGCTCGACGATCTCGACGACGTCGTCTACGACGTTCCGGGTGAGTGGGATGGTGAAGGGACCGGACCGAAGGCAGACCCGTACGACGTGTTCCTCGAATCCCGGTTTGCCGGCACCCAGGCTCGCCACGCCGAGGTTCCCATCGATCTCACGATCGGAGACATCCGCGTCCGCGGTCGTGTCGATGCCGTGTACGAGCCGGAACCGGGGACATGGGAGATCGTCGACTACAAGTCCGGTCGCCTCTCAGATGATCCGTCTCTCGACGTTCAGCTCGAGACGTACGCGATCGCGGCGGCGGACGGCGCTCTGGGCTCACCGGTTCCGGAACGGATCTCGGTCACATTCGCGTTCTTCGGTGGCGGCAAATACGCCGAACGCACCGTCGTGGCCGACTCCAACTGGCTCGCGACCGCTCGCGACCGCGTCGAAGATCTGGCGGCACGATTCAGGAACGAGGCGTTCGAAGCGACACCGTCGAAGGCGTGCCGCACGTGTGACTTCAGAACGTTCTGCGACGCCGGCAAGGCCTATCTCGCGAACGAGGGCCGGAAGTGACACCGGGTCTCCTCGATACCATGGGTCCGCCCGCAGAACAGGGAGATCCAACGTGGAACTGATCGAGGCACCGCCGAACTACGCCGACGTCTCCGTGTACGCGGTCCAGGGGCCGAGTGAGGTGGGGAAGACCTGGGTCGGGCACGAGTCCGTCCGAGTGGCCCCCTATCCGGTCAATGCCGCCCAGATCGCCTACTACTGCTCCGCGACCGAGGACGCGAACGAGAACTACTGGAATGCGGTCATCGCCGAAAGGCGCCACGGGGCGATCATCTCGCCCCCGGGCATGCTCATCGTCTGGTCGTTCCCCCTGCCCTGGACACCCACCGGCCGTCCCGATCACTCGCCGTTCCTCGGTCTCGAGGTGCCGCTGCCCGGCGGAACGCTCATCAACGTCGGCACCGACACGACGTTCCATGCCGTCATGCGGGTCGGCGATCAACTCACCTACCGGGAGCGCGTTACAGCGGTCTCGGACGAGAAGGCGACTGCGCTCGGCGTCGGCCACTTCGTCACAACCGTCACCGAGGTCACGAATCAGAACGACGAGTTGGTCGCAACGCACGAGAACGTGCTCTACCGATACGAGGCACATGCCGAGACCACGCCAACCTCCGAACCTGCCCCAGCCAAGCCGGCGCCTCCTCCCCCACCCGGTGACCTACCCGTCGTCACGCTGCCGATCACCGTGGGGCGGTGCGTCCTCGATGCCGCGACGACACGCGACTTCTTCCCGGGCCACCACGACCGGGACTATGCACGAGCCCAGGGAGCCAGGGACGTGTATCTGAACACGATGTTCTATCACGGGTTCGTCGACCGGGTCGTCACCGAGTGGGCCGGACCCGACGCTCTCATTGCGAGAAGGAAGCTCCGCATGCTCACGCCGGCATGTGCCGGCGATGTCCTCACAACTTCTGCGACGATCGTCGCAGAGCGCGAGGAAGACGGGCACAAGCTCGTCGACATCGAACTCACGGTCCACACCGCGGCCGGGGAAGCCGCCACAGCGAGCATCACCGTCTCGGCCTGAAGGACCTTCCTCCCCCACCCAGGGCCCCTCGGCTTCCTCGCCCGAGTTCGCCTCGTCACCTCTCGGGGTTCGGGACCATCAGGCTCTTGAGTCGCTCCCATCCTTGTCGACGTTCGATCGCCTTCGCTCGCCATGTGCCGACGATTCCGTACGGAAGGAACAGCACAACGAGAATGAACGTGATGCCAAGCAGAAGCTCGGCTCCACCGCCGAACCACTTCTCGAGGTAGAAGCCCAGGAGGCGGAAAGCCGCAGCACCGACGATCGCTCCGGCAAGCGTCCCGATGCCGCCCATGATCACCATGAGCAGCACCGCGACCATCCATGGGAGCGCCGCAACGGCCGGTGTGATGATCGGCTGGTGCATCGCCCAGAACATGCCGGCGAAGGCCGCCGTGAGCGACGACGCGAAGAGGGCGAACAACTGGAACCAGAACGTGTTGTAGCCGAGCATCCCGGCTCGATCCGGGTTGTCACGATTCGCAATCATCACGGCGCCCGTCGGCGACGCGACGATCTGCCGATAGACGACATAGACGAGCAGGAGAACGGCGAACACGAGCAGGTAGAACCGGAATCGGTTGTCGGTCGTGTTGATCCACTCGGGAATCAAGCTCGAGGCGCCGGCGAGACCCACGTCGGACCCGGCGTGATCACTCAGCTCGGGAGACTGGATCACGATCCAGAACATCGCCCCGAAGCCAAGCGTGACGAGCGCGAAGGTGAGGCCCTTGACGCGCGGCAGGATGACGCCGAACAAGAGCGCCTGAAGCACAGCGAGAATGAGAACGCCGAGCACCGTCACGAGCATCGACCACTCGAGCGACTTGAGCATGATCCCTGTGCCGTATGCACCGACGGCGAAGAACAGCTGGTGTCCGAGTGAGAACAGTCCGGTGATGCCGAGAATGAGGTCGTACGAGATGGCGAAGAGGGCGAGGATGAACACCTCGATCGCGAGTCCCATCATGAACTTGGCGTTGCCACCTTCCGACGCGATGACGGCTGCAGGGGATTGGCCATCGATCAGGCCGACGAGGAACGGGAAGAGAACCGCGAGCGCTGTCACGACGACGAGCATGCGGTGGCGGGCGAAGAAGTTGGGCTGCGTGGAGGGAACCGCGGTCATGCTATTCCTCCCTCCCGAAGAGCCCATTCGGCAAGACGAGCAGGACCACCACCATGAGGAGAATCACCGAGACCGGGACGAGGGCCGGCGACGGCTTGAAGGGCTCCGCCAACCCCGGGATCGGTATCCCGACGGAGCCGAACCTGATCATGAGCTGCTGCATCACACCCACGATCACAGCACCCGCCGCGGCCCCCGGGAAGCTCGTCAAACCGCCGATTGCCATCGCGATGAGCGCGAGGAGCAAGACCGACGCACCCATGCCGGTGCTGAGTCCAAGCGCGGGTCCCGCAACGACACCGCCGAGGGCGGCGAGCGCGACTCCGAGGCCGAACGTGATCGTGAAGACGCGCCGGACGTTGATGCCGAGCGCCTCGACCATCTCCGAGTCCTGGACGCCGGCGCGGATCGTCATGCCGAGGCGTGACTTCTTGAGGATCAACGTGATGACGACGAGGACGACAACGCCCACGAGGATGATGAACACCTCGTTGTACATGCGCACCCGCGAGCCGAACAGCTTGATCGTCCCGCATCCCGAGAAGAGATCACCGAACCCTTCACCCGGGCACCCATCCCCTCGCCCGTTGAACGCTGCAGGCTTCGGCATGGTGAATTGGGGACGGCCCCAGACCGAGCGCACGGCCTCGAGGAGAATGAACCCCAGGCCGAGGGTCATCATGATCTGATAGAGCAGGCGTTCGTAGAGCGGCCTGATGAACACCACCTCGATGAAGGTTCCGAGGCCGAAGGCGAGAACCGTTGTGAGGAGCATCGCAGCGAAGAACCGTGGTGTGGTGCCGAGTCCGTACCACCACTCAGTGAGCGGGTTGTTGACGGCGAGCACGACGACCGCAAGCAGCGCGACGGCCCCCGAGATGACAAAGGCGCTTCGCTCCGGCTTCGGCGCGGCAACCTCGGCCTTGCGCTCCACAGCGGCTGCGATGCCGAACCCGAGCACGGCCCCACCGAGCCACATGCCGATGAGCCCCAACAGCGGCGAGATCCCTTCGAAGCCGGCGTGCTCAGGAACCACCTGCGTGCCGGCGTCGAGGGCGACGGCATCGTTCGTCGGTGCCTCGGTGAACACGTCGGGGTTCCAGATCGACAGCGGGAACTTGGAGAACAGGAACACGATGATGACGAGCCCGACGACCATGGCCACCACCGGAACGATGATCCTCAGCCACTTCCCACTTGGCCACTGCGAAGCAATGCGCCTCCAGAGTGGCAGAAGCGCCATCCCGGACAAGGCGAGGGCGATCGGCGTGACCAGGTCGAGGAACGTATCGGGGCGAACGTAGATCATCCAACCGACGTACGCGCCGAGCATGTACAGCTCGCCGTGAGCGAGGTTCAGCACGTCCATGAGCCCGAGGATGAGCGAGAGCCCTGAGACGACGAGGAACGTGATCGCGCCGACGGCGAGGCCACGAATGATCGTGATGAAGAAGTCGTCCGTCTCCATCGCAAACAACGAGTAAATGAGGACAAATCCGAAGAAGGCTGCGAGCCCGAATCGGCCGCGGTTCGATCTCAGCCAGCGGCTCGCGTTCGCGGCACGGGTGGCGGTGGGGGCGGTGGTCGTCATGCTGCTCCCAGGTACTTCCGGATCGTCGCTTCGTCGTTCACGAGGTCTGCCATGTCGCCGGCAGCTACCGAGACCCCTTCCTCGACGATGACGTAGCGCGAGGCGAGGCGGCTCGCCACGATGAAGTTCTGCTCGACGAGCAGCACGGTGCTCTCACTGCTCAGTTGCCGGATCGCCTCCATCATCTGCTCGATGAGCACAGGGGCGAGTCCCTCGCTCGGCTCGTCGATGAGCAACAGCCGATTGTCCGGCACGAGCGCTCTGGCAACGGCAAGCATCTGCTGCTGGCCGCCCGAGAGGTTCGTCCCCGGCAGGTTGATGAGGCGCTTGAGGTCGGGGAAAAGCCCAAAGATGAGCTCCTCCTTGCGTTCGAGGTCGCCCTTCGAACGCTCAGCGAGCCGAAGATTCTCCTCGACGCTCAAAGCACCGAAGATCGCCCGGTGCTCGGGAACGAAGCCGATCCCCATGGCTGCGATGTCGTAGGAGTGCCTACCTCGCAGGATCTCCCCGCCGAATTCGACGTCGCCGGTGCGCGGCGGTGTCAACCCGAGAATGCTCTTGAGGGTCGTTGTCTTGCCTGCGCCGTTGCGTCCAAGCAAGGCGACGATCTCGCCCTCTTGCACGCTGAACGACACACCCTCGAGGATGTGGAACTGACCGATGTAGGTGTGGATGTCGCGGACATCGAGGAGAGTGCTCATCGGCCGTCCCCCTCGTCGTAGAGACTGCCGAGGTAGGCCTCCTGGACGGTCTCATTCGTGGAGATCTCGTCCGGTGTGCCCTCGGCGAGCACGGCGCCCTGGTGCATGACGGTGATGCGATCCGAGGCCTTCATCACGACGTTCATGTTGTGCTCCACGAGTACGACCGTCTTGTCGCCGGACTCTTGGATGCGGGCAATGAGGTCTACGAGTTCAGGGACTTGCTCCGAGGCCATGCCGGCCGTCGGCTCGTCGAGGAGGAGCACCTCGGGGTCGGGGGCGATGATCATGGCGAGCTCGAGCTTGCGCTGGTCGCCGTGCGGCAGCGCGTTCGCGGGCTTGAGGGCCTCCGAGGCGAGCCCCACCTCTTCGAGCACTTCCGCGGCACGCTCCTTGTAGTCGGTCAGCGATGCCGCCTTCTTCCAGAACTTGAAGTCGTCCGAGCCCGTGGCTTGGGCGGCGAGCCGCACATTCTCGAAGACCGTAATGAACGGAAAGATGTTCGTGATCTGGAACGAGCGTCCGAGACCACGGTGAATCATGTGGTGAACCGGGACGTTCGTGATGTCCTCGCCCTTGTGGAACACGTGCCCGGACGTGGGCTTGAGTGTGCCGCTCATGAGATTGAACAGCGTCGTCTTCCCTGCGCCGTTCGGACCGATGACTGAGTGCAGCGTGCCGGCCTCGATCGACATCGACACGTCGTCGACGGCGACGAGTGCACCAAACTCCCTCGTTAGATTTCGCAGCTCGAGGATGGGTTCCATCACGATCATCTTTCGCGTGGTGGGTGAACGGTGGGCCGGGGACGAGCTCCCCGGCCCACACATTCAATCAGGTCAACCGCTGAGGCTTCCGATGGGAAGGTCTCCGCAGCGGTCGAGGTACTCGCCCTCGAGGAGGCAGGGCACGTCGGGACGCACCGTCTTGACCGCCTCGAAGAACTCCTGGTTGGGATCGTCGACGTTGAGAAGCGTCACGACATACATGTCCTGGATCGCCACGTGATCCTCAGGACGGATCTCAATGAGACCCTTCGGGCCCTCGAACGAGATCCCCTCCATCGCTTCGATCAGCGCGGCTGCGCTCGCGTCGCCGCCGCTCGCCTTGAGCGCCTCGATGATGAGGAGCGCCGCGTTGAAGGCATCCGCATCGAACAAGTCCGGATTGGTGGGCGTCTCGAGCGAGTTGGTCTTCTCGACGAGCCAATCGTTGACCGGGTTGTCCGGTTGCGTGTAGTGGTAGAGGATCGACGCCGTCGAGCCGACCGCGTTCGCGAAGAACGGTGCCAGGGCGACGTTGTCGACGAACGGGGCGCCCATCGCCATCTCATCGGTGACGCCGAGGTCCACGGCTGCCTGCATCATGTTGATGAAGCCGCCGCCGGCCCACGTGACCATCCACGCCTCCGCACCGGAGTCGAGGATCTGCTGCATGTACGGCGTGAAGTCCGTCGTATCGAACGGAGCGAAGATGTCGTCGATGACGAACTCGCCGCCGTTGATCGTGCAGGCGTCGCGGTAAGCCGCGGCTCCACCGTGGCCGAAGGCGTAGTCAGGAGCGATCTGGGCGAACGTCGAGTACTGCGTCGGCAGGTACTCACAGATCGCCACTGCGTCCTGGTAGTTGTTGCGGCTCGTGCGGAACGAGTTCGGGTTGAACCCGACACCCGTCAGGTCGTTCGCCGCCGCCGGGGCAGCGATATGGATGACGTCGTTCTCGAGGGCGAGCTGCTGTATGCCGGCCGTGACGCCGGACGAGACCGAGCCGACGAGGATGTCGACATCCTCGACCTCGATCATCTCGCGTGCGATGGTCGCGCTCACCTCGGCATCGGACGTGTCGTCGCCGTAGATGACCTCGATCTCACATCCGTCGAGGGTGAAGGTCTGCCCGGATGCAATGTCGCCGGCGCCGGCTGCGCCGGTCCCGTACTCCATCCCGAGCGGGAACGAGCGGATGATGTGCGCGCCGTAGATGGCGAGGGCCCCGGTCTGGTCAGTGATGACGCCGACCTTCACCGGCTCGTCACACGAGACGCCTGCCGCGGCGGCCGTCGTCGTGGTCTCCTCGGTCGCGGCCGTCGTCGTGGTCTCATCCGGAGCGGCCGTCGTGGCCTCTTCCGGCACTGCGGTCGTGCTCGTGTCGCCTCCGTCATCGCTACTACACGCAGCGGCGACGAGCGCGAACGCCAACACGACCATGAGAAGCCTGATGGCTCTCTTCGTCATTGGTTGCCTCCTAGTTGTCTGCTTGTCTGCTCGAGGTGCGCATGGAACGCGCTGTTGAACTCGTCGGGGTGAGAGAAGAACGGAACGTGCCCGGATCCCTCGATCGCGACCTCCTTGTACGTGCCTCCACGCTCGGCGTAGTCGTCGAGCACGGTTCGGATCTGGTCCATCATCGGCTGAGTCGGATACGCCTCGGCACCGGGGAAGCCGGGCAGAATCCCCTTCGGTCCCCACGTGCCGGGATCCGACGCGGCGCTGTTCGACACGGCGACATCATCGGCGCCGTATATCCACACCACCGGGAGCTTCGGCTCGGAGGCGAGGATGCGGTCGATCAGGTTGCCGATGTACTTCGGTGACATGGCATTCGACGGGCCCCACTGCCCTGGGGAGACGTACGGCCAGTTCGGTGACATGGTCTTGTCTCCCGGAAGGCCGTGGTCGCCGAGTCGAGCCTCGAACGTGGCATCGACGAGCGCATCCTCACGCTCGGGGATGAACGGAGGGCCCCACACGAGGAGCCGGAGGACGTTGCGGGGGCTGAACGGGGAGTCGGTCGATCGATCCCCGGCTTCAAGGAGGTTGATGAATTCGGGGTTGACGAGCCCGCCGCCGGACCCTGCGAAGTCCTCGGTCGTCGGCGTGCCGTGGGCGTCCTTCGTGCCACCGAATCCGTACGGGGAGCCGGGGCCGGCGAGGGCTACCGAGATGAGACGGTCCGGGTGGTCCGCCATCATCCACCACGCAACGAGGCCGCCCAGAGAGTTGCCGACGAGGTGGACCTTGTCGTAGCCGAGGTGGTCGAGAAGCGCGATCGCGTCGTCGACGAACTCCCGCATGCCCTGCGTTGCATCGACGTAGACATCGGGGTCGGCGTCGCCGAAGCTGCGCTGGTCCGGTGCGATCGCCCGGTACTGCGCCGGCATCTCGAGCATCGTCTGCTCCCACCACGTCGCGGACGAGAAGTTGCCGTGAATCAACAGGACGGGGATGCCGTCCTCGGGCCCTGAGAACAGGACTCGGGTCGTGAGCCGGCCCGTTGTCACGGTCTGCACCGTGATGCCGGGGAGCGTGGGAACGCTCATGAGGGGGCCTCCTCTGAAGCGAGCAGTTTCTTGTCGATCTTCCCGATCACGGTCAGCGGCAGCGCGTCGAGCACGACGACGGATCGGGGGAGCTTGTACCGGGCGAGGCGCTCGCCGAGGAACGCCAGGAGATCCTCTTCATCGAACGCTGCGCCCGCGGCAACCACCACGAACGCACGGCCGACCTCTCCCCACTGCTCGTGCGGAATGCCGACGACAGCAGCTTCCTCGATGGCCGGGTGCGCGGTGATGACGGACTCGATCTCGGCTGGGTAGACGTTCTCGCCGCCGCTGATGTACATGTCCTTCGAGCGCCCGAGAACCCGGTAACAGCCGTCGGCGTCCTTTGCTGCGACGTCTCCGGTGTGGAGCCAGCCATCGCGTATGGTCTCCGCTGTTGCCTCGGGTCGGTTCCAGTAGCCGGCGACGACGTGGGGGCCCTTGATGAGCAGTTCGCCTTCCTCGTCAATCCCACATTCGGTACCGTCGTCGCGCACGACCTTCATGTCGATGTGGAAGATCGGGTAGCCGACAGAGCCGATCTTCTCTCGCACGAGCTCCGGCGGGAGCCAGAAGTTGTTCCCGGACGCCTCGGTGAGCCCGTATCCCATCTTGAAGTCGATGCCGCGGTCCCAGAACCTCTCCATGATCGGGAGCGGACACGGAGCGCCACCCGAGATGACGAGCTCGAGCTTCGAGAAGTTCGCGGTCTCCCATCGCGAGTGCGCCTGGAGCAACTGGAACATCGTCGGCACACCGACGTAGTGAGTGATACCGCCGTTCTCGACGAGGTCGAACGTCTCGTCCGGGTCGAAGGCGGTGCAGAGGATCGTGGTGCCGCCGGTGTGAACGAGCGGGACCATGAAGATGTTCGGTCCGCCGATGTGGAAGAACGGGAGTTGCAGCGCCGCGACGTGATCTCCGGTGATACCCCACGACGCGATCGTGTTCACGCTATTCCAGGTCACGTTGCCGTGGGTGACGATCGCTCCCTTCGGCAGGCCCGTCGTGCCGCCGGTGTAGTAGATGCCCCACGGGTCGTCGAGCGTCAGGTCGGGGACGTCGGCAAGCGCTTCGCTCATCTCGTCCCGCTCGGCCATGTCGCGCTCCCCCGGCCCGGGGTTCGCCATCGCGACGACGTGGTCGATGGTCGCGAACGACGCCTTGAGCTCCTCGAGCTGGGGGCGCCAGTCCTCGCTGTAGACGAGGACCTTCGGCTCTCCGTCGGCGATGATGCCGCTCAGTTCATGGACGGTGAGGCGCCAGTTGAGGTTCTGGAGCATGGCGCCGATCTTCGGCGCCGCCCAGAAGAGGTCGAGATACTCGGGCCGGTTCGATGCGTACACCGCAACGCGATCGCCCTTGCCGATGCCGAGACTCCGGAGGTAGTTGGCCGTGCGATTGACCCGCGCGTTCCAGTCGGCATAGGTGGTCTCTTCACCTGTGGTGTAATCGATGAGGGCTACCCGCTCCGGTGTGAGCTTCGCCCTCTTTTCGAGCCAGTCGGTGGCGTAGGTGGCGTCGCTCAAGTGGCCGGCCCCCACTCGACGATCGCGGCGCCCCAGACGTACCCGATGCCGGCGGCGACGATCGCCATGAGGTCCCCATCTTTGAGCTTCCCCTGCTCCTCGCCCGCGACGATGTTGATGATCGCGTCCTGCTCTCCGATGTGGCCTACCTCCGACATGTAGACGCCCTGGTCCTCCGTCATCCCGAGGTGGCCGAGCATCTCCCGGTACGCGGACGGCTTGACAAGCGACATGTTGAAGAAGCTGAGATCGTCACGTGCATACGGCGTTCCGTTGGGCTTCGTGCCGGACGTCTCGAGCGCTGTGTCGACGCATTTGAGCCAGTTGCTGATCGAGACCTCGCCCAGGCGAGTCTTCATCGCTTCCGGCTCGACGAGGCGGAACTTGAAGCCGCCGCTGGCTACCGCTTCGTCCGTCGGGTGCTGCACAGTCCCGCTCGCCGGTACGACAACGTGCCGGCTCATCACACCGTCGGAGATGAGGTGCATGCCGAGTACCCGGTTCTCGAAGTGGTCTCGCTTGACGATCATCGCACCGGCGCCGGCGCCGATGTTGAAGAGGAACGACGTGTTGATGTCGGTCAGGTCGATGAAGTGGGAGATCACATACCCGCCGCCGATGAGGATCGTGTCGATCGTCGGATCGGATGCGAAGAGGCCCTTCGCCATCTTGAGTGCCGCGATCGTCGTTGCGCACCGCGTGTGAACGTCGATTCCCCACGCGTTGTGCGCCCCAACTTCATGGGCGAGATCGATGGCCGTGGTCCACAGCATGTACTCGCGCCACTCCTCGGTTGTGCAGAGGACGACATCGATGTCGAGCGGGTCGATGCCCGCTTTCTCGATCGCTTCGCGCGCAGCGTGGACTGCCATCTCGTTCGGGTGCACGTTCGGATCCGCGACAAACTTGCGGTCGATGCCGAGCTTCTCGCGAACGACCCACTCGGGGAGACCGCTCTGCTCCGCGATCTCTTCAGCGGTCACGAAGGTGTCGGGGAAGAAGGTCGCCGTCGAGACGATCCCCATGTCGGTCATGTGGCGTCCCCCGCTTCACGCGGATCGAGACCTCGTGCGATGAATGCCATCACCTCGTCGAGCACCTCGTCCGTCGGCGCCTGGTGCTCGAGGATCACCCACCGGCTGCCCAGCAGCTCAGAGATGCCCATGAGCATCCACGCGAGCGTCTCAGGCGAGATGTCCCGGCGGATCTGGCCGGTGCGCATCGCCGACTCGAGTCCCCGGGAGTAGGCCTGCGCGAGCTTCTGGTAGTGCCACCGGTAGATGTCGGCGTCGACGAACTCAGCTTCCCGAACCACCTTGTAGAGGGCGCGATGCTTGCTGGTGAACTCGAAGAAGGCCCTCAGGCCGATGCGCTCCATCTCGAGGCGGTCCTCGATGCCGCTGACGGCCATCGCAATGTGCCGGCGGAGACCCCGGTTCAAGTCTCGGACGAGATGCACAAATGCGCTGCGCTTGTCCTCGAAGTAGACGTAGAAGGTGCCCTGTGCAACACCGGCGCGCCGGGTGATTTCGGAGATCGAGGCTCGGTCGTAGCTGTACTCACCGAAGACTTCTTCCGCCGCGTCGAGCAGTGCCTGGCGGGTGGCTCTGCCCTTGTCTGTCACCGGTAGTGCTGCGATGGGTCGGCTCCCTCTCGCTCGTCAGCCTTGGTCGAAAACTGACGACTGATTCAGGTTTCAGTTTCGGAGTATGGCGAACACAGAATCCGAATGCAAACCCCCACGAATCGCGTACCCAGGGTTGCAGTCCCCGTATGCGGCGCTGTGGGCCCACTGAATGGGGAGGGCTTCAGTCCTCGCGGCCGTTGAGGCGGCGGAGCTGTTTGTACTCGCCGTTCTGCCAGCGCTCGAGGTCCGACGTGTACCACTTGGAGAAGCGCCGGTCCGACGGTCCCCCGGCGAGCGCCGTCACCACGCCGGGCCGGCCCATGTCGACCATGAGGCGCAGCGAAGGCGCAAAGCTGGTCTGGCGCCCGGCGCTCTCGTAGATCTGTCCCTGGTGCGGCGTCGCCCTGCCTCCCCGAATCTCGATCGGGCCGACGTCGAAGCCGACGAATCCGGGAAGCTTCCCGCCGAGCAGGATGTGCGTGAGCGTCACGCTATTCCCGTCGCCCCACCGGCCGTTTTCGGACGGATCAACGCGACGGAACGCCGAGAGATACACCGTCTCCAGGTCACGGTCGCCCAGCCACGGCGAATCTCGGGATGTCAATAGGCGATCGAAGTGCTGGTAGAAATCGATGAAGACCCCCGTTGCGTCGATCAGATGCTCGACCACCGGTAGGCCGACGCCGCCATCGCCGAACATTTCGATGAGGAGCTCCCGGTAGAACGCCTCGAAGATCACTGCGCCGCGGGAGTCGGGGTCGTACTCGAAGTCCCACTCCCCAAGCACTTCCGCGATCCCCGACTCGGGGAGGATCGGCCGCAGAATCGCCATCATCTCCTCGGCCTGGATCGAGTAGACGTCCTGGTGAATACGGGCAAATGCATCCAGGTCGCACTCGACCTCCGGCAGGAGATCGGCGATCCTCCGAGCCCGATAGTCGCCCATCGGCATGTTGATCGGACTCGCCGTGCCCATGTGATTGAGGTCGTTGTTCGCCGTCACGATGATGCCGCTCGGTGGATCGATTTCCCGGGGCAGGTCCCCAGGATCGACGTAGCCGCGCCAGTCCCACCGGGGATCCCACCCGGGCATCGGGACGAATCCGGTTGCCTCGTCGTCCCGCAGAGGGAGCTGCCCGGACATCTGGTACCCAATGCTTCCCGTACTGTCTGCAAAGACCCAGTTCCACGCGGTCTCGAGCCGACCGAACACGGCCTGTGCCTCCTCGACGGTTCGGATTCCCCATATGCCGGCGGCGGCGTTCAGCGATGCGGCACCCGAGTCCGCGGGAGCCCATCGCGTCGCGAGGTAGAAGCCATCTTCGTGCGGATCCCCGTCGAGCACGCCGTGGAGGTTCTCGTAGAAGACCTCGTCGACGGGCTCACCCTTCTTCACGAGGATCCGCTCGTGACGCTCCCTGAATGGCTCGTAGGCGTCCCCCCGCCTGAAGCAGCCGTCGCGGCAATCCTCCACCCACGAGTCCACGGCGTCCATGAACGCGTATGTGGCTCCCCAGGCGATGTCGTCTTTGCGCCCGACGAGCGCTGCCGGGATGCCCGGCATGGTGGCCGTGAGCACTGTGTCGCCGGGGAGTTCGATGACCTGCTCCGCCCAAACGTTCGGAAGCCGGTTGATCTCGAGGTGGGGATCATTGGCGAGGAGCGCATGTCCGGTCGCCGACCGCCCGGCCGAGACCACCCAGTTGTTCGATGCCATCATGCGCGGTCCACCGGTATGCCACTTGACGGATTCCGGCACGTTGCGATCGCCCAGCCGTACCTTGGCGAGCAGGTCGCGATCGAGGCGGGTGACGCAACCGGGGAAGAGCGCGTTCAGCCGGTCGTCGTCCACACCTGCCTGAACCATCTCGACGAAGAGTCGCTCGATCTCCCCCTGGGAGACCGCGAGCGTCAGGTAGCCGGCCATGCGGGTCATAAGCAGCGTGTCTTCGACACTCCACGGCTCGGGTCGGTAGCCGAGCAGACGGAACTCCCAGGGTCGCGTCTCGGCAAATCGAGCGTTGATGCCGTCGCGGTACGCGGCGACGAGTTCGCTGGTCTCAGGCGTGAGTGCACTCACCTGAGCGTCCGTGTTACCCGACCAGTTCATCCGGCGGAAGAACCGGTCGATCTCGATCGACTCGTCACTGCTGTCGAGACATTCGGCAAGCCGGCCCTGCCCCAGAAGGCGCATCAGCCCCATCTGCATGCCGCGGTCGGCCGCGTGGGCGTAGCCCATCCCCCAGTGCGCGCCGGCGAGATCGTCGGCCTGGATGTGGGGGACGCCGTACTCGTCCCGGGCGATACTCACCCCGTCGGGGGCGGTTCCTTTGATCTTCACGCAATCCTCCCGTCCTGAACATCAAACACGATCGTCACCGGGCCGTCGTTGAGGAGCTCGACCTTCATGTAGGCACCGAAACGGCCGTGCTCGACGGCGACACCCTCTTCCTCGATGGCGGCGGCGAGCTCCTCGAGGATCGGCACCGCCTGCTCGGGACGGGCGGCAGTGTTGAACGCCGGGCGCCTCCCCTTTCGCACGTCGGCAAGCAGGGTGAACTGGGACACGAGAAGGACGGCTCCTCCGGCGTCGACGATGCTCCTGTTCATCTTTCGGTCGTCGTCGGGGAAGATGCGCATCCCGGCGATCTTCGCCGCCGCTGCACGAGCATCGGCCTCGGTATCTCCATCCGCAACGCCGACGAGAGCAAGCAGCCCGGTGTCGATGGCGCCGGTCGTCTCCCCGTCAACGTCGACGGAGGCCCGACCGACTCGCTGCAGGACGATGCGCATGACTCTCCTCGAAACTGCCGGGCCGCACGGTACACCGGTCCCAACGACCGCCCCCTTACACTCGCTGCCATGCTTCGTGAGATCCCCTTGTTCGTGCTGCGCGGCTATCTCATGGGTGCCGCCGACATCGTCCCCGGCGTGTCGGGTGGAACGATTGCCCTCGTCCTCGGTATCTACGAGCGGTTGATCGCCTCGGTACGCGCGGGGAGCTCCGCCCTCGGCTCCTTCCTGCGTCTCGACCTCTCACGCGGTGTTGAGTGGCTGCGCGAAGTGGAGTGGAAGTTCATCCTTCCGCTCGGGGCCGGTATCGGCCTCGCCGTCATCACTCTCTCGCACCTCCTCGAGCGGCTTCTCCACGACCACGCGGTGCTCATGGCGGCGCTCTTCCTCGGTCTCGTCCTCGGCTCGGCATTGATCGCGTGGCAGCTCCTCACCATTCGGGACACGCCCCGCATCCTGATCCTCATCGGCGTCGCCGTCGCCGTGTTCGTCGTGCTCGGCCTGAGCGAAAGCACGTCGGACGAGGCGGCGCAGATCGCCGACCCCCAAGCCTGGGCATTCTTCGCATCAGGTGCGATCGCGATCTGCGCCATGATCCTCCCCGGCATCAGCGGCTCGTTCATCCTCGTCATGCTCGGCATGTACGGCGCGCTGCTCTCGACCGTCACATCGCGTGACCTCCTCTCCCTCGGGGTCTTCATGGTGGGCGCCGTCGTCGGCCTGGCGCTCTTCTCCCAAGTCCTCCATCGCGCATTGAGGGACTACTACAACTCGGTAATGGCGGCGCTCGTTGGACTCATGCTCGGATCACTCCGAGTGCTCTGGCCGTGGCCCCGCGGCGTCAACAGCACCGCTATCGAGGCGCCCGACGAGCAGGTCCTCGGAGCGATCCTGCTTGCTGCGGTCGCGTTCGGCGTCGTGCTCGGGATCGAGGCGCTCGGCAGGAAGTTCGGGCATCACACCGTTGCCGACGAGGTCGACGAGCTCACGTCTGAGTAGGAACTTGCCCGATCTCGTCCCGCCGGTACCAGCTGATGATGGCGTCCGCGACCGTCTCCGCCGGAACCCGGTACTCCCCGCGTCCGACATTTTCCTTGACGGTGTTGACCCTCTCGCGTCGCTCGTCCCGGCGCTCCTCCGAGCGGCTCGTCATCTCACGGCTCCGGAGGCTCTGAGGCGGGCGATCTCTTCGGTTTCGTATCCGAGCATTGTCAGGATCTCGTCGGTGTGCTCTCCGGGATCCGTCGCAGCTCCGAGATCTGTTTGTGGCACGGATCCGAGGCGCGGGGCCGCATTGGGGAGTCGATGGCCTGTCGGGCCGCCGAATACTCGGCGAGATTCGTTGTGCGGATGTTCGGGCGCTTCGCGAAGCGACAACACGGGAGTCACACAGGCGTCGGTGCCGTCGAATTCCGCTTCCCACTCCGCTCTCGAGCGTGTGGCGAAGGCTTCGGCAAACCGCCCGCGTAGCTCGGGCCACCGGTTTCGGTCGTACTGGTCAGGCAGGTCCCGCTCGTCCAGCCCGAGCCCGACGACGAGCGATGCGTAGAAGGGAGGCTCGAGCGCACCCACCGCCATCCAACCCCCGTCGGCGGTCTCGTAGGTTGTGTAGAACGGAGCCGCGCCGTCCAAGAGATTCGCCTCACGTCGATCCTCCCAGAGGCCGATCGCAAGCATCTCGTAGAACGGGCTCGCGAGCAGGGCGGCGCCGTCGACCATCGCGGCATCGACGACCGTTCCTCCCGATCGTTCGCGGCCGACGAGCGCCGCGAGCACTCCCGCCACGAGGAACATGGCTCCCCCACCGTTGTCGGCAACGAGGTTGAGCGGCAGCGCGATGTGATCGCCGCTGCCGATCGCGTGGAGTGCTCCGCTGAGCGCCGTGTAGTTGATGTCGTGACCCGCCATCGCAGCGTATGGACCGTCGCGCCCCCATCCCGTCATGCGCCCGTACACCAAGTCGGGGTTGACCCCCCGGCACTCGTCGGGACCCAATCCGAGACGTTCCATCACCCCGGGCCTGAATCCCTCGAGCACGGCGTCGGCTTCCGCGACGAGGCGAAGAACGATGTCGATTGCCTCCGGGTTCTTGAGATCCAGTGCGATCGACCGCTTCCCTCGACCGACGGCGCCGATCATCGGGTCGGCGGTGACCGGACTCCCTGGACGGTCGATGCGAATGACGTTTGCACCGAGGCCCGCGAGGACCATGCCGGCGAAGGGGACGGGACCGAGACCTGCAAATTCGACGACTTTGATCTGGTCGAGCGGCAACGCCGCGGAGCTCAACGCCCTATCCGTTTCCGAGCTGCTGTTCGAGACACACGTGCGTCTTCGGGAACAGACGACCATCGATGTCCAACTCGCACTTCTCTT
Organism: Actinomycetota bacterium; assembly: GCA_039715165.1. Classification (GTDB taxonomy): domain Bacteria; phylum Actinomycetota; class Acidimicrobiia; order Spongiisociales; family UBA5794; genus JAHEEL01. The sequence goes on from JBDLHX010000011.1 coordinate 37,748, forward strand.
GGAGCTCCTCTACGGCCTTCACGGTCCCGGTTCCATAGTCACCATCGACCGGTCCGGAGTACATGCCGAGTTCGGCGAGATCCTTCTGAATGCTCTCAACGAAGTCGGCGTTCTGCTCGAGGGCATCGGCGAGCGCTACGTATGTCTCTGGGCCGTACTCGCCGTCGACGGTGATGCCTGCCTCAGTCTGGAATGCTCGGAGCGCCTCCTCCGTGACGGGACCGAGGATTCCATCCGGCTCGCCGAAGAAGTGCCCAAGCGTTTGCAACTCCCGCTGGATGACGTTCGTGAGCAGCGTTGCGGTCCCGTACGGAGACGTGGTCGATGTGGTCGTGGTCGATGTGGGCGTGGTCGATGACGAGGTCGTGGTTGCGGCGGTCGTCTCGGTCGGGAAGGTCGTCGACGACGTCGTCGTCTCCTCTGTGCCCGAGGAGCATGCCGCGACAAGCAGCACGAGTCCTGCCCCGAGAGCGAAGCCTCGTCGATATCTCATCGGGATTCCCCTTTCGCCGATGCCACCCCGTATAGGACCGCAGCGTACACGACGAAGCCCCCACCCCCGAAACGCAGCCACTTCTCCATACCCAGGGTTGCAGTCCCCGTATCCGGCGCCACCAGCCCGCGGAATGGCATTTACGCCCACGCGCCTACCCTGCCGCCGGTGAACGGCCACCCCGCAACTCCCCCCGAAGGCGTCGACTACTCGCGCAAGTGGTTCGTCCTCATCGCGATCGGGATGGCGATCTTCCTCGGAACGGTTGACGGGAGCATCGTCAACGTGGCGCTCCCCACACTCGTCGACGAGTTCGACACGACGTTCAACGTGGCGCAGTGGGTCGTGATGGCCTACCTCCTCACACAAACGACCCTCACCCTCGGATTCGGGCGACTTGGCGACATGATCGGCAAGAAGCCGATATTCACGACCGGCTTCACGATCTTCACCGTCGGCTCCGTTCTTGCAGGCCTCTCCCCCACCATCGAGTTCCTCATCGGGGCACGAGTCGTCCAGGCGCTCGGGGCGGCGATGATCTTCGCCCTCGGATTCGCGATCACCACCGAGTCATTCCCGCCGTCCGAGCGAGGCAAGGCGCTCGGGATCAACGGCACAACGGTCTCGCTCGGCATCATGGCCGGTCCGATCATCGGCGGACTGATCCTCGAAGCGACCGATTGGCGATGGATCTTCTTCGTCAACATCCCGATCGGCATCATCGGCACGATCACAGCCATCAAGTTCGTGCCGAACACCAAGCCGAAGGGGCGCCAGCGTTTCGATTTCCCCGGTGCTGCTGCCTTCTTCGTCGGCCTCCTCACCCTCCTCCTCGCTCTCACCGTCGGACAGAAATTGGGATTCGCATCGCCGCCGATTCTCGCCCTGTTCGCCGTAGCGGCGGTGACGCTCATCGCGTTCGTGGCAATCGAACGCAAGGTCGCCCAGCCGATGCTCAACCTCTCGCTCTTCCAGAGCCGCGACCTCACAGTCAATCTCATCACGGGCTTCATCGGTTTCTTCGCTCTCTCGGGGATGATCCTCCTCGTGCCGTTCTACCTCACCGACGTCATCGGCATGTCGCCCCGCGAGATCGGCTTCGTCCTCGGCGCGATCCCGATCACCATGGGGTTCGTCGCTCCGATGTCCGGCACACTGTCCGACCGTGTCGGATCAAGGCCCGTCACCGTTGCCGGACTCGCCCTCATGACCATCGCCTATGTGGCGGCCGGGTTCTGGTTCGGGAGCGCGACCACCGGACTCGCCGTCGTGATCGTGGGACTCATCATCGGCCTCGGGTTCGGGATCTTCCAGTCGCCGAACAACTCGGCCATCCTGGGGTCGGTACCGCACTCCCAACTGGGGGTGACGTCCGGAATGCTCACGATCAATCGCACGACGGGGAGCGTGACCGGCATCGCCGTGCTCGGCGCGATCTGGGCAGCACGAACCGCCGTCTACGCCGGCGGGGGCGATGCCACTGGTGCTCCCGCTGCGGCTCAGGCCGCAGGTCTCGCCGATACGATGGTCTTGGCGGCGGTCCTCGTCGGGATGGCACTTCTCCTCGGTATCTGGGCGTGGCGTAGCTCCAGTGAGCGGTCCGAGCAGGAAGCGGTCGAGAGCGGCTAGAACCGACCGATACGGTCGACCAGGAAGTCGATGAACCCCTGGCGATCGACCTCGTTCATCACGGTCGCGTTCGGTTCGCTCCCCGTGACGCCCCACCAGTCCACGACGGTCTGACCGATCGTCAGCTCCGATTCGGTCTCGACGTCGACGCGGCACGCCTTGCCCGAGAAGAGACCCGGGTCGACGAGGTGGGCGATCACGCAGGGATCGTGGAGCGGCGCTCCGGGGATCCCGTACTTCTCGACGTCGTGACGTTCGTAGTAGGTGAGCATCCCGGCAACGGCGTCGCTCACGGAAGTACCGATCTGACGAATTCGCTCGAGATCCTCGGGGAGGACGAGCGCCTTGTGCGTGACGTCGAGGGGGAACATGGTGATCGGCGCGCCGCTGTTGAACACGATCGCGGCCGCGTGCGGGTCGACGTAGATGTTGAACTCAGCGACCGGGGTTGTGTTCCCTCCCTCGAAGAAGCCGCCGCCCATGAGCACGACCTCGCGGATCTTCGGCACGATCGTCGGCTCGCGAGCGATCGCCGATGCGATGTTCGTCAACGGACCGATGGGACAGAGCGTGACGCCGTCCGGTCCCGCGTGCAGGCAAGCGTCAATGATGAAGTCGACTGCGTGCTTGTCGGCGGCATTCGTGACCGGGGGTGGCAGGTCGACGCCGTCGATGCCGGTCGGTCCGTGCACGTACTCGGCGGTATAGAGCTCACGTTCGAGTGGGGCTTCCGCTCCGGCGTAGACCCTGACGTCTGTGCGGCCGACGAGTTCGCAGAGCTTCAGGGAGTTCGTCGTGACGAGGGGCTGGGGGACGTTTCCTGCGACGGTCGTAATCCCGATGACGTCGAGCTCTGGCGAGGCGAAGGCAAGGAGGATCGCGACGGCGTCGTCCTGGCCGGGGTCGGTATCGATGATGATCGGTCGCGCCATGTTGCGGGCGAGCCTACCTGCTGGGCCCTGCGGGCGCTCTGCCGCGTTCTGTGGGCTGGTACCGCCAAATAGGACGGCGCGAACCCTGGGTACGCGAATTACGGGGTCGGTTCGACGAGACGGTAGATCGTGCCCTCGCCGGAGACGACGTAGACCTCGCCGGATTCGTCCCTGCCGAACGACGTCACCGCCGGGACCGTCCCCGTCCCATCGGTCCAGTCGTGCACCGTCCCGTCCGGGGCGATCGAGCGGATGAACCCGCTGCACCAGTCGGAGAAGAAGTAGTGGCCGTCGAGTTGCGGCATCGCGCTCCCCCGGTACACGTACCCGCCGGTGACCGAGCAGCCCTCGTCGTGGCTGTACTCGTAGACAGGCTCCGTGAGAACTCCGCCAGTCTCGTCGACACCCGTGCACGGCCCTGAGAAGCACGCGGTTCCTTCGTAGAGCGACCAACCGAAGTTGACCGAGGGTTCCTCGATCGACTCCCGGTCAATCTCCTCGATGTCTCCCTGACCGACGTCGGCGATCCAGATGATCCCGCCGTCGAACGAGAATCGCCAGGGATTGCGCAGCCCGATCGCCCAGATCTCAGGAGCGTCGAATCCGTGATTGCGGGTGATCTGGTAGCCGTCGATCCCGGGCCCGACCTCGACGCGGAGCAACGCTCCGAGAAGGGTGTCGCCGCGTTGACCATTGCCAAACTCGTCGTTCGCCGCTCCTCCATCGCCCATCCCGATCCAGAGGTCGCCCAGCGGGCCAAACGCGATCATGCCCCCGTTGTGGTTCGCCGCCGGTTGGGTGACTTCGAGGACGACACGCTCGCTCGCCGCATCCGCTCCGGTGAACTCCGACACGACGGTGCGTCCGTCGCTCCCTGTGTAGTTGACGTAGAAGACGTCGGCGTGCTCGGGGTGGAAGGCGAGCCCGAGCAGGCCCTGCTCACCTCCGAAGCGCACCCGATCGGTGATGTCGAGGAAGACCGATGGATCGCCTCCGGGCGCCATCGTCCAGATCACTCCCGGTTGGTCGACGACGTAGAACTGCCCCCGGCTTTCCGTGAAGAAGACCGGCTGCTCGAAGCCGTCCGCAACCGCCTCAAGCGTGAGAACGGTGTCGACGACGGGCAACGTGGTGGATGTCGTCTGCCCCGGACCGAGTGTGGTGATCGTGGTCTCGGTGTCGACCCGGGTCGTCGTCGAACCAGCGGTCGTCGCCGACGGCTCCGGATCGGTCGTTGGCGGCGAACCGTCTGTGCACGCCGCAACCAGGAGCACGGTCGCCGTCAGGATGACGATCGAGCGCCGCACGTCAGCCAGACTCGACGATCCCGGCGGCGGCCGCAGCTCGGTCGGCCTCGCGAGCCACGCGACGCCCCTCGGCCTCGTCGACCCGCGCCAGCAGGTAGATCCCAACTCCGAAGAACACGATGAGGCTGAGAACGGCCGGCCTGGATGAGCCGAACACCGCGACCGCAGCGACGAAGAGCAGCGGCCCGATGATCGCCGAGAACTTCGACATGATGGAGAAGAACCCGAAGAATTCACCGGAGAGCGCCTTCGGTGCCATGGACGCGTAGAGGCTCCGACTCAGCGCCTGGGAGCCACCCTGGACGACGGCGACCATGAATGCCAGGAACCAGAACTCGATGACGCTGTCGAGGAAGAACCCCCACACGGCGATCGCTGAATACACCGTCAGAGCAAGGATGATCGTGCGCTTCGTGGTCATCGTGTCGGCGAGCCCAGAGAAGAGCGGACCTCCGACCACAACGGCGATCGCGAGTCCGACGACCTCGACAATGAACAACAGCCCCAGGATCGTGAGAAGTGCACTGGTGCGCGGCGGCTGCATCACCGTCGCCTCCCCGATGACCATCGCCGTACCGGACGAGTCTTCATCGGCTTCGTCGGTGTTGACGATCTCGAGGACATGCTCTCCTGCTGCCGTCGCGGCGATGTCGATGTCTACTCCATCGTGAACTGCCGCGTTGTAGCCGTCGATGACGAGCGGTTCGTCGTCTTCGATCACGGCCTCACCGTCGATGAGCACCGCCCACTTCGAACGATCGGGACCTTCGCTGTAATGAACTCGCACGGTGGTTCCGTTGTACGCGAGCGCATAGGTCGCTCCGACATCTCGGGCCGTGGCGTACTCGTCTTCCGTCTCCCACACACCGTCGAGGACGACGGCCGACGAGTCGACCGCGTAGTCGCCCTCGCCGACGGCGCTCGCCGTGTCTTCGTAGGCCGGCGGTCTCGTCCCGGTGACGTCCTCGCCGAGGACGAACTGGCTGCCGATCCCGACGAGCGGCAGCATGATGAGGTTCCACACCACGAACGCGAGGAAGAACGCCCGCTTCGACTCGTCCTTGGACGGGATCTTGCCGAACACGATCGAGAA
>JBDLHX010000012.1:0-40113 GCA_039715165.1 Actinomycetota bacterium
GACGCGCTCAGGCGGCGCAGTCCTTGCAGACCTTCTTGCGGGGATTTGCGAGCTGGCTCGTCTTCAGCACGAGGAAGCAGCTCGTGCACACGAACTCGCCCTCTGTCGCCTCGGCGACACCCTGCTGGTCCATGGCGAGCTCTGCACGGCGAATCGCTCTCATCTCAGCGGCCTCATCGACGACGAGAGCCTCGGAGGTCTCGTCTTCGGTGAGCATCTCGAGCTCTTCGGCCTCGAGTTCGTCGAGCGCCTCTTCGGTCCCCTCGGACTCCTCGTCATCCGTTGAGTCCTCATCGACATCGCTGTCGCCGTCAGCGGGGACGGCGTCATCGTCGAGGAGATCTTCGGAGGAATCCTCCTCGAGATCCTCCGGATCCGTGGGGGCTTCTTCTTCGCTGATGTCGTCGATCGCCATGCCTGGAACCTCCTGCGGGGCGGGAGCATACACAGGCCAGGAGCCATTCGCCGCCGGTTTCAGGTCTTGAAGAGAAGCCGGCCTTGGAGAGCCTTCGCGGTGAATGATCCGGTCCCGATGATCTCGCCGTCCGCCTCGACGATCCAGTCGTCGGGAACCCCCACCGCGACCTCGCTCCCGCTCGTTCGCCGGACGGCCCGGTGTGTGAGGTGGGTTCCACGGATGACACGCCGAATCACCGTCGGCGCGCTCCTTCTCGGGCCAGAGAACACCTGCACGTCGAAGAGCCCGTCATCGATGATGGCGTTCGGAGCGACGTTCATCGCTCCTCCGAAGAACCGCCCGTTCGCGATCACGACGTTCCAGGCGATGCCGTCGATCATCCGCCCGTCGCTATCGACGTGGACGTCTGCGGGGGCCGTCTTGGCAAGCGCGGACCAGAACGCGATCACATATCGGCGCGCCCCGAGGCGATCCGGCAACCGTTCCGCCTCGATGACCGTTCTCGCCGCGATACCGGCATTCGCGGCGTTGAGGAAGTATCGCTCACCGAACGAGCCGGCGAGGAGGCCAACATCGATCGCTTGCGTCTCATGCCCGACGAGATGCGACGAGGCGTCTTCGATGTCCCCTGGGAGTGCGAAGGTACGGGCAAGGTCGCTCGCGCTGCCGGCGGGGAGCATCGCGAGCGTCGGCGTCGATGCCCATTCGTGTGCCAGGACTCCGTTCGCGACGAGGTTCGCCGTACCGTCACCGCCGACTGCGACGAAACGACCATGCCCCTCGGCTCGGCCTTCCGCGATGATCGACGTGAGTGCCTCGGGCGAATGCGAGACACGCAGGGTGTGGTTGATGCCTCTCCGGTCGAGCGCCGCCCGGACACGTGCTTCGATGTTCTTCCCGCTCCCTGCCGAGGGATTCACGACGACCCACCAGTGGCTCACACCCGGCCTCCCACCGCGACGATGCCCCGGTCCACAGCAGTGATCACAGCGGATGCTGCCGGTGCGAGGCGGGGGAAGCCGTCGCGGATCTGTCGGGTCAGATCGAGGAGCTGTCTGCAGTTGCGAACGAAGTCTCCGGCGGAGAAGTCGTCATCGCCATAGAGGGCTTCGAGGTCGGCGCCGGCCGCCCAGCCGTAGGAGTAGGGAGCGAACCCCGGCTCGGGCGCGCGAGTCGGCGGAACACGCCGCTGCTCCTCCGCTGTTGTGATCTCCTCCCAAAGCTCTTCAATCGACTCGAAGCGGTCGGCAGAGACTCCTACGAGGCGCTCTGCCTCCGGGTCACGAGCCCTTGCCTCGTAGGTGAACAGCGACGCGACCGCCGCGAACTCCGGCACGGTCAAGCCGTCGAAGAGGCCCCGTTCGATCGACTCTGAGAGCAGGAGGTCGAGTTCGTTGTACACACGCCGCAGGCTCTGTCCCTTCGCCGAAAGGCCCCATGCCTTCGCATAGCCGAGCCTTTCGAGCACGGCCATCCGGGCTCGGAAGCGGTCGACGACGTCGTCTCCCGATCGCTTCGTGCGTCGCCGGAGCCGCCGCACGTCCTTGGCGGCCCGTTTCGAGCGTGCGAGCCACTGCAGGTGCTCATCGAGATTGGGGCACGACTCCACGCCTCCTCCGTCAGAGACCGATCCCGCCGGACTCCTCGGATCACCGCTCGCGGTCCAGCCACGGAGTCTCTCGGCCACCGCGGCGCGGTAAGAGGGATCAGTGCTCCTTATGGGCTCATCGAGGTCCACCCGGCCGAGATGGAGAACCGCTGTCCCAAGACTCCCAGCGGTCCGCCGCCGTTCTTCGACGTCGGCAGACAGCAGAAGGAACTTCGGGTTCTTCCCGTAGCCGCGAGCCAGGATCACCCATCGACCCCCATCTCCGACATCGAGGACGTCCCCGGCGTCGAGCCCCGAGTAGAACTCTCGGATTGCCCTGTCGGCATTCTCCCCTTCCGCTCCCGCCGCAGCGAAAGCCTCGATGTCTCCTCGGTCACACCGTGCCGCCTCCAGGAACTCCGTTGTCTCCCGCGATTTGTCCGCGATGCGCTCCTCGAGTTGGCGCACTCGCTCCTGGGCTCGGAACTGGGCGAACGACGCTCTGAGAAGCTCCTCGGCCCGGTTGCGGGGGTAGTTGGCGATGAGGTTGACCGCCATGTTGTAGGACGGCTCGAATGATGAGACGAGTGGATGGCTCCCCATCCCGGCTACGTCGGCGACCTTCTCGAACGGGACGTACGAGCTGTAGAGGACGAGTGCCGTGCCCCGATCATCGATGCCCCGCCGGCCCGCCCGACCCGTCAGCTGCGTGTAATCGCCGGCGCGTAGAAGCTCGTGACTCTCTCCGTTGAACTTGCTGAACTGCTCGAGGACGACTGCTTTGGCCGGCATGTTGATACCGAGCGAGAGCGTCTCCGTTGCGAACACGAGCTTGACCAGCCCATCGGCGAACAGCTCTTCGACGGTCTCCTTGAACGCCGGCACCATGCCTGCGTGGTGTGCCGCAACACCTGTCTCGAGCATCGCAAGCCAGGACTCGTAGCCGAGCACGCTGAGGTCGACCGGGTCGAGATGCGCCGTCGCCTCCACAGCGATCGAGCGGATTACCCGTCGTTCGTCCGCAGACGTCAGCCTGAGGCCGGAAGCCGAGACGCCGCGAGCAGCATCTTCGCATCCGGCGCGGGAGAAGATGAAGTAGATCGCCGGGAGCTTCCCGGCTCCCAGAAGCGTCTCCGCGACCTCGAGTCGTCTCGGTGTCGCGAAGCGGCGCCGGCGACCTCTCCCCTTGCGGAGCAGGTTGAGAACCTGACCGTTTGGTCGCTTGCCGGTTCGATCGAACACGGGGAACCACTCCACGGCGTTCCCGTGATGTCGATCTCTCAGCACATACATCGATTCGAGCGGGACGGGACGGTGGGTCTCAACGATGAGGTCCGTGGGGCCGCGTCGCGCCGCAACCCAACCGGAGAACTCCTCCGGGTTCGCGATCGTCGCGGAGAGGTTCACGAGTTGGATCCCCTCCGGAAGGTGAATGATGATCTCTTCCCACACCGACCCCCGATACCGGTCCTGGAGATAGTGAACCTCGTCCAGAATCACGACGCCCAGGTCACCGAGCGCATCAGATTCTGCGTAGATCATGTTGCGCAGCACCTCGGTCGTCATCACGACGACCGGCGCATCGCCGTTGATCGTGTTGTCGCCCGTGAGCAAACCGGTGCCCTTTTCGCCGTAACGTGCAACGAGATCTCGGTACTTCTGGTTCGACAGCGCCTTGATCGGTGCCGTGTAGAAGGCGCGCCGCCCCGCTGCGAGTGCGATCTCGAGCGCCGCCTCAGCGATGAGCGTCTTGCCCGAACCGGTCGGAGCAGTAACGACGACCGACGCGCCCCTCTCGATTGCCCGAATCGCTTCGATTTGGAACGGATCAGCTTCGAAGGGTTCCCCGTCGAGGAATCGTCGCGCCGGCTCTCCGAGTGTGGCAGTCATCGTCTCAGGATCAGTCGGACGCTGAGGATCGCCGCCTCGTACAGCAGATACATCGGAACGGCGAGGAGCATCAGCGTGAGCGGATCGCCCGAGGGGGTGATCACCGCAGCGAAGACAACGATGAACAGGATGGCCCAGCGCCGTCGTTCACGAAGCCACACGCTCGTCACCACCCCCGCAGCGGCAGCAGCGAAAATGAAGACGGGGAACTCGAACGAGATGGCGAACGCCAGGATGAAGCGCATCGCGAACTTCAGGTACTGGTCCGCACCGATGACCGGCACGAGCGTCTCGCCCCCGAAGTCGAGGAGGAAACCGAGTCCCCGGGAGAGCGACCAGTAGCCGACGCCGATGCCCGAGACGAAGAGCGTGACGAAGATGGCGGTGATCGGGATCACCCGCCGCTTCTCGCTGCGCGTGAGCGCCGGCGCCACAAAGCGCCACGCCTGGTAGAGAACGACCGGGCTCGCGAGGATGAACCCACCGAAGAGACTCACGCGCATGACGACCGAGAACGCCTCGGTCGGCTTGAAGTAGGCGAGATCACCGTCCGGAACGGCCAGGTGGTAGGGACGGGAGAGCAGATCGAGAATCTCCTCGTGGATGAAGAACGCGAGAAGCGTGCCGATACCGACTGCGATGAGCACCTTGACGACGCGGCTCCGGAACTCTTCGAGATGCTCCATGAAGGGGGCGGCGGTTGTCGAGTTCACGGCGTTTCGGTCGTTTCTTCTCGATCTTCTTCCTCAGTGGGCTGGACGGCGGCAGCATCAGCCTCTGAGTCCTCCGAGAGCCCGACTGAGGAGACCGCCTTGGTGAGATCGCTCTTGATTCCGTCGATCTCTCGCTTCGCCGTCCGGATCGGCTCAACCGTCGCCTCGTAGTCGACGCCGAGCGATTCGCTGAGAGACGCCGAAGCCGTGCGGAGCTTCTTCGCCAACTCCCCGGCGCGCCGAGCGAGCTCCGGGAGACGCCGTGGCCCGAAGACGATGAGGATCACGAGGAGGATGAGGATGATCTCTGAGAAGGACAGGCTGCCCATGGACCGGATAGTAGAGAGTCGAGAGTAGAGAGAACGGCACCCGGGGTGACCCGACCGTCTCTCTACTTTCTACTCTCTCCTTGGTACTGGACGGCGAAGCCGTCCCGCAACCTGCGGCGCCCCCGGGAATCCCCCGGAGGCACCGTTGACCCCTCAACTCATGGCCCGCCCGGTCACGAATCTGATGCAACAAGCTCCTTGAACCAGCCGTCCCCGTCGAGCGCTCTCGTGAATTCGTCGATCTCGATCTCCGTGATCGGGCTCGCCGTGGCGACGACGTCGTATCCAACTCCGGTCGCGAGCAGGACGCTCACAACTCGGCGGCTGGCCGGGCGACGCTGCGTCAGCCCGCAGAAGGGGCAATCGAAGCGGTAGCGGCCCTCGTCGGCTCCCGCAGACAGCTCGAGCCCAACGTCGTCCGTGGTGAGTTCGATATCTCCGCATGAGCCGCATGTGGTTCGGATTGTGGTCATGGTCGCTCCGTTGCCTGTGTCGCATTACTCATCGGCAACGCAGCGGGTCCCTGAATGACTAATTTCGCTTAGTCACTTCGTCCATCGCGCGCATAGCGCGTCCGAATCCTCGAGCGCAGATCCGAGGTTGCGGCCGCTACCTCGTCGCCCTCGAGTAGCTCCGCCGATCGACCGAGTCGGACGAGGAGACGGGCCGCCACTGCGGCGTCTCCAACACTGATCCGAATCGTCCAGCCCGCGGGTTCCGAGTCGAGGATCTCGACCGGGTAGTACTCCGCAACCCAGCCCGCACTCGTCGTGAGACGGATCGTCGCGGCGACGTCATCGTCCCCGGCGGAGTAGCGGATCTCCGGTTCGCGCTCCTCATCTCGTGGAGCGAAGGTCTCCCCCGTAGCCACCAGATCACGGATGCGGTCGATCCGAAACACCCGTTCCGCGCCGGCTCGTCTGCAGTGCCCTGCGACGTACCAGTTGCCGAGCGTGGTGAACACACTCCACGGCTCGATCTCGCGAACGGTACGGGTCCCCGAGGCGATCGACGTGTGGTCGATGCGCATGACCTCTCCGCCGGTCGCAGCGGCTCTCAGCCGGCCGGCCATCGGCGGCTCCGGCATTTCGACCACCACGGTCTCGGCACCTTCGGGTAGCAATGTGCGCTCGAGTTTGCCGATCGCGCTCACAAGGGCGTCTCCTCCCGATCCGGCCGACGCAACCGCCTTCGCCGATGCGAGAACGCCGAGCGCCTCCGGGGCGCTGAGCCGAAGAGGGCGGGAGAAGTAGTCGGCCATCTCGACGATGACCTCGTCGTCGTCGATCGAAGCATCCATGAGGTCACCGGGCCCGTATCCGGGGAGTCCGCAGACGAAGACCGTGTTGAGATCCCTGATCAGGTCTCCGCGGGTGTAGTCGAAGCGCTCACAGACAGTGTCGACCGGCGCCCCCGGATTTGCGATGACCCATGGGAGCATCGCCAGAAGGCGGTTGATCCGGCTGACAGTGCGCGGTGACGTCGTCATACATGCCCCACGAGGTCGATCAAGCGTTCGCGCAGATCCGGGGGCTCGACGATCTCGGCCTTCTCCTCGAAGCCGATCATCCATCCCACGAAGGCGTCCTCGGCACTGACAGGGACCCTCGCCTCGAGCGAGCCGTCCGGGAGCGTCGTCGTCTCGGCCCGGGATCCGAGGTCGCGTTCGGCGATCCACGCGATCTCCTCATCGAACACCACGAGGGCGGTCACCGGCTCGTCTCCCGCGTCCCACGGGCGATCGAGAACCGCTTTCCCCGGATCGAACCCCTCCGGCGGCGTGAACGCGTCTGTGTGCTCTCCCGCGAGAAGCGCCGATGCTCGATCGAGTCGGTAGACCTTTGCTCGACGCTCCCCTGCCTCGGGGCCGACGACGTACCAGTGGCCGCGCCGGTGCACGAGCCCGTACGGTTCGAGCCGGCGCTCGCGTCCCCGGTAGTCGAGTGACAGGATTCGCCGCTCCGACACGGCCTCGAACGCCGTCGCGAGCGCGTCGGCCTGTTGCCCAAGGTCCGCGCCGAGCTGAGTCCCCTCGAGGCTTCCTACGGCGCCTCCCAGCTTCAAGAGCGCCTCATGCCCCGATGGGCGTCCCCCGAAGCCCACGGCCTGCACCGCCAGCGAGAGCGCAGCGCGCTCGTCATCTGAGAGGCCCGGGTCGTCGAGGGCGTACGCGTCATCGTCGACCACGTACCCGAACTCGACCTCGAACACGTCGGTCGCCTCCCGCTCGATCGGGATCCCGAGACGGCGGAGGAGCGCCTTGTCCCGCTCGAACGTCCTGTGGAACGCCGTGTCGTTGTCGCGGTCGTAGCCGGCGACCGTGTGGCGTATCTCATCCGCTCCGACCGGACGATCCACGGTCAGGAGGAACGCAAGGAGGTTGAGGATCCGCTCGATGACCTTCTGCACGGACCCGACGCTACAACGACTCGATGAGCTTCTCGACCCTTTCGTCGACCGCTCGCAATGGGTCTTTGCACAGCACCGTGCGCTGCGTCTGATCGTTCAGCTTGAGGTGCACCCAGTCGACCGTGAAGTCGCGGTTCTTCGCCTTTGCCGCGCGAATGAAATCTCCGCGAAGTCGCGCTCTCGTCGTTGCGGGAGGATTCGCCTTCGCCGCTTCGATCTGCTGTTCGGTCACGACGCGATCCACGAGCCCCTTCCGCTCGAGCAGGTAGTAGAGGCCCCGGTCCCGAGTCACGTCGTGGTACGCGAGATCGAGCAGCGACATCCTCGGTGACGAGAGCGCGAGGTCGTGCTTCTCCCGATAGCGTTCGAGCAGGTGGAGCTTTGCTACCCAATCGACTTCTCGAGAGAGCGTCATAGGGTCCTTCTCGAGGCCGGTGAGAAGGTGCTCCCACATTCCGACCGCGCGATCGACCTCTGGGGGGAACCCCGTCGTTCTCGCGTACCGCAACGTGCGCTCGAGGTACTCCCACTGTATGTCGAGAGCGGAAAGCTCACGCCCATTGGCGAGCTTGACCGGTCGTCGGCACGTCGTGTCGTGGGCAATCTCGCGAATGGCGCGAATCGGGTTCTCGAGCGTCATGTCGCGGAAGATGACGTCGTCCTCGAGCATCTGAAGGAGCGCCGCTGTAGTTCCGACCTTCGCGTACGTGGTGTACTCGGACATGTTCGAGTCGCCAGCGATGACGTGAAGGCGGCGGAAGCGCTCGGCGTCCGCGTGCGGCTCGTCCCGGGTGTTGATGATCGGGCGGCTCCGCGTCGTCGCCGATGAACTGCCCTCCCAGATGTGCTCGGCTCGCTGTGCGATCGAATAGATCGTGCCCCGCGACGTGTGGAGCACCTTGCCCGCCCCGGCGAAGATCTGCCGGGTGACGAAGAACGGGATGAGGGTGTCGATGATCCTCTGGAAGTCGTCCTGTCGACCGACGAGATAGTTCTCGTGGCAGCCGTACGAGTTCCCCGCTGAATCCGTGTTGTTCTTGAAGAGATAGACGTCGCCCCGGATCCCTTCGTCCAACAGGCGTTCCTCTGCCGATTCGACGAGGCCTTCGAGGATGCGTTCCCCCGCCTTGTCGTGGGCGACGAGGTCAACGAGCGAGTCGCACTCGGGCGTTGCGTACTCGGGATGGCTACCCACATCGAGATACAGACGCGACCCGTTCTCGAGGAAGACGTTCGATGACCGCCCCCATGACACCACCCTGCGGAAGAGGTAGCGGGCGACCTCGTCCGGGGAGAGCCGCCGCTGGCCTCGCAGCGTGCACGTCACTCCGTATTCGCTCTCGATGCCGAAAACCCGTCGTTCCACGCGCTCAGCGTACCGCGGCGCCGCGGTTCGTCACACGGTGCCGTGTGGTGTGCGAAGATCTTCACATGAGACGCAAACACAGCCATGAGGACCCGGATCCGGCCTTCGAGCCCCTGGCGATCATCGGCGACCCCTCTACGGCGAATCTGCTCGCGGCGCGCCTTCGCGCGGAGGACATCGACGTCTGGCTCCGTGGAGAGACCTCCGGACCGTACCCGGTCGGAGTCGGCGGTCTCGCAGAGGTTCAGATCTTCGTGGACGCTGTTCGTCTCGCGGACGCACGACAGGTCTACGACGAGTTCATGAGGGACAACTGAGCGGTCTTCCGGCCGGCCGCTTCAGCCGTGAGCGATCAACTCTTCCGGATCGAGCCGCCTGAACTTGCGTCGACCGAGGGTACGGTCGAGCACCGCCCCCTCCCAGCTCTCTGCCGGAATGTCTCCGTCCGTGATGTCCCGGATGGCTTCGGTGGTCAACGCGATCGCCTCGTCGAGCGACAGATCCGGTTGGTGCTCCGAGCCGATGCGCTCGCTGAGCCGCTCCTCGTCGCCGCCGAGAATCGCGAAGCCATGCTCGTCGCGCAGCGTGCCGTCGAAGCGCACGTGGTAGAGGTGAGCATCGTCTTCCGCGAGTTCGGCAACGAGGATCTCGACCTCGTACGGCTTCACCTCATGGGTGAAGATCTGGCCGACCGTCTGTGAGTAGGCGTTCGCGAGTCCCTTGCCTGTGACGTCCCCGCGCGCGTAGGCGTACCCCTTGACGTCCGCGTAGCGGATGCCGGCGACCCTGAGGATCTCGAACTCGTTGTATCGCCCGACGCCGGCGAACGCAATCCGGTCGTAGATCTCGCCGATCTTGTGAAGCGAACGGCTCGGGTTCTCACCGAGGAGCAGTACGCCGTCGGCGTACTCGACAACGGCGATGGGGCGCCCGCGCTGGATGCCCTTCCTGGCGAATTCCGCCCGGTCCTTGATGAGCTGCTCTGGTGGGACATAGAACGGGACGGTCATGGGCGGCCCTCCAGCACCTCGACGGCGATTGGGGCGATCTCCTCGTCCGGGACCTCGCGGTACCCGTCGGCGGTGACGGTCACGATGTTGGGGTAGATGCCCCGCTTCGGGTCCGGCCCGCCGGTCGCCGCATCCTCTTCCGCCGCTGCGACGAGTGCTTCGAGGGCAATTCGCACGGCGTCTCGCTCCCCGAGATCCTCTCGCCAGGCTGCCTTGAGGAATGCCCGGGCTTCCGCTCCGCCCGACCCGGTTGTGGCGTAGTCGAGCTCTTCGTACCTCCCGCCGACGACGTCGTAGCTGTACAGCTTGCCGACGCCCTCGCGGTCATCGAAACCGCAGAAGAGCGGCACGACAACAAGGCCCTGGAACGCGAGTGGGAGATTCCCTCTCACCATCCGTGCGAGGAAATTGGCCTTGCCATCGAGGCTGAGACGTGTGTCCTCGATCTTCTCGTAGTGCTCGAGCTCGGTCTGGAACAGCTTCGTGAGTTCGATGGCCATCCCGGCCGTCCCCGAGATCGCGACGGCTGATCGGTCGTCGGCCGGATAGACCTTCTTGACCCGGCGGTGAGCGATGACGTTGCCTGCGGTTGCGCGGCGGTCCCCTGCCATCACGACCCCGTCGGCCCACCGGAGAGCCAGAACGGTCGTTGCTTCGGGAGCCTCAATCGAACCAGCAGGCACATCCCACTTCGGGGAGAGATCGTGCTGATCGAGAACGGCGGCGAAGCTCGCTGCGGGAACAATGCCCTCGGCTCCGGGTTGCATCGGCAGACCCGAGGTCATTGGCCGCCCTTCTGGACGTAGTTCTTCACGAACTCCTCGGCGTTCTCCTCGAGCACCGCGTCGATCTCCTCGAGGAGTCCGTCGATCTTGTCGGCGATCTCCTCGCCGGCCGCCGACGCCGGCGCACCGCTCTCGTCGACCGTCTGGTCCTTGCGGCCAGACGTCCGCTTGGCACGTTCCTGTTCAGCCATCGTTCCCTCCAAGGGACCGGATCATCGCTGCTGCTGTCGGAGAGGCGTCGAGCAGCTCCGAAACGTGACGGCTCGTGCCCCTCAGTGGTTCCATCATAGGAACCCGTTTGAGGGTTTCTTCACCGATGTCGAAGACCATCGAGTCCCAGTTCGCTGCCACGACAGCGTCACGGTACCGACGGACGCAGTGCCCGCGGAAGTACGCCCGTGTGTCTTCGGGAGGATCGTCAACGGCTGCCGCTACCTCCTCGTCGGTGAAGAGCCGCCGCATGTCGCCGCGATCGACGAGGCGCTGGTAGAGGCTGCGCCGCGGATCGACGTCGTGATACTGCAGATCCAAGAGGCGCAGCTTCGGGCTCCCCCAGTCGAGGCCGTCACGCCGCCGGTAGGCGTCGAGGATCCGTAGCTTCGCGGTCCAGTCGAGTCGATCCGCCGTCGACAATGGCTCCCGTTCCAGATCGGCGAGCACCCTCTCCCACTCACCGAGGACCCTCTCCCAGATCGGTGCGACACCGACCGAGCGAGCGTGACGCTCCACGGTCTCGAAATAGCGCCACTGGATCTCGAGAGCGGTGCAGCATCCCGATTCGACCGTTTCGACACAGTGGGCGAGCGTCGGGTCGTGGCTCACGGACCACACCTCGCGGACCGGATCGCTCAGCACGACCGGCTCTGTGAACGCCCCGTCCTCGATCGCATCGAGCACGAGAGCGGCGGTCCCGAGTTTGAGGAAGACCTGCACCTCGCTGCGGTTCGCGTCCCCGATGATCACGTGGAGCCGCCGGTACCGCGATGCATCCGCGTGCGGCTCGTCGCGTGTGTTGATGATCGGGCGCTTCAGCGTCGTCTCGAGCCCGACCTCCTCCTCGAAGAAGTCGGCCCGCTGGGTGATCTGGAAGTCGACGTCGGGCCGGCCGTTCTCGGCTCCGACCTTTCCCGCACCCGTGAAGATCTGCCGTGTGACGAAGAATGGTGTGAGATGGCGGACGATGTCCCCAAAGGGTGTTGCCCGCTCGATGAGGTAATTCTCATGGGCGCCGTATGAGTTGCCCTTGCCGTCGCTGTTGTTCTTGTGGACCACCATCCGCTCGTCCGCACCGAAGAGGCGCTGCGCGGCGTCCACCGCCCTCGCGAGGACGACCTCCCCCGCTTTGTCGTAGAGCGCCGCCGTGAGCGGGTCGGCGCATTCGGGTGTCGAGAACTCCGGGTGCGCGTGATCGACGTAGAAGCGGGCCCCGTTCGTGAGGACGGTGTTCACGAGCCCCGTCTCGATCTCGATGCTGGAGGCATCGATGGGCCCCGCGCCGCGAAGATCCTGTCCTGGCGACTCGTCGTCGAACGACCACTGGATCCTCCGTCGGTTCCCCGCGTACGAGTTGACGGCAGCCGACGAGGCGACGACCGGGTTGAAGCCGGCCTGGTTGAGCACCGTGATCCCGAACTCGGTCTCAGTCCCGAGGACCCTACGAATCGCCATGCACCATCAGAGGTATTGGCCGGGTGTCACGGCTTCGACGCTGCGGCTCTCGCCGTCTCCTTCGATCAGGGTGCGCACGTACGCGATGCGCTCGCCCTTCTTGCCGGAGATCTTGGCCCAGTCGTCCGGGTTCGTCGTGTTCGGCAGGTCTTCGTGCTCGCGGAACTCCTGGCTGATCGCGGCGAGGAGATCGCTCGTGCGCAGTCCGCGAACGCCGTCGGCGATCTCACGCTTGATCGCCTCCTTCTTCGCTCGCCGGACGATGTTCTCGATCATCGCTCCGGAAGAGAAGTCCTTGAAGTAGAGGATCTCGCGATCACCGTTCGCGTAGGTCACTTCCAGGAAGCGGTTCGCCGAGTCCTCTCTGAACATCTTCTCGACCACTGCCTCGATCATCGAGGAGACGAGTCGGTCGAGATCGCCGTCATGTTGAGCGAGCTCGTCTTCGTCGAACGGCACTCGCTCGTTCAGGTAGATCCCGAAGATCTGCCCCGTAGCGTGGCGATCTGGGCGTTCGATCTTGATCTTCACGTCGAGCCGACCCGGGCGGAGGATCGCCGGGTCGATGAGATCCTCCCTGTTCGAAGCGCCGATGACGATGACGTTCTTGAGGGCTTCGACACCATCGAGCTCCGAGAGGAGTTGCGGCACGATTGTCGACTCGACGTCGGATGAGATGCCGGTGCCTCTCGTGCGGAACAGCGAGTCCATCTCGTCGAAGAAGACGATCACCGGCACGCCCTGGTCAGACTTCTCCTTGGCCCGCTGGAAGATGAGCCGGATCTGTCGTTCGGTCTCGCCGACGTACTTGTTGAGCAGCTCGGGGCCCTTGACGTTGAGGAAGTACGACCGCGTGTCGTCGCTTCCCTCCTTCTCGGCGACGGCCTTCGCGAGGCTGTTGGCGACGGCCTTCGCGATGAGCGTCTTGCCGCAACCGGGCGGACCGTACAGGAGAACGCCCTTCGGGGCTGCGAGTCCGTAGTCATCGAACCGGTCCTTGTGAACGTACGGCAGCTCGATTGCGTCTCGGATTACCTCGATCTGATCACCGAGACCACCGATCTGGCGGTATGTGATGTCCGGGATCTCCTCGAGAACGAGCTCCCCGACCTCCGGCCGGATGAGCTTCTCGAAGACGAGCCCCGTCACCGGATCCATCCTGACGTGATCGCCCACGCGCAGGAATGTCTCTGCGACTGCCTCGGAGCGCTCCACGACGCGTTCCTCGTCCGCCCGGCCGAGCACGATGAGGCGCTCATCCGAGATGACCTCCTTGATCGTGACGACTTCACCGGCGGCCCCGTACCCGCGGGTGTCGACAACGTTCATCGCCTCGTTGAGGACGACCTCCTCCCCTACGGTCAGTGACTTCACGTCCACGGTCGGCTCGACGTTCACGCGAAGCTTCCGGCCGTTCGAGTTGACGTCCACCGTCCCGTCCTCATTACGCCGCAGGATCGTGCCAAATGGGTTGGGCGGAGCGATGAGCTTCTCGACCTCCTCACGAAGAAGGGCGAGCTGCTCGCGGGTCTCCGCGAGCGCCGTGGTCAGCTTCTCGTTCTGGCCTGCGGCTTGGGCGAGCTTGCCGCGTTGCTCGAGCACGCGCTCTTCGAGTAGGCGAACGCGTCTCGGCGCATCCTGGAGGCGTCGACGCAGTACGGCGATCTCTTCTTCCAGCAGGCGAACTTGCGACTCCAGTCGCTCGTCGTCTCCGTTGCGGCTCACCGTCGGATCCCTCTCCTTCGCGGCGATTCAGTCGCCTTCCGAGTGTAGGCCGGGCAGCTCAGGCCCGGGAACGACGATTCGAGTCGACCTCCCCGCATCGCATCCTGGATGAACTCGTCGTTGAGCAATCGGATGACTATGTTTCGGCCGTCACGCCCCGAAAGGACACATGCCATGAAGGTATGGATTGATCAGGATCTCTGCACCGGCGACGGCATCTGCGAAGAGATCGCCCCGGACGTCTTCGTTCTTCTCGACGACGGTCTCGCGTACGTGCGCG
This sequence comes from Actinomycetota bacterium, assembly GCA_039715165.1. GTDB lineage: Bacteria > Actinomycetota > Acidimicrobiia > Spongiisociales > UBA5794 > JAHEEL01. The sequence goes on from JBDLHX010000012.1 coordinate 14,182, forward strand.
AAGGCGACAAGATCTTCGCCGCTTCTGCAGGCAACTCACAGGGCGCCGAGGGTCTCGCGAACTTCGCGGACGATCTCATGGACGCCGTTGTGGAGTCCGCCGAGGAATGCCCCGGCGAGTGCATCTTCATTGAACCGTAGATCAGTACTCAGTAGCAAGTATGAAGTAGGGCCGGTCCTTCGGGACCGGTCTTCTTCAATGCTGGTTGTTCGTTGCCAGGGTCTTCCGGGCCACGGTCAAGAAGCCGGTATGGCCCACCATGCGATGTGACGGCCGGACCGAGCGCCCGCTCACCGACCACTCACGCATCATCACCTCGAATGTCGTCACTTCGATGAAGCGACCCGTCTCGTCGATGGCCTCCCGCACAGCCTCGACCTGTGGGACGTTCGGGACGTAGCAAGAGAAGACACCGCCGCCCGGTAGGTGTTCCACAGCGCCTCCAACGAGCTCCCACGGCTCCGGCACGTCGAGCACGATCCGATCGGGCTTCACCTCAGCGAGCGCATCCGTGACCTCTCCAACACGGAGATCTACCCACTCGGGAACGCCTCCGAAGAACCCGGCGATCCGTTTCGATGCGAGCGTGGCATGATCGGAGCGCCGTTCGACGCTGACGAGCCGCCCGGTCGGCCCCACGGCCCGTGCCAGCATCATCGTGAGCCCACCGGACCCGGTCCCCGCCTCGAGAACGGTCATCCCCGGGCCGATGTCGGCCCATACGATCAGCGCGGCGGCGTCCTTCGGGTACAGCACAGTCGCGCCCCTCGCCATCTTGAGCACGTAGTCGGCAAGGCGGGGACGGACGGCCGTGAGGACCCTCCCATTCGAGGTTTCGAAGGACATGCCCTCAACAGCGCCGATGATGTCGCTGTGCGGAAGCGAGCCCCGATGCGAGTGGAAGTCCCGCTCGGGGATGAGTTCGATGAGGTACCGCCGGCCCTTCGCGTCGTACAACAGGCACGCATCACCCGCGCCGAACGGGGCGCCGGGAGCAGGTGTCACCCGAGGACCGGGGCGATCAAGGCCACGGTCGAGATCACCATCGTCACGACGATGATCCAGATGAAGACCTTCACCCACTTCTTCCGATTGTTCATAGTCAGTGTCCTACCGAATCGGGGCCGTCTCGCCGATGGGCTTGCGCCCCTTCATGACTCGAATTGTCGCGCCTTGCTCGACGTCGAGCGAGGTCTTGTAGATGCGTCGCTTTGTCCGACCCATCACGAGTCCGAACGCGATCAGGGCAACGCCGTACCCTGCTCGAGGGTAGTTCCGCTTCCGCAATCCGGCGCTCGTCGTCACCCACCCTGCTCGTACGCTCGGGTGGAACCGGCGAAACCACCATCGACTGATCATGCCCGAGACGCGACTCATGTCGTTTGATAGACCTCGATATGGATGCGGCGCCGACGCGAGCGCCAAATGCCGTATGCGACGAGGCCGACGATCACGACGGCTGCGCCTGCGATCACGATACGGGAGTTCTGCTTCGCCCCCTCTTCGGTGTCGCTGACGACTTCGTCGATTTCCCGGAGCTTCGCCTCGAGATCGTCACGGTGAATCGTCATGCTGCATCTCCCGTCTCTTCATCCGCTGCCGCAGGCTCCGAGCTCGGACCGGCCTTGATGATCGCCAGAGCGACGATCACCGCGACGACGGCCGCGATGACGTAGCCAAGCGCCTCCCAGTAGGGGCTCTCCGGCAACGCGTCGACCGCGGCTCGCATGGCCGCGATGGCGATGAGGAGCACGCCGATCGCCCACAACGCGGCAGCACCGAGTGAGAAGCCCGCAAAGCGCCCAAGCTTCTTCGCATGGCCGACCGTCTCCTGAACGAGATACTCCTTCGCGAGATCTCGGAACTCAACGATGAGCGCCGGAAGATCCTGAAGCTTGGCCATGTCGTCCCCTCGACGTGTGTAACTGCGGCCAAGGCTAATCGCCCCCGCGTCCGTCATGCTCCGCCCCTCCTGTCCGGTACCATCTCGCCCCAGCATGAACCTCGGATCCCCCGACAAGAGTCAATCCGACGATCCCTTCGGCATCGCCGGACGGCGCATGGCCCGACGGAACATGTGGCCGCTCGTTGCGGGCCAAGCGGTGTCGCTCTTCGGGGATTACATCGCCTTCTTCTCGCTCCCCTACTTCGTGCTCGCACTCACGGCGCAGCCGATCGATCTCGGTTTCACCGCGGCTGCTGAAACCCTTCCCATGCTCCTCTTCGGACTCGTCGCCGGGGTCTTCCTCGACCGCATGCGGCGCCTCAGATCGACGCTCGTCTGGGTCGACGTCGCCCGGGCCTCAGTCTTCGTCGCCCTCGCCCTCGCTGCCGCCGGTGGCGCAGGGACTCGGTGGCTCGTCTTCGGCGTCGCATTCGCGATCGGAACCCTCTCGGTCTTCTTCGACTCCGGACTCCAGGCACTCATGCCGTCGGTGATCGACGAAGACATGCTGATCGAAGCGAACTCGCACCTCGCCGTCGCGCGAATGGTGACGCTGAGCGTCGGCCCACTCGTGGGTGGGATGATCATCGCGTTCAGCGGCGGCTTCGCCATTGCATTTCTCCTGAACGCCGTAACGTTCCTCGTTTCGGCGGCGTTCCTCGCGATGCTGCGTATCGTTCACGCTCGCCCACCCGTGCGGAGCGAACCGTTCGGCGAAGCTCTCCGCGACGGTCTTCGCCACCTCCTCGGCGATCGCAGACTCCGCTGGGCGACGCTCGGGGGGACGCTCACGAATCTCGTCTTCCAGCCGCTCGAGGCACTCCTCGTGTTGTTCGTCATCACCGAAATCCTCGGCCTGCCTGCCGACACGCTGGGTGATCTCACCGGCGTGGGGACGAAGGTCGGTCTCTTCTACGCTCTCAACGCCGGGATCGGTGCCGTCGGTGTGGCGGTTGCCCCGCGGATCTCGAACCGGCTCCCTCTCGGCACGATGTACGTCACCGGCCTGTTCTTCGTCGGCGGCGGTTTCCTGGCGCTCGCTGCCATCGGTTCCTTCTGGGCCGTCATTCCGGCCGGGCTGACGTTCGCGGGAATGGCGTGGGTGAACATTGCTCTCACGACGATGCGCCAGCGCCTCACCCCGCCGGAGCTCCTTGGGAGGGTTATCGCCGCATCGCGCACGCTTGCGTGGATCGGACTCCCACTCGGCGCGGCGCTCGGCGGAATGCTCGCCGGTGTGGTCGGCGTCGTCCCCGTCTACGTCGGTGGTTCGCTCCTCGTCATCGTCATCGCGACATTCCTTCTGACGACGGACCTGGTTCGCGATCCCGTCATGGCCGATCCCACTGGCGGAAGAGCGATATAGGCGGCGGGTGACGCTGCGAGTTCGGAGACGCTCAGTACCGTCTTCGGCGCTTGACCTGCAGGCCGCGTCGGCTCTTCGCCATCCACCCAATGCCGAAGCCGAGGAGCGCGGCAAACACGATCCAGATGATGATCTGTGATCCGACGTACAACACTTAGCCCTCCGACTCGTCGATCGCGACGAATTCAATGCGCCGGTTCTTCGCTCGGCCCTCTTCTGTCGAATTGTCGGCTATCGGGAGGGTGTCACCGTAGCCGATGGCCACGAACCGGGCAGGATCCTCTCCCAGGGAGACGAAGTACACGACCACGGCCTCCGCCCGTCTACGGGAGAGCTCGAGGTTCCGCTTGGCAGATCCTTGAGCGTCGGCGTGCCCGCCGATCTCAACCGGCACGTTCGGGAACTCGCGCAGCGCGATGATGATCTCATTCAGCAGTGCCTTGCCTACGTCGGTGAGTTCGTCGCTGTTGAACTCGAACTCAACGACTTTCCCTTCGATGAGCTCTGAAAGCGTTCGCTCGAGCTCCTCGACTTCCTGCTTCGTCGCCGGCGGTGGCTTGGGCGGGTCGAGGACGCCGTCCGTCACGTCGAATCCTGCCAGTCCGAGTGCTGTGATGAGCTCTTCGCTCGCATCCGTGATGTCTCGCTTCTCCTGCCTCGTCTCTGCCTCTCCGACGGTCGTCACGACCTCGCCGGTCGGGTTGACGGTGATCGAGCCCTCGTCGAGATGGTTCGCAAGCACTCCGACGAGGCCGACGACCTTCCCGATCCACTCGTTCTCGTCCTCGAGGCCCTCGAGCACTTCGACGCCGGTGGCGTCGACGGCTTCGAAACGGGCACTCTTCTTGGAGTCCGTGAGGGCAAGGAGCCCCTGTTCGAGGAAGCTGCGCTGCTCCTCGGTGGAGACATTCCCGGCCACTGTGACGGTGTCTCCCGTCCACGCGAAGGCGATCGGATCACCGACCACTTCGACTTCCAGGAGCTCCTTCGCTTCGACTTCCCAAACTCCGGAGGCGTCGACCGCGCTCACGCCCTCGAGCTGCGCGACTGCAAGGGCTGCGCTCTCGATGTCCTGGCCTTCCACGTACTGACCCTTCAACGCTACGTCGTAGCCGGCGGCATCGGCCGTGATCTCGGGGAACCCCGCGGCCTCGAGTGCCTGTTCAGATCGCTCTTCGATGTCGGCCTCGACGGAGCGAACCCCGCTGAACACGGCCAGCGCGATGAACACGACGAAGATGAGGATGGTCCCCGCGATGAAGGCCGGCCAAGAGACCGCAGCGTCGTCTTCCATGGATGGCCGGAAGCCGGGCGGGGGCGACGCGGGCTCGCGACCGCTCCTGCGATCGATCTGCTGCAAACGTTGTGATGTCTTCTTCCGGCGCATGTCCCTTGCGATGCTACCGAACCCACCAGCTACCGCAGCGCGCTGAGCAGGCCGCAGACCGCGCACTCTGCTCGTGGCGCCAAGTACTTGGTACTGAGTACTGAGTACTGCGGCGAAGCCGCTCAGCTGACCTCGATCGAGGATTCTCCGAGAACGACGCGGATCGCTTCGTGGTCACGGAGCGCGTTCGTGAGCATGTCCCCGGTCGCATCCTTGAGATCTCGAAGTCGACGAGCCAGCTCCTCGTATTCGTCGCGGCTCTGCGCGAGACGGTCGATGGCTCTGCGACGCTCGGTCTCGTAGACATCGGAGGCCTGCTCCGTCGCCTCCTGGATGATGACTTCTGCGCTGCCGCTCGCCTCCTCGATCGCCCTCTCGGCATCCCGGGTTGCCTCGTCACGGATCGCTCCCGCCTCATCTCGAGCGGAACTCATCTCGGCCTCGACTTCACTATCGACCTCAGAGCGTCTCGCTTCGGCAGCTTCCACGATCGACGCAGCCTCCTTCTCGACCGTTTCGAGCCGTGCCTGGGCCTGGAGGAGGAGCCCCTCGGCGTCCTTGCGGGCCTTGTCCGCTCCAGCTCGTGGCTCTGCGAGGAGTTGCGCCGCTTCGATCTCAGCGTCGCGCAGGATCGACGCTGCTTTGCCTTCGGCGTCGGTCAAGAGCTTGTGCTTGGCCTCCGCTGCGGCGACGTAAGCGGACTCAACCGAATCTTCCGCTTCGCGATTCCCGCGTTGACGGAGCTCGACCGCCCGGAGGTGGATGAGCGCCTCGCGCAGCTCGCCCTCGAGCGCTGCGACCTTCGGAGCGATATCAGAGAGGAATTCGTCGACCTGCTTGCGGTCGTAGCCTCGACGCGCGACCTCGAACGATCGTCCTTGGACCGACTCTGCCAGCGAGTCCATCGTCGACCTCCTCGTTCGTGCCGAACCTCGCGGACGATCAGTCTATGGCGGCCACCCTACGCGGTCAACTAGTTCTTTCGTGCCCACTCTCTGTAGTCACCTCTCCGCCCCGTCCCCCTGCTTCGTCCATGAAGCGCCACCCGAGCACGTCGGCCTGTACGCTGCTGACCCATGGAAACACTGCCAGGCACGCTCGGCGCCGGGGATTGCGAGGCCCTTGGCTCTGGATGGCTCATCCAGCCCGTCAATGCATGGTCGAGCCTCGCCTACGCCGTGGTCGGCGTCTTCCTCCTCGCATCCCTCCTGTCGACGAGGAATCGTGAGCGTACGCTCACAACGGTCTTTGGTCTCCTTCTCGTCGGCACGGGGATCGGCAGCTTCCTCTATCACGGCCCCCAGTCGCCGATTGCCCACTTCGCTCACGATCTCTCGTTCCTCGCCGCGCTCTGGTTCCTTGCGTTACTCAATCTCACCGCCGCCTCGCATCTCTCCCGCAAGGCTCTCCCCGCTGTCTTCGTCGCCGTCATCGTGGTCCTCGGCGCAGCGCTCCTGCTGTGGCCGACGTCGACGAACATCCACACGGGACTGTCGATCGTGGCGCTCGGCGTGTCGGACATCCTGCGGAGACGGGCCGGGGGCTTCGCGCACGCTTGGCACAACGCCGCGGCCGCGGCGATTCTCGCCTCCCTGCTCTTCAACGTCCTCGGGCGCACCGGTGCCTCGACCTGCGACCCCGATGAGCTCTTCCAGTTCCACGGCCTCTGGCACACCTTCTCCGCCCTTGCTCTCGGTGCCTACTTTCTCGCTGTTCTCCCCAGCGGCAGCGAAGACCCATCATGATTCTCCCGGTTGACCCCGGGGACATCGAAGCTGCCGCCAAGCGCATCGCTCCGCACGTCCACCGAACACCGGTCTTCACGTCGTCAACACTCGATGGCGAGACCGGAGCCGAACTCTTCTTCAAGGCGGAGAACCTCCAGAAGGTCGGCGCGTTCAAGGCTCGCGGCGCGACGAACGCCGTGCTGCAACTCCCCTCCGATGCCGGTGGCGTTGTCACACACTCGTCCGGAAATCACGGGCAGGCCGTTGCGTACGCGGCGTCGATCCGAGACCTTCCGGCGTGGGTCGTGATGCCACGATCGGCCCCCAACCTGAAGGTCGAGGCCGTGCGCTCGTACGGGGCTGAGGTCGTGCTGTGTGATCACTCCGAGCGCGATTCCGCGGCTGCCGCGGTTCGGGAGCGCACGGGTGCCGTCCTCGTCCACCCGTTCGACGACCCCGCCGTCATCGCGGGCCAGGGAACCGCCGCCCTCGAACTCCTCGACCAGGTCCCCGGCCTCGATGCCATCGTCGCCCCTATCGGCGGCGGCGGTCTCCTCTCGGGCACGGCTGTAGCGGCGTCCTCTCGAGACGAACCGATCGAGGTCATCGGCGCCGAGCCGTTCGCCGTGGACGACGCCTATCGCTCTCTTCGAAGCGGACGGCGCCAGCCGGGAGTCACCTCACCCGTAACGGTCGCCGACGGGCTCCTCACGGGAATCGGGGCCCGCCCCTTCACGATCCTCACCACGCTCGGCGCCGACATCATCCGCGTCACCGACTCCGCCATCCTCGAGAACGCGTTGTACTTCCTCCACCGGCTCAAGCTCGTCGTTGAACCCTCCGGCGCCGCGGCGCTCGCCGCAGTGCGCACGGAGCGCGACAGATTCGCCGGACGGCGGATCGGCATCGTCATCTCCGGGGGGAACACCGACTTCTCGTGGCTCCCCGCTGCTCAACGACTCTCGACAACCTCTACGTGATCGCAGAGAGCTCGGTCAGCGCTTCAGCGAGGTCCCGGCGGCTCCACTGCAGGTTCTCCGTCGCCCGTTGCTCCCGGTCACGCGCCGTGGCCAGAACCGCAGCGCGGTCGGGCTGGCCTTCGGCCTCCGCCTCGGCTGCGCGATATGCGTAACGGGCCTCCGCCCGTCCATCGACGGCGACACGCGTGGCGTTGAGCCGCTCCACGACGCGACGTGCCGTTTCCGCCGATCTGCGATCCGGAGCCGCGGCTTCGAACGCGTAGAGCTGGTCGGTGGCTCTCGTCATGCGGGGCGACAGTTGCTGCCACGCTTCGGCGTTGGCAGTCTCCGCCGTGGTGCCCACGTCCGTGAGGTTGTCGTACTGCGCGTTCCCCCGCCAGATCGCAAGCGAGTCGGTGAGGTTGTCGAAGAGCCAGCGTGACTCTGCGTAGCCGCTGCGCGCGAGTTCCTTCCAAGACGGTCCCTTATCCGCAACGTAGACGTCCTTTTTCCGCCCGGATGCGGCGAGCACGATGATCAACATGAGGAACAGGAGCCCGGCAACCACGAGAATCCACCACGGTGCCTCTTCATCAGAGGAATCGTCCCCGGAAGCATCGGTCGTTGTCGGCGCTTCCGTCGTTTCGGGCGCCTGGGTCGTCTCGGGTGCCTGCGTCGTCTCCGGCGCCTCCGTCGACCCTCCCCCCTCCGTGGTCGTCGATATCTGCGGCAGATCCAAGTCCCCGCCACAGGCCGTAGCCCCAACACCGATAGCGAGGATGACGGCGACGATCAACGGCCTGGCAATTCTGGACAATGCAACCCCCATGAGTGGCTTCGTCGGAGTCTACGCGTTCGTTCGAATTCAAGCTCTACGTCAGGCCGGGGAGCCAGTCCTTGAGACGGAAGGTCTTTCGCGTCGCGACCGCGTCGGCCATGAGCGACTCGGGCACTTCGGCGACCGACCGCTGAACCTGACGGGGTCGGGCGCCGGTGGCTACCGGCTTCCCCTCCGACAGGTCGCATACTTCCCTGGCTCTCGCGGAGATCTCGGCTGTGCCGATCCGACGGGCGTAGTCGATGATCGTCTCCTTCGGGAGACCGAGGAGGGGCCGCAACACCGGAACGTCGGATGCTTCGGAGATCGCGACGAGGTGTGGGAGTGTCTGCGACGACACTTGGCCGAGCGCGTCACCGGTCAAGAGAGCGAGGATGTCGCGCTCCTGGGCGATCTGTGACGCGGCACGGACCATGAGCACCTTGAGAGCGACTTGCCGCATGCGCACGTCAACGTGCTCCATGAGGGCGGCTCTCGCCGGTTGGAAATCGACCACGTGAACGAGCGGGTCGGTCCCGTAACCCCATCGCTCCCAGAGCGACCGGGCGACCGCAATGGCGTGGTCGGACTGGGAACAGGAGAGGGTGAAGTGAACGAACTCGACCGGGCACCCTCTCGACATCATCATCCAGGCAGCCACTACGGAGTCGAACCCCCCGGAGATGAGGCAGAGAACGGGTTCCTGCGTGCCGACCGGGAGGCCTCCGGGCCCCCGGTGGTGGGCGATCACGAGGAACGCTCGATCGCCGAGGACGGTGACCTCAACCGGCTCCTGGGGATCGTCGAGATTGACCGAGCCGCCGGCCTCGACGAGAAGCGCTCCCGCCTTCACTGCGAGATCGTAGGACCGCCATTCGTGGTTCCCGCGCCGCTTCACGCGCACGCCGAAGGTCTTCCCCGCCACTCGCTCCTGTGCGTGACGCGCAACGTCTGTAGCAAGCGAGTCGAGATCGGTCGCGTCGAGCTCGAGCATCTCATCGACCGATGCGACGCCGAAGACTCGGCTTGCCTTCTCGATAACCGCCTCCGCTCTCTCCCCGGGATCGAGAGCGAAGCGATGTGACCCCAGGCGCTCCAGCTTCGCGTCACAGCCTGCTTCCTCGAGAGCGACGGCGAGGCTCGAAAGGACACGTTTGATCATCCGCGGCTGTGTGCGGCGGGACTTCAGGAAGATGTCACCGGAGAGGGTGATGTGGAGCACGACGAGTCCTCGGACGGGCCTCACAAGGATACGCAGACCGATCTTGCTCGGTCACGCTCTGTGCTCTAGGTCCACTGTGGAGACGTACGAACCTCGACAATCGACGGGCCATCTCGACGGGCGAGCGCCGCGGCCAGGGCGGGCTCGAGTTCGTCCGCATTCTCTACGCGGAATCCTGCTCCCCCACACAGTTCCGCGTAGGCGGCGAAGTCGGGATTCACGAGGCTCGTCTGCCACACGGGACGCAGCGCAGAAACCTGCTCACGGCTGATCTTGGCGAGTTCATCGTTGTTCAGCACAATGTGCACGATCGGCATCTCATAGCGAACCGCGGTGGTGAACTCCGCGAGGTACTGGCCGAGCCCGCCGTCGCCGGAGATCGAGAGAATGGGACGCTCCCCCTTCGTCGCCGCGTACGCCCCCATTGCTGCCGGGAGGGCGAACCCGATCGACCCCAGATAGCCGGACATGAGCACGTCTTGTCCGCCCTTGGACTCGAAGTAGTGACCGAACGCGTAGGTGTTATTGCCGACATCGACGGCAATCACCGCGTCCTCGGGAGTCAGGCTGCCGAGGACTTCGAAGATCTGAGCGGGATGCATCCACCCGCGCTCGTCGACGAGACCTGCCCGACGGCGCTTCTCTCCTCTCCACTGGTTCCATCGCTTCGCCACGCCGCTGCGCACATCGGGACGGTCCATGTCATCGAGCCTTGCCGAAAGCCGCTCGATGAAGGCGCCGATCTCCGCCCATATCGGCAGGTCAACCGGATGAAACTTCCCGAGGGACAGACGATCGAGGTCGACCTGAATCGTCCGTTTCTTCTCCGAGATGCCGGTGTGCTTCGAGAACGAAGCGCCGAGCACGAGGAGAACGTCGGCGTGGCTCATCGTCGCAGCGGCCACGCGCGTGCCCGATCGACCGAGCGTCCCGCACGCAAGCGGATGGTCGTCGCCGATGAGTCCCTTCGCTTTGAACGTCGTGATCACGGGCGCGTCGATCTGCTCGGCGAGGCGGATCACCGCCTCCCGGGACGCCCTTGCTCCGTATCCCGCCACGATCACGGGCCGATCCGCTCCTGCGAGCATCTCGGCGGCGTTCGCCAGCTCCGCCTCGGCCGGCTCGATGACGGTGCCGGCCAGGCGCCCGGCAGCCGGGCGAAACGGCGGATCGGCCAGTCCATCCATGTTCTGGACCTCGTCGGGGAGGATGAGGTGCCCGACTCCCCGTTCGACGATGGCGTGCTTGAGTGCGAGCGCCATGAGTTCGGTGGCGTTGTCTGGGCGAAGGACCGTCCGGCTCCAAGCGGACACCGCCGCGAAGGTCGCGTCGAGGGGCACCTCTTGGAAGGCGCCCGGACCGAGTACCTGCGTCTCCACCTGGCCCGTCAAGGCGAGAACCGGCGCTCGGTCGACGTTGGCGTCCCACAGGCCGGTGATCAGGTTGGTCGCACCCGGCCCTGCGATGGAGAAGCACGCCGCGGGCCGACCGGTGAGCTTGCCGTATGCGGATGCGGCGAAAGCGGCCGCTCCTTCGTGGCGGATTCCGAACGATCGCAGCCGCCCGCCTTCCTCCGCCCTACGGAGGGCGTCGGCGAGACCGAGATTCGAGTGACCCACCATGCCGAAGACGCTGTCCACGCCCCACTCGACCATCACGTCGATCATCTGGTCCATGAGGCTCGGACGGGACACGACCTTCGGGAGTCCGACATGGACGGCGCCGTCTCGTTCCTCCGTGGGGAAGACCGTCGCTGCATCGTCGTATCCCTCTGGAGGCGCCCCCGTCACCGGGTGGTACTCGTAGCCGTGCCAGGGGCAGATGAGCCAGCCGTCTTCGATCGTCCCCTGTCCGAGAGGGCCGCCCTGGTGGGGACAGCGGTTGTCGAGCGCCGAGATCCCCTCCTCCGTGGCGGCAACGCATACGCCTCGCCCACCGACGGTGACGGCCTTGACGTCACCGATGGTCAGATCCTCCGTGTCGATCTCAAACCACTCGACGCTCGTCATGCGATCCCTCCCTCGCGTTCCGTCGCGCCAACGGCTGGACTCGGTCGCGGATTCCCGGGTATCGCACGGGTATCACCCACATCGGTCCGAAACGAACAACAACCCCAAGGGGTGGTGCCCAAGGGGTTGTTGGTGTCGGAGAGAAGACTCGAACTTCCACGGGGTTTCCCCCACATGGCCCTCAACCATGCGCGTCTACCAATTCCGCCACTCCGACGTAGCGAACGCGAGTATAGGAAGACCGCCGGTCAAGCAGTGTCCTAGTAGACCTGCTTCACCTCGGGGAAATGGCAGGCGACCCAGTGCCCGGGCTCGAGTTCGCGGAACTCCGGCTCGTTCACGTCGCACATGCCTTCCTCCGCCTTCGGACACCGCGTGTTGAAGCGGCAGCCCGGGGGCGGGTTCGCCGGGGAAGGAATGTCACCCTCGAGGATGAGCCGCTGACGACTCCCCTCGATCTTCGGGTCGGGGATCGGAACCGCAGAGAGCAACGCGTGGGTGTACGGGTGCATCGGACGTTCATACAGCGAGTCGCGGCCCGACATCTCGACCATCTTGCCGAGGTACATGACCGCGACCCTGTCCGAGATGTGGCGCACGACCGACAGGTCGTGGGCGATGAACAGGTAGGTGAGACCAAACTCATCCTGGAGATCGTCCATCAGGTTGAGGACCTGGGCCTGAATCGACACGTCGAGAGCCGACACGGGCTCGTCGAGCACCATGAACGACGGGTTGAGCGCAAGCGCTCGGGCCACGCCGATCCGCTGTCGTTGACCGCCGGAGAACTCATGGGGATACCGGTTCGCGTGCTCGGGGCTCAAGCCGACGACCTTGAGGAGCTCCTTGACCTTGTCAAGGCGCTCCTGCTTCGAACCCTGACCATGCACGAGGAGGGGCTCGGCGATGATCGACGCAACCGTCATCCTGGGGTTGAGGGATGCGTAAGGATCCTGGAACACGATCTGCATGTCCCGCCGCACCTTGCGCAGGACGTCCCTTTTCGCCGTCGCGACGTTGACGACTTCATCGTCACCGTCCTCGGACTCCATGCGGAACCACACGTCGCCGGAGGTCGGCTCGAGGAGGCGAAGGATGGAGCGAGCGGTGGTCGACTTGCCGCAACCGGATTCGCCGACCAAGCCGAGCGTCTCGCCCTTCTTGATCTCAAAGGAGATGTCGGAAACGGCCTTCACCGCGCCCACCTGTTTGCGGAAGAAGACCCCCTTCGTGATGGGGAACTCCTTCACGAGGTGGTTCACGCGCAGGATGACCTCGTCCGGCAACTCAGACGCGTCGGTTGCTTCTGCCTTGTCGATCACGGCTCCGGCTTCGGCCTCGGTCACGTCGCCACCTCCTCGGTTGCCCGGACCTCGTCGGCGGTCACGGCATGGAGATCGAGCTCCTCCGCGTGGTGACACGCGGCCTGCTGCTCGGGGTTGCCGACCCCGCGAAGCGCCGGGAGCACCTCGCTGCAGACGTCCGTCGCGAAATCACAGCGGGGCCGGAACCGGCATCCTCGCGGCAGGTCGATCACGGACGGCGGGGCACCCCGTACCGAGTGGAGGCGGTGCTGCTGCACGTCGTCGAGGCGAGTCATCGACCCGAGCAGGCCCCACGTATACGGGTGCTGGGGGTTGTAGTAGATGTCATCGACCGTCCCCGACTCCACGATCCCGCCGGCGTACATGACGTGCACGTCGTCACAGAACCCGGCGACAACACCGAGGTCGTGAGTGATGAGCATGACGGCCGTGCCCCGGTCCTCGGCCAGTTGGAGCATGAGATCCATGATCTGTGCCTGTGTCGTGACATCGAGCGCCGTCGTCGGTTCGTCGGCGATCAGGAGATCGGGATTGCAGGAGAGCCCCATCGCAATCATGATGCGCTGGCGCATGCCGCCCGAGTACTGGTGCGGGTAGTCGAGCATCCGCTGCGCCGCGTTCGGGATCTGCACATCGTCGATCGACTGGATCGCTATCTCCCGAGCCTCCGACCGGTTCACGTTCTGGTGGAGGAGGATCGTCTCCATGAGCTGATCGCCGATCGTGTAGACCGGGTTCAGCGCGGTCATGGGATCCTGGAAGATCATCGCGATCTGCCCCCCGCGAACCTCCTGGAACTCATCCTCGTCGAGCTCGAGCAGGTTGCGGCCCTTGAACATGAGACGACCGGTGACGATTTCGCCGGCAGGCGGCTCGATGAGCCCCATCACGGAGAGCGCCGTCACAGACTTGCCGGAGCCGGACTCCCCGACCACGCCGAGGCGCTGGCCGGGTTGCATCGAGAACGAGATGCCGTCGACGGCGCGGACAATGCCCTCTTCCGTCGTGAAATACGTGCGCAGATCGTCGACTTCGAGCAGTGGTTCGGTCACGTGATCCCTACTTCCTTTCGATCGTCTGCGTCGGGTCGAGCGCGTCACGCAGACCGTCACCGAGGAAGTTGATCGACAGCACTGTGGTGACGAGGGCAAAGCCCGAGAACACGAGCTCCCACCAGAACCCACGCACGGCGAGGCGTCCGCCCTCGGCGGCCATTGCTCCCCACGTCGGCGTCGGCGGCGGAACACCGAAGCCGAGGAATGAGAGCGCCGCTTCGATGACGATGGCGATACCAACGATGAGTGTGGTCTGGACGATGATCGGGCTCATCGCGTTCGGCAGTGCGTGCCGGAACACGATGCGGCGATCGCTCGCACCTGCGGCGCGCGCGGCCTCGACGAATTCCTTCTCTCTCAACGAGAGGAACTCGGCTCGCACGATCCTCGCAAGGCCTCCCCACGAGAGGAAACCAAGGAGCAGCGCGATGCCCATCGGTCCCTGCTTGATCCAGCCGGGTAAGAACGTGAGCTCCGGCAGGATCCGTCCCACGACGATTGCCACGGGAAGCAGTGGCAGACCAAGCACGAGGTCGGTGAACCGCATGAGTGACTGGTCGACCGCTCCCGGGTAGTAGCCCGCTATCGACCCCATCACCGTTCCGAAGAGGGCAACGATCATTCCTGTCACGAAGCCGACGATGAGGCTGGCACGACCGCCGTAGATGACCCGTGAGAAGACGCCTCTGCCGAGGTCGTCTGAGCCGAACCAGAGAGCGCTCGTACTCGCCGGATGCGCCTCGGCCCCCGGCGGGAGGATCTGAACGGTGCCGTCGCTCAATCGAGGCGGGATGTTGCGCAGCGTCCGGCCACCCTCGTCCACGAGGCGCTCGACCGGGCTGTCGATCCACCCGGCCGCCTGCAAAACCGGGGCGGAGACGACCACGAGGACGAGCAGTGCAAGCACGCCGGAAGCGATCATCGCCAGACGATGGCGGCGGAGGCGGGTCCAGAAGAGGTCCCACTGGGTGATCGGTTCTACGGCAATGCCCTCGCTCTCGACCAGCAGCGCTGACTCGCTCGGCTCTTCTCCTGCGGAGAGGAATTCAGTATCACTCATAGCGCACCCTCGGATCCATGACGCCGTACAAGATGTCGGCGACGACGTTCATGATCACGATCCCGATCCCGATGATCATCACGATCGCCATGACGAGCGGATAGTCGATCGTTCCGATCGCTGTGATGTACAGGCGTCCAACGCCGGGCCAACCGAAGATCGTCTCGGTGATGATCGCACCGCCGATCATGAAGGCGATGTCGAGCGAGATGAGGGTGACGACGGGGATGAGCGCGTTGCGCAGAGCGTGCTTCACGATCACGCGGCTCCGTGGAAGGCCTTTCGCCTTCGCCGTGCGGAGGTAGTCGCTGTGGAGCACCTCGAGCATCGACGCCCGCTGGAACCGTGAGTACCCGGCAAGCGAGATGAGGGCAATCGAGATTGCAGGGAGCGTGAGGTGCTGCAACGTGTCCCCGATCTGCTGGAAGAGCGTCATCTCCCCGTAGTGGGGGCTATTCATGCCCGTCACGTAGAAGAGCTTCACGCCGGTCCACTTCTCGAAGTAGAGCGCCAGGATGAGCTGGAGGCCGACACCCACGATGAAGATCGGGGTGGAGAAGGCGACGAAAGCGACCGTCGTCCCGAGTTGGTCGAAGAACGAATACTGGCGAATCGCCTGGTAGATGCCGAGCGGCACCCCGATCATGAGGGCAAGGAAGAGCGCAGAGAAGCCGAGCCTGAATGTCGCGCCGACCCTGCCGAACACGAGGTCCCACACGTCGCCGGCACCCTGGAACGAGATGCCCCAGTTGAACTTGAGCGTCATGTTCGAGAAGATCACAAACACTGCGAGCGCCCACACCAGCAGGATGAGCGCACCCTTCCAGTGTGACTTCATGAGCTTTGCGACCGCGATGCTTGCGCCGGCCGCGACCACGATCGCGAGCAGAGGCAACGCGTTCTCGAACGAGAGCTCAGATGGCGTCACGTAGTTCTTCAGCCAGGTGACGTACTGCTTCCACACGGGCTGGTCGAGACCCCACTGCTTGGTGAGCAGCTCGATGACCGGCTGCATTCGCGGATTCAGTCGCAACCGATCGAGCGGTCCGCCCCCCGACGCCTGAAGCAAGCTGAACACGATCATGCTCAACGCCAGCAACGTCACTAAGCCGTAGACAAGGCGACGAGTGATATATGCGAGCAACAAGGCCTCCTGCTCGTGGACGGCGCAACTATACCGTCGGAGCTGTTCGAAGGCGTTCGCCGCGAGCGTGATTCCTCAACGGCCCCGACGCGTTCGAGGGGCCCCGAAGGGCCCCTCGAACAATCGTCACATCGAATAGGTGCTAGGCGTCTGCCCGGTACCACTCTTCGATGTTCCAGGTGTGGCTGGCCTGGGTCGGATTGTGCTTGAAACCAGCAATCTCATCCTCCCAGACAGCAGCGGTCACGAGCCGCGCGTAGAGCGGGTGCATGATCGCGTTGTCGGCCATGATGTTCTCCGCCTCGTTGATGAGGGCGAGGAGTTCATCGGTGTCCACCGTCTGGTTCATCTCGTCACGGACCTCCGCGAAGCGGACCGAAGCGTCGTCGGCGACTGCGCCGTCAGCCTCAGAACCGTAGCGGTAGTAGTTCTGGCCGTCCGGCGGCGGTGCCTCCGGATCGAACACGTCGTGGATGCCGATGAGACCGGACAGGCCCGGCGAACCGACCCACGCCCACTCACCAAGGTCCCACTTGCCGTTGTCCAGCGTCTCACCGAAGAACAGCTGCGAATCCTCGAGCTGGTTCTCATAGGTGATGCCGGAAGCGGCGAACATGTCAACGAACAGCTCAGACATCTTCACACGGGCGTCGTTGTTCGACGTCGTGGAGAAGACGACGGAGCAGTCCGTGCCAGTCTCTTCGAGCGCCGTTGCGTAGAGCTCTGCAGCCACCGCCGGATCATGGTTGTACTGCGACCATGCATCCTGCGAGAGCGTCGGGCTGAACGCCGTGACGTACGAATCGAGCGGCTCAACCTGGCCGGCGAGAATCTCGTCGACGAGGAGCTGCTTGTCAATGGTGTGACCGATCGCCTGACGCATGGCGAGGTTCTCGTTGCACGAGTTCTCGTTGCGCTCGAGGCGTCCGTCGCCGAACTGGAAGTTCACGTGCTCCCAGACCGGACCGGAGAGGACCTCAACACGAGCACCTTCGGCCTCGAGAGCCTGGAGGGTCTCGATGGTCTCGGTGTTCGGCGGAGGCTGAATGACGTCGATCTCACGAGCCTTGAAGGCATTGATGATCGACTCGGTCTCCGGGATGAACTTGAAGATCACGCTGTCGAGGTAAGGCAGCTGCTGCCCGGTCTCGGCATCGGTCTTCCAGTAGTTGTCGTTACGGACGAGCTTCACGAACTCACCCTTGGCCCACTCGTCAAAGATGAACGGACCACCGGAGGCCCACATCTTCTCGTTCCAGTCGGCGATGAAGTCCGAACCCTCGACGGAGTGCTTCGGGATGATGAGACCGAAGATCAACTCGTAGAGAGCGGTCGGAGCGCTCAGCGTGTACTCGAACGTCTTGTCGCCGACGACGACCGTGTCGAGGAGGATGTCCTCATACGTGGTCTTGTCGACGGGCAGGTCGGGGTCGAGGATCGTGTCGAGGGTGAACATGAAGTCGTCACCCGAGATCGGCGTCCCGTCTTCCCAAATCGCCTCGTCCTTGATGGTGTACCTGACGGTCATTGTGCCGTCGTCGTTCACCGTCACGCCGCCGTTGGCGACGGTCGGGAGCTCCGTCACGAGCTCAGGGATCAATTCGAGCGTGAACCCGTCGATCTCCTGGACACCCGTGAAGTAACCCTGTCCGATGATCGAGACGATGAAGTTGTCACCGCCTGGAGCGAACGAGTTGAGGGTCGGGGGTTCCTGGTCGTCTGCGACAATCGCCTCGCCACCGTACGGCTTCTGTAGCTCCGCTTCGGTGGTGGTGGTTGTCTCAGGCGCCGCAGTGGTCGTGGTCTCTTCAACCGCTGCTTCAGTGGTCGTGGTGGTTTCGTCAGCCGGCTCTTCGCCGCCCTCGTCAGAGGAGCAAGCGGCCGCCACGAGGGCGAAAGCCAGAAGAAGAACCATCAGAGCGACCGAGCGGCTACGCCACAATCGAGTCAAGGTTGCCTCCTTGTATCAGCGCGTTGGATTCCGGGCGACTCTCAGTCCCTCGCGGGACTTAGGCCATGAGCCACGTCAACCAGAGCGTGGAGATAGCGAACAGAATGGCCATAACCACCGTGAGACGGTCGAGATTTCTCTCGACCACCGTTGAACCGGTGATGTTTCCACTACTCATACCACCGCCGAACATGTCGGACACGCCTCCACCCCGGCCCGCGTGAAGCAGGATGAGGAAAATGAGGCCGAGTGAGATGAGAAGCTGGATGACGGCGACGAATCCGGTCAGCAACCCTGGAACCCTTTCTCAGTGGCCCGCATACAAAACGGACCGGTGGCGCGGAAGTATGCCGGTGTCCGCGCCCTAGTGCAAACCTTTGGCTCCCAATTCTTGGAGCGTCGTGGTCGGATCCGGGTCTCCTGCGGACTCAGTAGAGAGAAGAAAGTAGAGAGACCCGTTGCAGGGCGCCCGGGCCCTGTCTCTCTGCTCTCTACTCTTGTCTCTCTACCCGTTCTGCAGTGGCCGGTCCTCAGACAGTGCCCGCCTGCTTCGCCACTGCGGCGGCAGCGGCGGCAGCAGCTTCTGGATCCCCGAGATAGCCGCTCTCGATCGGGCGCAGGTCGGCGTCGAGGCGGTAGACGAGCGGGATGCCGGTTGGGATGTTGAGATCCGTGATCTCCTCGTCGGAGACGCCATCGAGGTGCTTCACGAGCGCGCGCAGGCTGTTCCCATGGGCCGCGACGAGCACGCGCTTGCCGGCGCGAACGTCGGGCACGATGCGGTCGTACCAGTACGGAAGCATTCGGTCGACGACGTCGGCGAGGCACTCGGTTCCAGGGGCGAGCTCGGGAGGCATCCACGCATAGCGAGCATCGTTGATCGGATGCCGCTCGTCGGTGATCTCGAGAGCGGGCGGCGGCGTGTCGTACGACCGGCGCCACACGTGCACCTGTTCCGCGCCGTGCTCATCCGTCGTCTGCTGCTTGTTGAGTCCCTGGAGAGCTCCGTAGTGGCGCTCGTTGAGGCGCCAGTGCTTTTCGACGGGGATCCACCCGAGTTCCATCTCGCCGAGCGCGAGCGTCGCCGTATCGATCGCTCGTCTCAGCACCGAGGTGTGGACCACGTCGAACATGAGGCCGGCCTCGGCCATGAGGCGCCCGGCGGACTTGGCCTCTTCGACGCCCTGCTCCGAGAGCGAGACGTCGGTCCATCCGGTGAACACGTTCTCCAGGTTCCACAGGCTCTGGCCGTGGCGGAGGAGCACGATCGTGCTTTCCATGGCGTCTTCTCCTTCGATGCTCTCTGTCACTCTTCGTCGAAGCGCTCGCACTTCAGATTGTGCAGCGCCCACTTCGGCGTCTTCAGACCAGACCAGCGGCCGGCCTGGACCTCGAGACGCGATTCTTCACCCTGACCGAACAGGCCGTCGTGCCGTCCGGCGGACGAACGGATGGCCTCGCCCATCACTGTACGCGCCACGCTCTCTCCGACTTCGTCCTCGCCGACGACAACGACAACCGTCAGCGTGACGTGAGCCGCCTGGAGATCCGCGTCGATCTCGATCTCGGCAGACACGTCATGATCACGCAGCGAATCAACGACTCGATCGATGTGAGGGCGAAGCCCATCGTCATCCTCCCACGGAACCCGCCGAGAGACCGTGAACTCGCCACACGCTCGGGCGAGCGCAGCTCTCACACCCAGTACCGGATGACCGATGCAAACGTGTCCGGGTCGAGGCTCGCTCCGCCGACGAGACCACCGTCGATGTCGTTCTTTGCCATGAGTCCCGCAACGTTCCCGGGATTCATCGACCCCCCGTAGAGAATCCTCGTCGATTCTGCAGCATCGCCTGCGATCCCGCTGACCGTCGAACGAATGAAGGTGGCCATCGCCCCGGCGTCATCGGCAGAGGCCGTGCGGCCGGTTCCGATTGCCCAAATCGGCTCGTACGCGATGACGAGAGCGGCAACCTGCTCGCTCGAGAGCCCGACGAGCCCGGCGTGCACCTGTCCGCCGACCTTGTCCTCGGTCACACCCGACTCTCGCTCCTCTTCGGTCTCTCCGACGCAGAGGATCGGCGTCATCCCGGCTGCGAAGACGGCCTGGACCTTCCGGTTCACATCTGCATCGGTTTCGCCGAACAGCTCACGCCGCTCCGAGTGGCCGACGATCACGTACGACACCGAGAGCTTCTCGAGCATCCCGGGGGAGATCTCGCCGGTGTAGGCGCCCTTCTCCTCCCAATGCACGTTCTGCGCTCCGAGGTTGATCGACAGGTGGTCGGTCTCGATCACCGTCTGGGCCGATCGCAACGACGTGAACGGTGGGCACACAACGACGTCGACTCGCTGGTAGTCGCCGTGGTCGAGCCGGTAGCTCAACTTCTGCACCATCTGGATCGTCTCGAGATGCGTTGCGTGCATCTTCCAATTGCCGGCGATCAGGTCCTTGCGCATCTCAGCTCCATCTCTCGAGTGCGGCGATGCCCGGAAGCGTCTTGCCTTCGAGCATCTGGAGGCCCGCTCCCCCGCCGCTCGACACGAACGACACATCGTCGTCTCGTTCAAGCAGGCGGATTGCCGCGACAGAGTCGCCGCCTCCGACCACTGTGTATCCGTTCGACGATGCGACTGCGGCCGCAACGCCTTCGGTTCCGTTCCTGAACGCCTCCCATTCGAAGACGCCCATCGGGCCGTTCCAGAAGACGCTCTCGGCTTCCTCGATGACATCACCGAAGCGCCCGACCGTCACGGGTCCCACATCCAACCCCATCGTTCCGTCCGGTATCGCCGTCCCAGCGACGATGCGGTGCTCGGCGTCTTCGGCGAACCGATCGGCGACGACGAGGTCATCCGGCAGCACGATCTTCGCCCCGCCGGGACCGTCGAGCACTCCCCGAACCTCTTCGATCATGGACTCCTCAACGAGCGAGTCACCGACCCGGTACCCGCCGGCCTTGAGGAGCGTGAAGCACATCCCGCCGCCGACGAGCATGAGGTCGACCTTCGGCAGCAGATGCTTGATGACGTCGAGCTTGTCGGAGACCTTCGCTCCGCCCAGGACGACGACGTACGGCCGCTCCGGCTCGCCGAGGAGGCGAGCAAAGGCATCGATCTCACCGGCAAGCAGCAGACCCGCCGCCGACGGCAGGCGCTCCGCTACTCCGACGTTTGAGGCGTGCGATCGGTGCGCCGTCCCGAACGCGTCGTTGACGAAGACGTCGGCGAGAGCGGCAAGTCCGTCCGCCACGGCGGGATCGTTCTTCGATTCACCGGCCTCGAAACGCGTGTTCTCCAGGACGACGACCGTCTCCTCCGGAGCCGACTCGATCACCGCCGCCACGTCATCGCCGAAGACGCCGGGCGCCTGGATCGTTGGGAATCCGCCGAGCTCACCGAGACGGCGGGTGACCGGCTCCATGCTGAACGCAGGGTCCGGCCCCTTCGGTCGGCCGAGGTGGCTGGCGACGATCACGCGCGCCCCCCGGCGGAGAAGGTCCGCGATCGTTGGAAGGCTGGCCCGTATCCGGAAGTCGTCGGCGACGCCGCCCCCGGCGAGCGGGACGTTGAGGTCCGCTCGGACGAGGACGCGTCTGCCTTCGACTTCGAGGCCGCCCATCGCGGGGAGGCTCATGTCAACCGAGTCGGCGAACGAGGTCGACGAGACGGGTCGAATAGCCCATCTCGTTGTCGTACCAGCCGAACACCTTGATCAACCCCTCTTCGGACACCATGGTCGACTTCGCGTCGAAGATCACCGAATGCGGGTCGCTGACGATGTCGCTCGAGACGAGGTCTCCCTCGCTGTACTTCATGATGCCCTTCAGTGGTCCTTCAGCAGCGGCCTTGAAGGCGGCATTGACTTTGTCCACGGAGACGTCCTCCGCATCGACGGAGACCACGAGGTCGGTGATCGACCCATCGACGACGGGAACGCGAAGCGCGGTGCCCTCGAGCTTGCCCTCCATCTCCGGCATCACCTTGCCGACGGCGGTCGCCGCCCCGGTCGACGCGGGGATGATGTTGACCGCGGCAGCCCGCGCTCGGCGGGGATCCTTGTGAACAAGGTCGAGGATGCTCTGGTCGTTCGTGTAGGCGTGCACGGTGGTGAACATGCCGGACTCGACCTCGAACGTGTCGTTGAGAACCTTCACCATCGGTGCGAGACAGTTCGTCGTGCACGACGCGTTCGAGATGATCTTGTGCTTCTCCGGATCGAGACCGTCGTCGTTCACTCCGAGCACGACGGAGTAGTCCGGGTCGCCCATTGGGGCGGAGACGATGACCCACTTCGCTCCGGCTTCGAGATGCTTCGAGGCGGCTTCGTGGGTGCGGAATACGCCGGTCGACTCGATCACGACATCGACCCCGAGCTCACCCCACGGCAGGGCGGCCGGGTCACGCTCTGCGAACACCTTGATGCGATCGCCGTCGACGACGAGTTCGTCACCGTCGAGGACGACGGAGCCCTTGTATGTGCCGTGCGCCGAATCGTGCTCGAAGAGATAGGCGAGCATCGACGCGTCGGAGAGATCGTTGATCGCGACGATATCGATCCCGAGGATGTCGGTCTTCATCTTCGTCAGGAGCCCTGCGACGCTGTCGAGGTCGGAGAGTTCGACGCCGGAGAGCGTTTCCTTGAGGTTGCCGAGAGCGTCCCCGCCCTTGGCAGCGCGGAGGACGTTGCGTCCGATGCGGCCGAAACCGTTGATGGCTACTCGCATGATGGCCTTTCCGTTGGAGCTTCGGTTGTGTCTACACGAGTCCCCGGAGCACGGCACCGAGTCGGGTCGGATCGTGGCACGGGCGCCCGCCGGCTTCGTCCAGCAGGTCCGCGGTCACGAGGTCCGCGCCGTAGGTTGCGGCGGCCTCTGCGTCGATCCCGACCGCTTCCAGGGGCGGTTCGACGAGCACCGGGGAGTCTGACGCGACGATAGCACTGGGTGGGCGCACACCCGTAAGGCGGATGAGCGCCTCGAGGTGGTCGACGGCATCCATGCCGAGGGTCTCCCCGTCCTGGGTCACGGTGTTGGTGACGTAGACGAGCGAAGCGCTCGATCGATTGACGGCTTCGGTGATTCCCGGCACGACCATTGCCGCGACGAGCGAGGTGTAGAGACTCCCCGGACCGACCACGATCTGATCGGCCGCCTCGATCACGTCGACGGCACGCTCGCTCGCTGCCGCGTCCTTCGGCAGGACGCGAACGGCGCTGACCGCTCCGCGTGCGAGCGAGACGTTCACCTGGCCCCTCACCTCGACTCCGTCGATGTCGGCGGAGAGCTCCAGGTGGAGGGGAGATGCGGGGATGACCGAGCCGAGCGCACCGAGGAGCCGTTCGGATGATCGGAGCGCCCCCTCGAAGGACCCTTCTAACTCCGCGAGAGCGGCGATGATGAGATTGCCGAGGGAGTGGCCCCGAACGTCGGCCTCCTCGAAGCGGTACTCGTAGAGACGGCGCCACACGGAGTCATCCGGCGTCAGGGCCAGCAGCGACTTCCTGATGTCACCTGGAGGCGGGATGTCCATGTGCGGTGCGAGGCGCCCGGAGGATCCTCCGTCGTCGGCGACCGTCACGATCGCGTCGATGGTCCCCGCGTAGGAGCGGATCGCCTGCAGCGCCCTTGCCAGGCCCTTGCCACCGCCGATGGCGACGACCTTCGGACCGGAGCGGTTGAGGTCGAGCGCTTGGAGGAGCGCTTCGGCGTCAGTGCTGGTGGGCATCCTGCTCTCCCACGCCCGCGTCCCGGTGGTGGACGGTCACCGTGTGCTCTCCTTCGCGGAGATGGGCGCCGATCGCCTCAGCGAGAGCGACGGACCGGTGACGTCCGCCGGTGCAGCCGACGCTGATGGTGAGATAGGCCTTCCCTTCGCGCTCGTACTCGGGGATGAGGAAGTCGAGGAGATCGACGACTTTGGCGAGGAACTCCTCCGCCTCGTGGTGGGAGAACACGTAGTCGCGAACCGCAGCGTCGATCCCGGTGAGTCCCCGCAGCTCGGGCACCCAATGGGGGTTCGGGAGGAACCTGGCGTCGAAGAGGAGGTCGACGACTCGTGGCACGCCTCGTTTGAACCCGAATGATGTGACGTCGATCTGGAGACGGCGTTCCGGGAGCCCCCTGGCGAAAGCACTCCGTAGTCGCTCCGCAAGCTGGTGAACGTTCAGCTCGGTCGTGTCCGCGATCACGTCGGCGAGTGCCCGGATCTCGAGCATGTTGTCCCGCTCGAGGGCGATCGATTCTCCCAGCGTCGCGGCGGCCATGGGGTGGGGGCGCCGGGACTCCTCGAACCTCCGCACGAGGACGCGGTCGTCCGCGTCCAAGAACAGAACGGTCGTCCGCAATCCGAGCTGTCTCAACAGCTTGACTGCCTCAGAGAGTTGATCGGCGGTCACTCCCCCGCGTGTGTCGACGACGACCGCGAAGCGGTCGCGCGACTCGTCCCCGACGCCGGATCGTTGGACCACGTCGACGATGAGGTCGGCGGGGAGGTTGTCGACGACGAAGTACTCCAGGTCTTCGAGGACGTTTGCGGCGTGTGACCGGCCTGCACCGGCCATGCCGGTGATGACGACGACGTGTGGTTCGAACCGTTGCGCTTCATCCATGGAGGCTCTCCCAGAGCGTTGCCGCCACCCTATCGGGTAGGACCTCTTCCAGCTCAGCTTTCGATGCTCCCCGAATGCGTTTGAGGGAGCCGAATCGGCGGATCAGCTGCTGCTTGCGCTTCTCTCCGATTCCCGGCACGTCGTCGAGGACGGAATCGACCATTCGCTTGCCGCGAAGCTGGCGGTGGTAGGTGATCGCGAACCGGTGGGCCTCATCGCGTATGCGTTGAAGGAGATAGAGCGACTCACGGCCTTTCGGGATCGTGACCGGTTCAGCCTCGCCGGGGACGTAGACCTCTTCGAGGCGCTTCGCGAGCCCGACTGCTGGGATGTCGAGTCCGAGTTCGTTGACGACGGCAACCGCACGACCGAGCTGGCCCGCTCCCCCGTCGACCACGATGAGCGACGGCGGGTATGCGAACTTGCCGCGCTCGTCGACGGGACGGTCCCGCTCCGCGAGGTAGGCGGAGAGGCGGCGCCGGATGACTTCCTCCATCGCGGCGAAGTCGTCCTGACCGTCGAGCGTGCGGATCTTGAAGCGCCGGTAGTCGCTCTTCTTCGGAAGGCCATCCTCGAAGACGACCATGGACGCGACGGTGTTCGTCCCCTGGATGGTCGAGATGTCGTAGCACTCGATCCTGAGCGGCGCGTGGGGAAGGTCGAGCTCCTGTTGCAGGTCGTTGAGCGCCTTGGCTCTCGCGTTGTGGTCGGAGTGACGCTTGAGGCGGTGCCGGTTGAACTCCTGGGCGGCGTTGTCGGCGGCCGTCTCGAGAATCCGGCGCTTCGCCCCTCGCTTCGGCACCCGCAGCGATACGGCGCCTCCTCGACGCTCCCTCAGCCAAGCCGTGAGGAGATCTGGATCGTCTGGAAGTTCGCCGACGAGGACCTCCTTGGGCGGGCGCTCTCGACCGTAGAGGCCCGTCAAGAGGATGCCCATGAGCGTCGCCGTGTCCACCTCTTCGACACGGTCGACGACGGTCGTGGTACGGCCGGTGATACGACCGCGCCGCACGTTGAGCACGACGAGCACGACCTCGAGCTCGTCAGTTGCGAGAGCAAGGACGTCGAACTCGTCCGGCCGATCGGTGACGAGCTCCTGGCGTTCCATTGCCTTGCCGACGGCGGCGAGCTGGTCACGAATCCTCGCCGCGCGCTCGTAGTCGAGGTCGCTAGCTGCTGCTCGCATCTCGCCTTCGAGACGCTCTGTGATCGCGGCGGAGCCGCCGCCGAAGAATGCCGCCATCCCGTCGACCATCGCGCCGTAGTCGTCCGGCTCGACTTCACCGACGCAGGGTCCCGCGCACTTCTCGATGTGGAAGAGCAGACACGGCCGACCCGACGCCTCGTGCCGCCGA